>NZ_JBEFST010000002.1:0-371076 GCF_053483675.1 Mycolicibacterium sp. XJ1819 | reverse complement strand
AGACCGCGCCGACCGCCGCCGAACCCACCAGCTTGGTGTACTTGGCCAGCACCCCGGTGGTGTAGCGCGGCGGCAGTGGTTCGAAACCCGCCTTGCGCGCGTCGAACTCGGCTGCGTCGACGAGCACGTCGAGCGTGCCCTTGCCCACGTCCAACCGGACCCGGTCGCCGTCGCGCAGGAATGCGATCGGCCCGCCGTCGACGGCCTCCGGGGCGATGTGGCCGACACACAACCCCGTGGTGCCGCCGGAGAATCGGCCGTCGGTCATCAGCAGCACGTCCTTGCCCAGCCCGGCGCCCTTGATGGCGCCGGTGATCGCGAGCATCTCCCGCATGCCCGGGCCGCCCTTGGGGCCCTCGTAGCGGATGACGACGACGTCGCCCGCTTGAATCGTGCCGTCCTCCAAAGCGTCCAGCGCAGCCCGCTCGCGCTCGAAAACCCTTGCGGTGCCTTCGAAGACGTCGGAGTCGAAACCGGCGGACTTCACCACGGCGCCCTCCGGGGCCAGCGAACCGTGCAGGATCGTGATGCCGCCGGTGGGGTGGATCGGATCGGACAGCGCGCGCAGCACCTTGCCGTCGGGATCGGGCGGTGCGATGTGGGCGAGGTTCTGCGCCATGGTCTGACCGGTGACGGTCAGACAGTCCCCGTGCAGCAGCCCCGCGTCCAGCAGTGCCTTCATCACCACAGGCACGCCGCCGATGTGGTCGACGTCGGTCATCACGTGACGGCCGAAGGGTTTCACGTCGGCCAGGTGCGGCACCTTGGCCCCGACCCGGGTGAAGTCGTCGAGTGACAGCTTGACGCCGGCCTCGTGGGCGATGGCCAGCAGATGCAGCACCGCGTTGGTCGAGCCGCCGAACGCCATCACCACCGCGATCGCGTTCTCGAACGCCTCCTTGGTGAGGATGTCGCGCGCGGTGATGCCGCGTCGCAGCAACTCGACGACCGCCTGCCCGGACCGGCGGGCGAACCCGTCGCGGCGGCGGTCGGTGGCCGGGGGCGCCGCGGAACCCGGCAGTGACATGCCGAGCGCCTCGGCCGCGGAGGCCATCGTGTTCGCGGTGTACATCCCGCCGCAGGCACCCTCACCGGGGCAGATCGCGCGTTCGATCGCGTCGACGTCCTCGCGGGGCATCAGCCCCCGCGCGCATGCGCCTACCGCCTCGAACGCGTCGATGATCGTCACCTCACGCTCGGTGCCGTCGGTCATCTTGGCGATACCCGGCAGGATCGAACCCGCATAGAGAAACACGGCGGCCAGATCCAGCCGGGCCGCGGCCATCAGCATGCCCGGCAGGGACTTGTCGCAACCGGCCAGCAGCACCGACCCGTCGAGGCGCTCCGCCTGCATCACGGTCTCGACGCTGTCGGCGATCACCTCGCGGGAGACCAGCGAGAAGTGCATCCCCTCGTGGCCCATCGAGATGCCGTCGGAGACCGAGATGGTGCCGAACTCCAGCGGATATCCGCCCGCGGCGTGCACGCCGTCCTTTACCGCCTTGGCCAGCCGGTCCAGCGACAGGTTGCACGGCGTGATCTCGTTCCACGACGAGGCGACGCCGATCTGTGGTTTGGCGAAATCGTCGTCGCCCATGCCTACCGCGCGTAACATTCCGCGCGCGGCGGCCTTCTCCAGACCGTCGGTGACGTCGCGGCTGCGGGGCTTGATATCTGGACCTGAGGGCATGGCAAACAGTATGCCCGCGGCGATTACCGCAGACCAAACCAATATAGATACCCCGGTAGGGTATCCGGTACTCTGGCCGCCATGCCGTCTTTGATTACTCGCATCGCCGCCGCCGTGAGCGTTCTGTTCCTTGCCCTGGCCCTGTCGTCGTGCAGCAGCACGGCGACCGAGCACACCGACCACGAGCAGGGCGACGAACCCGTCATCACCGGTGAACCCGCTGGTTACAACGCCGACGACATCGCGTTCGCGACGAACATGATCCCGCACCACGAGCAGGCCGTGGAACTGTCGGCGCTGGTGCCCGAGCGCTCCACCGACCCCGAACTGATCTCGCTGGCCGAGCAGATCTCGACAGCTCAGCAGCCCGAGATCAACGCGATGAAGGTGTTCCTGGTGCAGTGGAACGAAAACCCGGACGACGGGACTGCCGGATCCGACCACGGAGGCCACGGTGAGATGGCAGGCATGGTCGACGACGCGACCATGGAGAAACTGCGCTCGCTCAGCGGCGCCGAATTCGACACGCTGTGGCTGCAGTCGATGATCAGCCACCACGAGGGAGCCGTCGAGATGGCTGCGGCCGAGATCGCCAACGGCCAGAACGTCGATGCGAAACGGCTCGCCCAGACGATCATCGACACCCAGCAGGCCGAGATCGAGCAGATGAACCAGATGTTGGAGGGCGGTCCGAATGGTTGACCACACCGGCGCGACCGAGTCCATCGCCAGGCACGGCTACTCGCCGCAGAAGGACAACTACGCCAAGCGGCTACGCCGGATCGAGGGTCAGGTCCGCGGCATCGCCAAGATGATCGACGAGGACAAGTACTGCATCGACGTGCTCACCCAGATCAGCGCCGTCAACAGTGCGTTGCAGTCCGTCGCGCTCGGTCTGCTCGACGAGCACCTCGGCCACTGTGTGAGCCACGCCGTCGCCAAGGGCGGCGACGAGGCCGACGCGAAGCTCTCCGAGGCATCGGCCGCGATCGCGAGGCTGGTCCGCTCGTAACGCCCGGCCACCGCGCGACGATGAAAAGGCGATGAAAACGGGCAGGTCAACGCCCGCACGCCGGTGCTGATCGCCGATCCGGGTACGCCCTGGTGGCGATGCCCGGTCCGGACGCTATGCCACACTGAGACGAAGCCTGTGCGACTGGGAGGTCATGTATGCGGCTGCCGATGACGAGGCGACTGCTCACCGTATTTGCCACGGTCGGGCTGCTCGGGGGACTGGTGCTGGCTGCACCGTCCGCCCTGGCCCAGCCGGGGCTGCCACCGCCGCCACCGCCCGCGCCGGTCGACCCGGCCGCGGCGCCGGCCCCGGCGCCCAACCCGTTCCTACCGCCGCCGCCCGCACCCGCGGATCCGTTGGCGCCGGCCGCGGCGCCCGCCCCGAACCCGTTCCTTCCGGCGAACCCGTTCGCCCCGCCGCAGCAGATTCCCGAGGGCACGCCGGCCGGGCAGAACCCACTGCCGTACACCGGTCAGCCGGTGTTCGCGCCGCCGAGCTTCAACCCGGTCAACGGCTCCATCGTCGGGGCTGCCAAGCCGATCTACATCAACTTCCAGCGGCCGATCGCGGACCGCCAGATGGCCCAGGACGCTGTGCACATCACGTCCAACCCGCCCGTGCCCGGCAGGTTCTACTGGACCAGCGACACCCAACTGCGGTGGCGTCCCCAGGACTTCTGGCCTGCAGGCACCGTCGTCCATATCGACGCCGGCGGCACCAAATCGAGCTTCAGCGTCCCCGAGCAGCTGGTGGCCACCATCGACGACTCCACCAAGCAGATGGAGATCATGCGCGACGGGAAGTTGATCAAGACCTTCCCGGTGTCGATGGGTAAGAAGGGCTACGAAACCCGCAACGGCACGTACTACGTGCTGGAGAAGTTCGCCGACATCGTGATGGACTCGTCGACCTACGGCGTCCCCGTCGACGATGACGAGGGGTACAAACTGAAGGTCAAAGACGCCGTCCGAATCGACAACCAAGGCATCTTCGTGCACAGCGCGCCCTGGTCGGTCGGCGCTCAGGGCAACAGCAATGTCAGCCACGGGTGTATCAACCTGAGCCCCGAGGACGCGAAGTGGTTCTACGACAACTTCGGCAGCGGGGACCCGGTGGTGATCAAGAACACCGGTGGCGACACCTACAACCAGCCCGACGGTGCGTCGGACTGGCAGATGTTCTGACGGTCACCGAGTCGGCTTCTCGGTGCCTGGACGCGGCTTCGGGCCGGGTTTGGTGATGAACACGCAGTCACCGCAGACGCCGCCGCCCGGAGTGCGGTAGTACAGACAACAACTGGTGCGACGGTAGCCTGCCCCGTTGAAAATCACTTCGCCATCAAGCCTTTCGTCGGCACACAAACGCCGGGCCAGTTGTTCGGCAGGGTCGGATGTCGTTGCGCGGTCGATCACCCGAGCGGCGCTGAGCAGCGCAGACGCGGCGTTGCCACGCAGCAGCCGGGCCGAAATGGGCCCGAGTCGGTGCAACGCCGCGGTGAGCACGGCCAGATGCCCGTCGAGAACCTGGTTCGCCAGCAGCGTTTCCAGACCGTCGCCCTGCCAGGCGACGGGCTTTTCGATGTGCAGCCGGATCCGACCGGCGGTCTCAGAAAACAACAATTGCTCGGCGTCGAGGTCGGGCAACACCCCGTGCCGAATGAGTGCGCCGAGACCGATCGACCAGAGACGCGCGGCCAGGCCGAGCTGGAACGTCGAAACCGCGACGCGACGTTCGTCGGTGCCGATCCGGGACTGAACGCGTCCGACGATCGCCGTGAGCAGCTCGGTATCGGTGTACAGCCGATGAACCGGATACCAGCTGTCGTCGCTGACCGCTCCGCAGCTCACCGCGAAATATGGGCTGACGGTGGAGATCTCGGCCAGAATTCGCGTCGCATCGACGGGAGCGTTTCGCCCGGCTCGGTCGGGTCCCACCATTGCAGGACGTGACATATTCAGCTCTCTCGGGGTGCACCGCCCCGGGTAGCAGGACGTGATGACACGAGTGTCCTGGCTTTCGGATCGCTGCTCGCCTCGCCTTCCAGCCCGCTGGCCGTGGCTTGTTGAGGGTCGCTCCCCGATGACAGTGGCGGGACCGCGCCGGATTTCCACCGGCTTCCTACGTCGTCATCACCTTACGGACGACATTACTGCATCAGGGGATTCGTCGAGCCTCTCAATTCCAGATGCGCACCCGTCGCTCCGGCTCCAGATACAGCGCGTCGTCCTCGCTGACGTCGAACTCCTCGTAGAACGCGTCCATGTTGCGGATGACGCCGTTGCACCGGAACTCCGGCGGTGAGTGCGGGTCGACTGCGAGGCGCCGGATGGCCTCGGCGTCACGCGATTTCGTGCGCCACACCTGTGCCCAGCCGAAGAACACCCGCTGCACACCGGTGAGTCCGTCGATCACCGGAGCCTCCTTGCCGTTGAGCGACAGCTGATAGGCCAGCAGCGCGATGGAGAGCCCGCCGAGGTCGCCGATGTTCTCGCCGACGGTGAAGGCGCCGTTGACATGCGGGACAGGGGAGTGGCCGTTTCCTAGTTCCCGCGGTACATACTGCTCGTACTGTTCGATCAGCGCCTCTGTGCGGGTGCCGAACTCGGCGCGGTCCTCATCGGTCCACCAGTCCACCAGGTTTCCGTCGCCGTCGTATTTGGACCCCTGGTCGTCGAAGCCGTGCCCGATCTCGTGGCCGATGACCGCGCCGATACCGCCGTAGTTGGCCGCGTCGTCGGCGTCGGCGTCGAAGAACGGCGGCTGCAGAATCGCTGCCGGGAAGACGATCTCGTTCATCCCGGGGTTGTAGTAGGCGTTGACGGTCTGCGGCGTCATGAACCACTCGTCGCGGTCGACGGGCCCGCCGAGCTTGGCCAGCTCACGGTCGTAGCCCACCTGATAGCCCCGCAGGTAGTTTCCGTACAGGTCGTCGCGCTCGATGACCAGCGCAGAATAGTCCCGCCACTTGGCCGGGTAACCGATCTTCGCGGTGAACCTGTCCAGCTTGGCCAGCGCCTTCTGCCGAGTCTGCGGGGTCATCCACTCCAGTGAGTTGATGCTGACCCGGTAGGCCTCGCGCAGGTTCGCCACCAACTCGTCCATCCGCGATTTGGCATGCGGTGGGAAATGCCGCTCGACATAGAGCCTGCCGACCGCGTCGCCCATCAGGTTCTCGACCAACGACACCGCGCGCTTCCAGCGGTCACGGATCTGCTCGGTGCCCGAGAGCCTGCGGCCATAGAACTCGAACTCCTCGGCCACCAGGTCGTCGGTCAGCAGGAACGCGCGCGCCCTGATCAGCCGCCAGCGCAGCCAGGCCTTCCAGTCGTCGAGGCCGAAGCCCGACTCGCCCGACCACTGCGAGGCGAACGCCGTGAGGTAGTCGGGTTGGCGCACCACCAGTTCGGCGGCTTGTTCAGCGGTGGTGCCCAGCGCCGTGAGCCAGCCGGCCCAGTCGAAGCCCTGGGCCTGCGCCGGCAGGTCGGCGAAGGTGCGCAGGTTGTAGGACAGGTCGGCGTCGCGGCGTTTGACGACGTCCCAGTGCGCCGCGGCCAACGCGGTCTCCAGTGCGACGATCCTGGCCGCGGTCGCGGCGTGCTCGCCCGGGCCGTAGACGAGGGTGAACATCGCCGCGATGTGGTCGGGGTAGGCCGCCAGGATCTCGGCGTGCCGCGCATCGCGGTAGTAGGACTCGTCGGGCAGACCCAGCCCGGACTGGCTCATGTGCAGCAGGTAGCGAGTCGAGTCCTTGGCGTCGGTGTTGACGTAGACACCCGTGGCGCCGCCGACGCCGGTGCGCTGCAACGCGCCCAGCACCCCGGCCAACGCGGTCAGGTCGGTGGCCGAATCGATGGTGGCCAGTTCGTCGAGCAGCGGTTGCACACCGCGCTCGGCGACCGTCTGCTCGTCCATGAAGCTCGAATAGAGATCGCCGATGCGCTGCTCGTCGGTGCCGTGCGGGGCGCCCGACGCCGCGGCCTTCTCGCTGGCCTCCACGATGAGGTTGCGCACCTGCTCCTCGGCGCGGTCGTAGAGCAGCCGGAACGCACCGTCGGTCGCGCGGTCGGCAGGCATCTCGTACTCGTCCAGCCAACGACCGTTGACGTGGCCGAACAGATCGTCTTGGGGGCGGACCTCGGGGTCGACGTAGCTCAGGTCGATACCGGACCTGGCCGTCTGAGCCGTCTGGCCGCGAACATCTTGTACCGTCACCCCTCCAGGGTGCCAGAACCGGGCGCAGCCGCCGGGCCGACGAGGCCAGGTACCCTCACGCGCATGCCCGAGGACGAGTCCACCCCGACCGGCCACGGCCGCGTCTTGACCAGCTACGGGATCGGCTCGACGGTGCTGGCGGTGATCGCGGTGGCCGCGGTCGCGCTGGCCACCCTCATCTGGTCGCACCACCGCGCCGACGTCGAGGAACTGCAGTACCGGGCCCGCGCCATGCAGACCGCCGCGGACTGGACCAACGTGCTGATCAACATGAACAAGGACACCGTCGAGGCCAGCATGGTCAAACTGCACGAGGGCACCGTCGGGCAGCTCAACGCCGACTTCGAGGCCGCGGTGAAGCCCTACCGCCAGCTCGTGCAGAAGCTGCAGGCGCGCACCACCGGCCAGATCGACTCGGTCGCGGTGGAGACCCTGTACCGCCCCCAGGCCGGCCCGAACGGGGCGCCGCAACAGCAGCCGCCCGAGCTGGCGGAGTTCGCATCGCGTACCGACACCGTGATGGTGGTCGCGACGTCGATCAGCGAGAACGTCGGCGGGGACACACCGCAGACCGTGCGCTGGACGTTGCGGCTCGACGTGTCCGACGTGGACGGCAAGCTGATGATCTCCCGGCTGGAGCCGATCCGATGAGAAACGCCTGGCGTGTGGCGGCATTCGACGTGGCGCCCCCGCTGGCCGCGATCGCCGCGCTGGTCTACATCGGGGTCGCATTGGCGTGGCCGCTGTGGTGGGTGTCGGTCTGCTCGGTGCTGTGTGTGCTGATCGTGCAGGGCGTGATCGTCAACGTGGTGCTGGCGCGCCGGGACGGGGTGACCCTGGGCACCGACGACGACGGGCCCGGGCTGCGGCTGGCCGTGGTCGCGGTCGCCGCCGGCGCCGTGGTGGCCGCGGTGGCGGTCGGCTACGTCAATTGGACGGTGCCCGATCGCAACCTACGCAACGACACCGCCGAAGTGGTCGGCATCGCCAGCAGCATCTCGGAGGCCTCCGCGACGTTCACCCCGCAGAGTCCGACCGCGTCGATCGATCGCGCGGTGGCGATGATGTCGCCGGACAGCGCCGAGGCGTTCAAGAACGAATTCACCACGGTGGCAAAGGATCTGACGAGCCGCAATGTCTCGGCGCAGGCCAGCACGGTATCGGCCGGGGTGGAGGCCATCGGCCCGGCCGCGGCCAGCGTGGCGGTGATCCTGCACGCCACCCAGAACCGGCCCGGCGCGGCGCCCGACACCGCCGTGCTCGCGCTGCGGGTGCAGCTGTCCAAACACGACGGCCGCTGGTTGGTGGACGACGTGTCGCCGATCCACTCGCGCTAGCCGCGTTTTGTGTGCGTTTTGTTGCGCTGAGCGCTCCTGAATGCACACGAATCGCTAGCCGCGCAGCCGGGCGAACTCCACCTTCAGGCAGCGGTCCATCACCACCTGCAGACCGGCAGCCGCACCGTCACGGGCGACATCGTCGTGCCACAGCCCCTGTTGCAGCCAGAGGGTTTTCGCGCCGACGGCGATGGTGTCGGCCAGCACGTCGGGCAGATGTTCGCGGCGGCGGAACACGTCGACGAGATCGGGCACCATCGGCAGCTGCGCCAGCGATGGGTAGACACGCACGCCGTCGATCTCGTCGAGGGTCGGGTTGACCAGGTACAGGTCGTAGTCGCTGTGCGCCCTCAGGTACTGCCACACCTCGTAACTGGGCCGGGCCGGATTGTTCGAGATGCCGACGACGGCGACGCTGCGGGTCTCGCCCAGAATTCGGTCGATGTCGGTCGACACCGGTCAGTCCCTCTCGTCACGGCGCTGGGCGCGCATCTTGGCGAAGCGCTCGGAGAGGTTTCGCATCCGGACCATCAGCGACGCGGCCGGACTGGTCTGCCCGGAAAGGTAGGAGGCGAAGTCCTCGGGGGCCACGCCGATGCGGGACGCGAACTCCTGCGGCCCCAGGCCGGACCGGTCCATCAGCGTGTGGATGTGGTGGGCCACCTCGGCGCGCTCGTTGGCCTCCATATGTTCGCGGGTGCGGGCGAGCACCTCGGCCAGTGCCTTGGACACCCCGTAGGGCCGGACGGTCTGCAGGACCTCTTCGACCTGGCGTGCGGTCCGGCCGAACGGATCACGCTTGATCGCGGCGACGATGCGCTGCCAGACGGCCAGATCGTCGGTTTCCAGCGCGGCCCGGATCGCCGCGGTGGGCCAGAACTCCACCGGTCGGTCATCACCGACCGGCCTGCGCGCCGGGGTCTGGCGTTCGGGGCCGGGTTCGCGGCGGCGGGCATCCCGGATCTCGGGACTCACCGTCACCTCGCCTCCTCCAGCATCGCCACCGCCACCGACAGGCAGCGCTCCCTCACCTTGGCCCAGTCGGCCTCCGCGTCCGGGCCCGACATCCTGATGTCGTGCTCGTCTGACGGTTGAGGATCGGCCAGTCGGCGAACCAACTGGGTGGCAACCCATTGCCTTCTCGTGTGGTCTCCACAGTAGTACCGGTCCATTCCGGCGAGTACGACCGCGGCGGTATGAGTCTCCATCGCCTCGACCAGATCGGCAAAATCGGCATAGTCGCGTGAGCTGTTGCGGTTCAAGATCAGGTAGCTCTTCATCCGGAGGGTCTCGGCGCCCGTCGGGATCTGCAACCTGTCGCCGGTGGGCAGTTGGACGTTGGCGGTCTCCACCGGACTGCAGCGCTCCAGCGGCACCGGCTCGTAGCTCTCGGTCTGCAGCGCGTCCAGCGCGACCGCCAACCGGCCCCGCCACATCGTCACCGGATGCAGCGGCGCTCGGGTCACCGTCGCGGTGCCGCCGTTGCGGGTACTGCCGTTGCGGACAGCGCACTCCCGTTCGGCGGGCAGGCAGCCACTGAACGCGAGCGGGTCGGCAACGGTGACAGACTGCGGTGCAAGGGTTTTCAACTTCGCCGCGGATTTCACCACCGTCCGCAGCTCCGCGCCGGTGGGCCCGATCGACGACAGGTCGTCGGGAATGATGACCAGGTCGGACGTCTGGTTCTTCGGCAGCGGCTTCTCGAAGTCCACCGACGGCAGGATCCGCGCCAGCCAGTGTGGCAGCCACCAGTTCCATTGGTCGAAGATCGCCATCAACGACGGCACCAGCACCAGCCGCACGATCGTCGCATCCACGGCGATCGCCACCGCGCAGGCCACCCCGAGCTGCGCGACCAGCGGCATGCCCGCGAACGCGAACCCGGTGAACACCGCGATCATGATCAGCGCGGCGCTGGTGATGGTGCGGGCGCTGGTGCTGACGCCGTAGGCGACGGCGTCGCGGGTGTTCTGCGTCTGCAGGAACCGTTCGCGGATTCGGGTCAGCAAAAAGATCTCGTAGTCCATCGACAGCCCGAAGGTCAGCGCCAGAACCAGTGGCGGAATCGTGCTGTCCAGCGACGAGATTCGTTCGAAGCCCAGGGCTTCCAGCCAGCCCCACTGGAAGACCACCACCAGGCTGCCGTAGGCGGCCGCCACCGACAGCACCGTCATCAGGACGCCCTTGAGCGCCAGCACCACCGACCGGATCGCGATCAGGAGCATGACGAAGGCGATCAACGCGACGAACACGAACACCAGCGGCTGGGTGGCCGACACCCGATCGTCGAAGTCCTTGATCAGGGCGGTCGGGCCGCCGACGTCGATGCGCACATCGTCGAGTCCGGGCACCTGCGGCAGTTCCGCCCGCATCCATCGGACGGTGTCGCGGGCCGCCAGGTCCTCGGGGTCCACCGACAACACCGCGGACAGCAGGGTATGGCGGTAGTCGTCGCCGAACACCGGCGGCGTCACCGATATCACGTTGGGGCCCTGCGCCATCCGCTGCCGGATCGAGTCCAGTAGCGGTTCCTTGACCGGTGCCGAGGCCGCGTTGCCGTCGGGGAACGACACCAACACCCGCACCGGCCCCAGCGCACCGGGACCCAGCGCCTCGGCGGCCGAGTTGACCCCGCCGCGGATCTCGTGGGTGGGTTCGAACTGCCGCTGCATGCTGTTGCCCAGCGCCATGGAAAATGCCGGTGCGGCCAGCGTGAGCAACACCGCGGACGCCGCCAGCGCCGACAGCCACGGCCGCCGCATCACCCATCCGGTCCAGCGGGTCCAGAACCGCGACTGGGTGGTCTCGGGCCGACGCGACCAGTGCAGGTACGACGAGCGCTTGGCCGCCGCCCGACCGAACGTCGCGAGCACGGCGGGGATCAGGGTGGTCGACGTCAGCACCGCCACCGCGACCGCGAGGATGGCGCCGGTGGCCATCGACGTCAGCACCGGGGTCTGGATCAGATAGATCCCGGTCACCGAGGCGATCACGGTCAGCCCCGACAACACCACCGCGAGCCCGGAGGTGGCCATCGCGGCGTCGGCGGCCTCGTCGGCGTCTCGACCGGCGCGCAGTTCCTCCCGGAACCGCATCAGGATGAACAGGGAGTAGTCGATGGCCACCGCGATGCCGAACATCGACACGGTGGAGGTCGCGAACACCGACATCGAGGCGACCATCGACAACAGGTAGACCAGCCCCATCGTCACCGCGACCGTGCAGATGCCCAGCAGCAGTGGCATCGCGGCCGCCGCCAGCGACCCGAACACCGCGAGCAGCACGATCAGGACGATCGGCAGGTTCCACCGCTCGGCTTGGGCGATGTCGTGCTTGGTGGCCAGCGTGGCCGCGGCGCCCAGCGCGCCCTGCCCGATGACGTAGAGCTTGACCTTGCCGTTCTCGATCTGGCCGGGTTCCTCGCCGTCGATGCCGACCTTGCTGCGCAGCTGCCTGGCGACGTCGACCGCGCCGGTGTTGTCGAAGTCCAGCTGCAGGGTGATGACGTAGGGCCGGTCGGGCTGCGGCGCCGGTTGCTGCGGGTTGGGCACCTCCTTGACGCTGGGCACTTCGGCCGCGATGCGTTGCAGGTGCGCCACCGCGACGTTCATGTCGTCAAACGAGGCGTCCGCGCGGGGAGCCGCCACCAACGCCAACGGCGACGCACCCTGATCGGGGAAATGTTGTTCCAGCTCGCGCTGGACGCGTAACGACTGCGAGCCCTCGACCTCGAATCCGCCGCCGGTGAGGTGACCGGACTGGTTCATCGCGAGATAGATGGAGGGCACCAGCAGGAGAAGCCACACAGCGAACACCGCCCAGCGATATCTGCGCAGGTAGCCACTCAAGCGCATCATGTACTGCTGGATGGTGAACTCCCCGCTTTCTCCTCGGCGTTTCTCCCCGGCGTTTCGTACGTGAGCGTACTACGGGATGTGGTATGGCGACCGCGCCAGAGGAACCTGCCAGCAACGCCTTAAGTAGCTCTAACCCAGCCGCCGCCCCGATATTGACGCCGGTGTTTGCTCGGCAGGATTGGCACGGGCCGCGGGCCGGATGGCAGTATGTGCGCTGGCCCAGTCGGCCAAGTTCGGTCGGGGACCCAGTCGCGGCGTATTGCCGCCGATCGCGAACGTGAAATTCATCTGAGGCGTTCGCAACGTTGAGGAGTGCGCGATGAGACCCACGTACAAGACGCTGCGCCGATGCCGGCTCGCCGTGTTCGCTGCGTCGGCCGTGGGAGGCGTCGCGGTGGCCGCGATGGCCCTACCGGCGACACCTTCGATGCCTCTGACCCCGTCGGCGACGGCCGCCCCGGACCCGTGCGCCGCCAGCGAGGTGGCCAAGACGATCGGTTCGGTGGCCACGTCGATGGGCAGCTATCTGGAGTCCGATCCGAAGACCAACCACGCGCTGAGCGCGATCGCCCAACAGCAGGGCGGCCCGCAGTCGGTGGTGGCCCTCAAGGCGTACTTCGATGCCAACCCACAGGTGGCCAAGGACATGCAGAAGCTGCAGCAGCCTCTGACCAACCTCTCCGGTCGGTGCAAGCTGCCGGTCACCCTGCCTCAGATCATGGGTCTGATGCAGGCCGCACAGCAGAGCGGCGGGGTCCCGACGGGTTTGCCAGGCGGTCTGCCCACCGCGCAGACGGTCGGCGTCGACGGTGCGATCGGCGCCGCGCAGTCGGCACCGGCTTCGTCGCTGCCGCAGGGCGCAGGCCGGCTTCCCGGTCCCGCGATCGCCGGTTTGCCGTAACCGTCGGCGACGCGTGAGCCCGCGCAGGTAAGGCCACAAGCTGCGGTTTCGGACTTTCTCGCAACCGGTTCTCCCGCAAGGCAGGAAAGTCGGCCCGCGATCTGCTTAGCTTTTGGTGTCGGTAACCGCCCTTGGGACCGGCCTCATCACTTGCGACGAAGGAGCTTGTCCATGATGCTCTCGGCCCGAACTGCGCGACGAGCGGTAGCTGGCGCGGTCGGCACCGGCGCGATCGCCGGAGCAATGTTGTTTGGTGCCATGCCACTGGCAGCGGCCGACGCGCCGCCCAACTGCACCGCGGCCGATTTGGCAGGTGTGGCGTCGGGTGTCTCGGCGGCCACGTCGGCATACCTGTTCACCCACCCCGAGGTGAACTGGTTCTTCACCAGCCTCGAGGGCAGGCCCCGCGACGAGGTGCGCGGCGACGTGCAGGCCTACCTGGACGCCCATCCTGACGTGAAGGCTGACCTGACCGGCATCCGCCAGCCGTTGGTCGACATCAAGAACCGGTGCGGCGACGTCAACGGCGACGGCATCGCTGACACTCCCTAATTCCCGTGCCGGCTGGGCCGCCCGCGGATCCGGAAGGCGGGGGGCGCACCGTGCTGATGGTCGACGACGACCCGGACGTACGGACCTCGGTCGCGCGTGGACTGCGTCACTCGGGGTTCGACGTTCGGGTCGCGGCCAGCGGTAAAGAGGCGCTGCGCCTGCTGTCCAGCGAGTCGCACGACGCGTTGGTGCTCGACGTGCAGATGCCGGAGTTGGACGGCGTCGCGGTGGTGACCGCGCTGCGGGCACTGGGCAACGACATCCCCATCTGTGTGCTGTCGGCCCGCGACACCGTCAACGACCGGATCGCGGGCCTGGAGGCCGGCGCCGACGATTACCTGACCAAACCGTTCGACCTGGGCGAACTGGTGGCCCGGTTGCACGCGCTGCTCCGCAGGGCGAGTCACGCCGACGGCCGGTCCGACACCGTGACGGTCGGTCCGTTGACCATCGACGCCGCCCGTCGGCTGGTGTTCGTCAGGGGCGAGCGGGTCGATCTGACCAAGCGGGAATTCGACCTGCTCGCCGTGTTGGCCGAGCACGCCGGCGTGGTACTCAGCAGGGCGCGGCTGCTGGAACTGGTGTGGGGCTACGACTTCGACGTCGACACCAACGTCGCCGACGTCTTCATCTCGTATCTGCGCCGCAAGATCGAGGGCGACGGCAAACCGCGGGTCATTCACACCGTGCGCGGGATCGGCTACGTGCTGCGAGACGAGACCTAGCGGGTGAAGGCGCCGCGTTTTCTGCGGTCCGCGTCGTTGCGCACCCGGGTCGCTGTCGCCGCCGCAACCGCCGCGGCGGCCGTCGTCGCGGTGTTCACCGTCGCCACCTCGGTGGTCCTGGCCAACAACGATGCGGCGCAACTGGATCGGCGGCTCGACGCGATCATCGACGCCAGCATGTTCCCCGAGCAACTGTCCGATCCGCGACGCGGCGTGCTCACCACGGGCCGCTCGGAGTCCACCGGCCAGGTGGTGTTCCAGCGCGGCTTCCAGTTGCCGCGACTGCCGCCCGGCACCGAGACCGTGGAAGTCAACGGGGTCGAGTACCGGGTCCGCACGACTCGTCTCGAACAGCAGGGCGGCGTGTTGATGTCGCTGGGTATCCGGGCCGACGGAATCCTGTTGAGCCGGGCCAAGATTCCGCTCTACGTCGCGGCCGGTGCGGCGACGGTGCTGATCGCCGCGGTGGTGGGGTGGCTGCTGGCCGGACCCGCGATCCGGCCGCTGCGCAGACTGACCGAACACACCGAGCGGTTGGGCGAGGGCAGCGACCGGATGCCCACGGTGCGCGGGGCACGCGAGGCCGAGGACCTGTCCGAGGCGATGTCGGGGATGCTGAGGCGGCTCGCCGACGCGCAGCGGGCCACCAACAACTCGTTGCAGGCCGCCCAGGATTTCGCCGCCAACGCCGCCCACGAACTGCGCACCCCGCTCACCGCGATGCGCGCCGACCTGGACACCCTGCGCATCCACGACCTGCCCGCCGAGGAGAGGGCGGAGGTGGTGGCCGACCTGTCGCGCGCGCAGCGCCGGGTGGAGGCGATCATCACCGCGTTGGGGCAATTGGCCTCCGGTCAACTGGCGCAGGCCGAGGACCGGGAGCCCATCGACATCACCGACATGCTGGACCGCGTCGCCAGGGAGAACCGGCCCGCGGCCGCCGCCGTCGAGATCGAGGTGCGCGCCGCCGACGATCTGGGCTCGATCTGGGGCTGGCCCAGCGGGTTGCGGCTGGCGGTGGACAACCTGGTCCGCAACGCGGTGACCCACGGGGCGGCGACGCACGTCGTGCTCGCCGCACACCGCGCCGGTGACACGGTGACGATCGTGGTGGACGACGACGGGCGCGGACTGCCCGCAGAGGAGCACAGCGCGGTTCTGGGCCGGTTCTCGCGGGGCAGCACCGCGGTCGCGGGCGGTTCGGGGCTGGGCCTGGCCCTGGTGTCGCAGCAGGCGAGGCTGCACGGTGGCCGCATCGAGCTCTCCGACGGTCCGCTGGGTGGCTTGCGCGCCACTCTCACGGTGTCAGCCGCGGGTCAGCAGCGCGGCCAGGACTCGCCAGCCCAGTAGCAGCAGCGCAGTCGAAAGCGACGCCACCACAATGAAACTCGCGGCAACGCCGGCCGAGGTCAGCGCGCGCAGCAGCATTCCCACCACGATCGTGCACACCCATACCGACACCCCGGTGGGCACCACCGCGATCGGCGCTCGCCAGCCGCGGGAGACCAGCCAGCCCGCCGCGGCGCCCACCAGAAACGGCCACGCCGTCTCGGCGATGCCGGCCAGGTTCAGGCCCTCGGCGTGGCTGCGCCTGCCGATCGTGCAGAACACCACCACGCAGACGGCGTCGGTGAGCAGCGCGGACAGCGCGGGGCGCATCTCCTCGTTGACGGGCATCGGTGTTAGCTCCGCTCGGGATCGGTGTGGGGTGCGGCGTCGGGATCGATGTCTCGTTCCGTGCGGAACATGAAGAAGAACACCAGCCAGCCGATCGCGGCGATGTAGATCCAGCTGATCAACCGGTAGATGAGCATCGCGGAGATCGCCGAGGCCAGCGTCATCCCGCTCGACACCAGTCCGGGCACCAGCACCGCTTCCACCACCAGCAACCCGCCGGGCATCAGGGGGATCGACCCGACCGCGCGGGCCGCGACGAAGGCGACGATGACCCCGAGCAGCGACGGACGCCCACCCGCGCCGTAGCACGCGAACAGCAGCGTGGCCACGCCGGTGACCAGCGTCATGAGCGACCAGGAGAACGCCACCCCGAGCTGGCCGCGGGACAGTTTCACCGACTCGAGTTGACCGAGCATCTCGCGCCACTTGGCCAGCCCGTGCTCCGAGGGCTTGGCGCGCAGATAGTTCGTCCAGGACAGCACCCGCACGCCGACCCCGTCGAGCAGATCCGGGCGCGACGCCACCGCCTGCGCCAGCACGATCAACAGGACGAATCCGGCGAACGTGAAGATCAGCGAGAACGGGTTGTGCTTGGCGCCCAGAAAGAACGCGCTGCCCAACCCGAGCAGCGTCAGGCTGATGACCTGCAGCGCACCCGACATCACCAGCTGCCACGACGCGATCACCGGGGTGGCGCCCCACATGCGCTGCTGGCGGTAGATGAAGGTCGCCGACAGCACCGGGCCGCCGGGCAGCGTGGTGCTCAGCGAGTTGCCCGCGTAGAACGCGGCCTGGGATCGCCACTCGCGCACCGGTACCCCGGCCGAGCGCAGCAGCTTGCGCTGGATGTCGCCGAAGAAGTGCATGGAGATCATCGCCGCGCCCACCGCGGCCAGCACCCACCACCAGTTGGCCGAGTACAGGCTGTCCCACGCCTTGGCCAGTTGGTCCCACACCAGGCCCAGTTCGACGCTGAGCACCACCACCACGACGACGAGGATCAGCCAGCGCAGCCACCAGTACTTGCCGCGGGCGGGCCGCTGCTGGACGCGGGTCACGCCGGCGCGGGCGTCGTGAGACACGACCATAGGGTAAAGCGTCGGGGGCCAAATCCCGAGACCAGCGGGCATTGCCGGCTCGGCCGTTACGCTATCGGGATGCCCGAGGCCTTCTCCGCAGACGACCAGGCCGTGAGCCCGGTGGTGCGCAAGGCCGCGGCCTGGTCGTGGCGCCTGCTGGTCATCTTCGCCGCGATTCTCACGTTGCTGTGGGTGATCAAGACCCTCGAGGTGCTCGTCGTGTCGGTGGCGCTTGCGACGATTCTGGCCGCACTGTTGCTACCGGCCGTGGACTTCCTCGACCGCAACCGGGTGCCGCGCGGTGTCGCGGTCGCGCTGATGCTGCTGGGCGGCCTGGCGGCGGTGGGCGGCATCCTGGCCTTCGTCATCAACCAATTCATCGAGGGCACACCGGATCTGGTGGACCAGGTGACCCGCAGCATCGACGGCGTGAAGGCCTGGCTGGTGCACGGGCCGCTGGGTCTGAACGAAGATCAGGTCAGCAGGCCGGGAGACGCGTTCGCCGAGGCGCTGCGCAACAACCAGGAGCGGCTGACCAGCGGTGCGCTGTCGACGGCGGGCACCGTCACCGAAATCCTCACCGGTGCCGTGCTGGTGTTGTTCACCCTGATCTTCCTGCTGCACGGCGGGCGCAACATCTTCGGGTTCGTCACCCAGATCTTCCCGGAGACCGTGCGGGCCCGAGTTCAGGACGCGGGCCGGGCCGGGTTCCGCTCGCTGATCGGTTACGTGCGGGCGACGTTTCTGGTCGCGCTGGTCGACGCGATCGGCATCGGAACAGGCCTGGCGATCATGGGGGTGCCGTTGGCGCTTCCGCTGGCTTCGCTGGTGTTCCTCGGCGCGTTCGTGCCCCTGGTGGGTGCCGTGGTGGCCGGGTTCGTGGCAGTGGTCGTCGCGCTGATCGCCAAGGGCTGGATCATCGCGCTGATCACACTCGGACTGATCATCGCCGTGCAGCAACTGGAGGGCCACGTGCTGCAACCGGTGGTGATGGGGCGGGCGGTGTCGATCCATCCGCTGGGTGTGGTGCTGGCCATCGCGGCGGGCGGCCTGATGGCGGGCATCATCGGGGCGCTGCTCGCGGTGCCCGTGGTGGCGTTCCTCAACAGCGCGGTGCGGGTACTGATGGCTCGCGACCCGGTGGCCGAGGAGGCTGCTCAGGACGCCGCCGACGAACCGGTGCTCAAGGCCGAACCCGACGACGTCACGCCCGGCGGGAACTAGAGCCGGCCCTCGCGGCGCAGCAGATCCTGGGCGCTGACGCCGCCGCCGCGGCGCTTGCGCTCCTCGTCCTCGGCGTCCTGTCGGGTGTCGATCTTCTCGGTCGCCTCCGGATCGGCATCCCGCGGCGGGGTGGGAATGGCGGTGGTGGCGTCCGGGTCTTGGCGCGGCGTCGGTATCGCCGTCGTCGGCTCGTTGCCGGGCGCGGGCGCGCTGGGCGGTCGCGGCGTTCTGTTGCCTGCCGGTGGGGCCCCGACGGGCATGGCGCGGGTGGCGTCGTCCGACGGCGGCTGGTTCGGCGGCGACGGGCGCGCGGGCGCCGGTGCGCCGGTGCCGCGCAGTTCGCCCAGCCAGGATTCGATCTCGCGGTTCTCCCGTGGAGGGGGCGGCGGCGACGGCGGCCTGGCCGCCTGGCGGGTGGCGGCCGCGGCGTTCTGCACGGCATTGCGCACCGCGTTCTTGGCCATCGACAGCCGGGTGGTCTGCGGCTCGTCGGGCGGCGCCGGGGTGTGCGGGGTGGGCATGCGCGTCGTGCCTGCGCCGGACGGCCCACTGACCCGCTGCGGTGTGGCGATGCGCGTGGTCGCCCCTGGCCGCGTGGCCCCCTCGACGCCCGGGTGCGTCGGGTCGTGCGGCGGCCGGGGCCGGGCGGCCGGCGGGGCCGCGCCCGCACCGACCAACGCCTCCGGGTTCGCGGGTTCTCGCACGGCGGGGCGTTTGCGCTCGTCGGGCAGTTCGGTCTCGCCCAGGCCGAGTCGCTCCTGCAGGCGCTTCATCCAGCGCGGCGCCCACCAGCAGTCGTCGCCGAGCAGCTTCATCACCGACGGCACCAGGAACATCCGGACCACGGTGGCGTCGAGCAGCAGCGCGATCAACAACCCGAACGCCAGGTACTTCATCATCACCAGGTCGGAGAACACGAACGCGCCCGCGACCACGGCCAGCACCAGCGCGGCGCCGGTGATCAACCGGCCGGTCGTTGCGGTGCCGATCCGGATCGCCTCGGCGGTGGACATCCCGCGTTCGCGGGCCTCCACCATCCGTGACACCAGGAACACCTCGTAGTCGGTCGACAGACCCCAGATCACCGCGATGATCAACCCGATCATCGGCGCCATCAACGGCTGCGGCGTGTAGTTCATCAGCCCGGAGCCGTGGCCCTCGACGAACATCCACGTCAGCACGCCCATCGTCGAGCCGAGCGTGAGCGCGCTCATCACCGCGGCCTTGATCGGCAACACCACCGATCCGAACGCCAGGAACATCAGGATCGTGGTGGTGACGATCAGGATGGTGACCATCAGTGGCAGCTTGTCGAACAGGCTGTGAATGCTGTCCTGTTCGAGCGCGGGGGTGCCGCCCACCGACACGTTGATCCCGCGGGGCGGTGTCAGCGCCCGCAACTCGTTGATCTTCTTGGCCGCGTCGTTGCGGTTCTCCAGCCCGTTCTGGATCACCCGCACCGACGGATTCTTCGACGCCCCGTCGAGATACGGGCGTTCCTGCCACATCTTCGACGCGTCGTCCTCGGGCTCGATGAAGCCCGACACCGTCATCGCCTTGTTGCGCACCTCGGCGATCTGCGCATCGGTGACCGGTTCGCCGTCCTCACGTTCCATCACGATGGTCAACGGTTCGGTGCGGAAGCCGGGGAAGATCTTGTCGAACTCTTCTTGAGCCAGCCGCACCGAGTTCGTCGGTGGCAGGTATTTCTCGCTGATGCCGCCCAGCGACAGCTGGCCCAGCGGGATGATCATCAGGATCATCACGATCACGATCGGCGCGGCGAACGCGATCGGCCGCTTCATCACCCGGTTGACCAGCTTGCCCCAGAAGCCCTTCTCGACCTCGGCGCGGGTCTTGGTCTTCTGCATCTTGTCGGCCAGCCAGGTCAGGTAGACCCGCATCGGCTTCCAGTTGCGGAAGAACGGCACCCGCAGCAGCGTGCGCACGCCCAGGGCGTCGACGTTGGAGCCGAGGATGGCCAGCCCGGCGGCCAGCACGGTGACCGACAGAATCGCGGCCAGCATCACCGAGGCGATGATCGCGTAGGTGATCGACTTGAGGAAGCCCTGCGGGAACAACAGCAGCGGCACCGACGACGCCACCAGGATCACCGCGGAGAACATGACGGTGCGGCCCGAGGTCATCACCGTGCGTCGCACCGCGGCCTCGGTGTCGTACCCCTCGGCGAGTTCCTCGCGGAATCTGCTCACCATGAACAGTCCGTAGTCGACGGCGATGCCCAGGCCCATGAGCGTCACCACCGGCTGGGCGAAGAAGTGCACGGGGATGAACTCGGCGATCAGGCGCATGATGCCCAGCGCGCCCGCGATGGTCAGACCGCCGATGATGGCGGGCAGCGAGGCCGCGATGACGCCGCCGAACACGAAGAACAACACCACCGCCACCAGCGGGATCGCCGCGACCTCCGCGCGTCGCTGGTCTTCGCCGATGGTGCCGGTCAACTCGGCGGCCAGCGGCTGCAGGCCGGCCAGCTTCACGTCGACGCCCTCGTCGCCGATCTTGTACAGATCCTCCTTGACCAGCTGGTAGTTCTTCAGGATCGTGTCGTCGTCGTCGCCCTTGAGCTGGATCGACATGAAGGCGTGCTTCTTGTCGTCGTCGGCCATGTTGCCGAGCAGGTCGGGGTTCTTGAAGTAGCCGATCGACCGCAGGATCTCGTCGGGGTGGTCCTCCTGGACCTGCGCGAGGTTGTCGAGGATCTTCTTCTGGAATTGCGGGTCGTCGACGGTTTTGCCGTCCGGCGCGGTGTAGATCCCGACGATGTGCCCGGAGGTGTCGCGGCCGTAGGCCTCGTCCGCGGTGACCGAGGCGTGGACCGATTCGCTGCCGTCGTCATAGAAACCGCTCTGCGTGACGTGGTTACCGAGGCTGATGCCGTAGATTCCGCCGCCGAGACACAGTGCGACCATGACGCCGATGACGGAGTACCGGAATCGGTACACCGCTCGACCCCACCAGGCGAACACTTGAGCTCCTTACACTTCCAAAGTTTCTAGGCGGCCTCGCACGAGTTCAGTTGTTGGCACGCGAGGCCAGTAGCGAAGACAACGGCCGGAACGGTTGCAGCCAAGCCCCCTGCTCAGGCAGCGAATCGAGGCCGATTCGCGGTAGCGGATCCCGGAACACACCGGGGATGTCCTCCAGGTCGACGAACTCCAAGGTATCCGACGCTAGCGCCCAGCTCGCATGTTCGCGAAATCCGAGCACCTGCACGGGTACCCCGTCCCGGGCGATCTCCTCCAACGGTTGTTTGAACGCCTGCCCGTCGGCGGAGGCCACCAGCACCCCGGCCAGGCCTTCTGCGTATCGCAGCGCGATGTGGTCGAGCATGTCGGAGTCGACGTCACTGTCCTCGTCGATCTTCGGTTTGGCGAAGACCGCGAAGCCGACGTTACGCAACGCCTCGACCCATGGCCGGACCACTTCGGCGCTACCGGGGGCGATGTTGGTGAACACGGTGGCCTCGGGCTCCAGCGTGCGATCGGGGTGGGCGGCGGACAACTCGGCGGTGCGTGCCAACAGCCAGCGGCCCAGCGCGTCGAACCGGGGGCGGTGCGCGGCCGTCGGCCGGCCACCGAGGATGGATCCCAGCCCCATGTCGAGGTTGGGGGCGTCCCACACCAGCAGCACCCGCGCGGTCGGCTCGGCCGCCGGCACCGGCGGCGGCGCGGGGGTCGCCCCCGTTGCCTCCGTCGCTTCGATCATGTCGGCGTGGTCTGTCTGCTGGACGTCCTCGGTGACGCTCATGGCCTTCTCTCCCAAAGCAATTCGGCGACGGTGCTGCCCGCGTGATACGCCTTGTCCTCGTATTTGGTCACGGGCCGCTCGACGGATATCGGGAGCGTGTCGCCCGGGGCAACCCGGCGCAACCGCGGTTCGGCGTCACCCACCTCGGCGATGTGCTCGGCGTAGCCGGCGTGGTCGGTCGCCACGTGCAACACGCCCCCCGGGCGCAACCGGTCGGCGATCAACGCGACCGTCGCGGGCTGCAGCAGCCGACGTTTGTGGTGGCGGGCCTTCGGCCAGGGGTCGGGGAAGAACACCCGCACCCCGGTCAGCGTGTCCGGCCCGAACATGTGCGCCAGCACGTCGACGCCGTCACCGCGCACCAACCGGATGTTGTCCACCCCCTCGCGGTCCATCGCGGACAGCAGTTGGGCCAGCCCGCGGCGGTACACCTCCACCGCGACCACGTCCAGATGCGGTTCGGCCTGCGCCATCGCCAGCGTGGAGGTGCCGGCTCCGCAGCCGATCTCCAGCACCACCGGCGCCGACCGCCCGAACCAGGCATCCGTGTCCAGGCGCGGGGCCGGCCCGTCGGCGTCGCGGGCGTGCATCCCGACCTCGGGCCACCGCCGTTCCCACGTCGCCTGCTGGGCGGGGGACAGCGTGGTGCGTCGGGTCCGGAAGCTGGTCACCCGGGGATGAAGATGCCAGCCTGCGGTGTCGGGGTCCTCAGCCGACACGTCGGCGACATCGGACCGGCGCGACTGCATCCGTCCATGGTCGCTCATAGCATCCTGAGTACCCGCATCGTGGTACAGATTGATACCCAACAGTTGCCTTCGGCACCCGGGCGGTCCGTCCCCAACCCCGGCGACAACTGCTCGCGGCGGGTGGGCGAAGGTGTCACCATTTCCATGGGGTCGCATTCGCGGGTGGCTCCAGGAAGGCTGCCAGATTTTCGTCGACGCGCTCACGCAATTTGCGGAGCAGAGCCGCAATCCACGGTTGACGCCGATCATCCGGCGGCTGACCGCGCCGCTGACCGTTGCGGTGTGCGGTCGCGACGGCGTGGGACGCGCGACGGTGGCCTCGGCACTGCGCGCGGCCGGACTGACGGTCGGGACCCAGGGTGCGGCCGATGTCACCGCGGTGGTCGTCGCCGAGGTGCTCAAACCCGAGGACCGCGTGGCGATCCGCTCGGCGCCCGGTCCGACGGTGGTGGTGTTCAACAAGGCGGATCTGACCGGGTTCGGGGTCGGCGGCCCGCTGGCGGTCGCCCGACGGCGCGCCGCGGACTGCCGCACGCGCACCGGGGCCCCGACCGTGCCGATGGTGGCGCTGCTGGCCGTCGCCGACCTGGACGACGAACTGGCCGATGCGCTGGCGTTCCTCGTCGACCACCCCGCCGATCTGACGTCGGCGGACGCGTTCGTGGCCGGCGAGCACCCGCTGTCGCACACGGTGCGCCGGCGTCTGCTCGACACCCTGGACCGGTTCGGCATCGCCCACGCGATCCTGGCGGTCGGCAGCGGCGCCGTCGCCCAGCAGGCAATGCTGCGCCGACTCAGCGGCGTCGATGCGGTCGTCGCGCAGATCGAGGCGGCCGGTGCGCCGGTCCGGTACCGGCGCCTTTCCGATGCGCTTGCCGAATTGCACGCGTTGGCAGCACAATCCGGCGATGACACCTTGGCGCAGATGTTGTGCTCGGACGAGGCCGCATTGGCGTTGATGTCCGCGGCGGTCGACGTGGTCGAGGATGCGGGCCTGCGGGTCGACCGGAGTGACGACGGCCGCAGCCACCTGCGGCGCGCGGTGCACTGGCGCCGCTACGGCCGCGGTCCCGTCGACGACCTGCACAGACGTTGTGCCGCCGACATCTGCCGGGGTTCGCTGCGACTGCTCGGGCGGGCCCGGTGACCGACTCGACGATGACCGACCCGGTCGCCGCCGCCGACGCCGTGGTGGCCGCCGTCGACCCGAGCCTGACCGCCCCCGGTGTCGAGACGCGGGACGTGGTGCTGGTGGCCGGCCCGTGGTTGGCGGGCACCACGAGCCTGGTCGAGGCGTTGCGGCAGCGCATGCCCGAGCACACGTTCGTCGAGGCCGACGAGTTGGGCCCGGGCCGTGCGCCGGCCGCGGTGGTCTTCGTCGTGTCGGCCATCGCACCGCTGGCCGAATCCGATTGTGCGCTTGTCGATTCGGCGACCAACTATACCGACCTGGTGGTGGGCGTGGTGGCGAAGATCGACGCACACCGCAACTGGGACGAGGTGCTGGCCGCCAACCGGGACCTGCTCGCCGCCCGCGCGCCGCGTTACGCCCGCGTGCCGTGGGTGGGGGCGGCCGCGGCGCCGGACCTCGGCGAGCCCATCCTGGACGACCTCGTGGCGCTGCTGGGCCAGCGGTTGGCCGACCCCGAGATGAGACGCCGAAACCGGTTGCGCGCGTGGGAGACCCGACTGCAGGCCACGATCGACCGGCATAACGCCGACGGCGCGGGCACCGACCGCACGGCGCGGGTGGCGGCCCTGCGCACCAAGCGCGACGCCATCGTCCGCGCCAGGCGGTTGGCCAAGACGGAGCGCACGATCGCCCTGCGCAGCCAGATCCAGCAGGCGCGAGTTCAGTTGGCGCACTTCGCCCGCAACCGCTGCACGTCGGTGCGCGCCGAACTCGCCGAGGACGCGGCGCAGCAGAGTCGCCGCGGGCTTTCGACGTTCGAAGCGGCGGTGCGCACCCGCGTCGGCGAGGTGGTCGACGAGGTGGAGGAGGGCATCACCGCGCACTTGGCCGACGTCGCGACCGAGTTGGAACTGCCCGTACCGCCGCCCCCCGCACCTCCGATTCGGCCGGAACTGCCCACGCCCGCGTTGGCTGCCCGGCGGCACGAAACGCAGCTGATGATGATCCTCGGCGCCGGGTTCGGGCTCGGCGTGGCGCTCGTGATCACCCGCCTGTTCGCCGACCTGGCACCGGGGCTGACGGCCGCCGGCCTGCTGGTCGGTGGTGGCGTCGGGCTGGGGCTGACGGTGTGGGTGGTGGGCCTGCGTGGTTTGCTGCACGACCGCGCGGTGCTGGACCGCTGGGTCGGTGAGGCCACCGCGGTGCTGCGCTCAGCGGTGGAGGAGCGCGTCGCCACCCGGGTACTCGTCGCCGAGACGGCGCTGACCTCCGAGCTCGCCCACCGCGACGACACCGATGGCGCCGCCGCATCGGATCGGGTCGCCGAACTCGACGCCGAACTGCGCGCACACGCCATCGAGACCGCCCGCGCGGCCGCGGTCAGGGACCGCCGGGTGCCGGTCCTGCGGCAGGCACTGCACACGGTCCGGGCGGAGTTGGACGAGTTGCCGGCCTCGGACGGCTTCTGAATCGATACACCGGCCGGAACGAGGCATCTGAATCGTTCCTGTGAGTGATCGGACACACTCCCGATTCCCCACCGTCAGGTCGCCCACGTTAACCTCTTGGTAGAGGGATGACGTCTGCGCTGGCCCCAAATTCTTCGGGGCTGCGCTTTCGCGCCCAGGTCCTGGCAGAAACGTACACAGGAGATTTCAATGACCGCAGCGACCGTTCCGGGTCTGGACACCGCACCGACGAAGCACAAAGGGCTGCTGGCCTGGGTCCAGGAGGTCGCCGAGCTCACCCAACCGGACCGCGTGGTGTTTGCCGACGGCTCCGACGAGGAGAACGCGCGGCTGTGCGAGCAGCTGGTCGCCGCCGGCACCTTCACCAAGCTCGACGAGAAGAAGAAGCCGAACTCCTACCTGGCGCTGTCGGACCCGTCCGATGTGGCGCGCGTGGAGTCGCGCACCTTCATCTGCACCGAACGTGAGATCGACGCCGGCCCGACCAACAACTGGATGGATCCCGCCGAGATGCGCGGTCTGATGTCGGACCTGTACCGCGGTTGTATGCGCGGGCGCACCATGTACGTGGTGCCGTTCTGCATGGGACCGCTGGGCGCCGAGGATCCCAAGCTGGGCGTCGAGATCACCGACTCCGAGTACGTCGTCGTCTCCATGCGCACGATGACCCGGATGGGCAAGGCCGCGCTGGACAAGATCGGCGACGACGGCTTCTTCGTCAAGGCGCTGCACTCCGTGGGCGCGCCGCTGGAACCGGGCCAGAAAGACGTGCCGTGGCCTTGCAACGACACCAAGTACATCACCCACTTCCCGGAGACCCGCGAAATCTGGAGCTACGGCTCGGGTTACGGCGGTAACGCGCTGCTGGGCAAGAAGTGCTACGCGCTGCGCATCGCCTCGGCGATCGCCCATGACGAGGGCTGGCTCGCCGAGCACATGCTGATCCTCAAGCTCATCTCCCCGGAGAACAAGGCGTACTTCGTCGCCGCGGCGTTCCCGTCGGCGTGCGGCAAGACCAACCTCGCGATGCTGCAGCCCACCCTGCCCGGCTGGCGGGCCGAGACCGTCGGCGACGACATCGCCTGGATGCGCTTCGGCAAGGACGGCAGGCTCTACGCGGTCAACCCGGAATTCGGCTTCTTCGGCGTCGCGCCCGGCACCAACTGGTCGTCGAACCCGAACGCGATGAAGACCATCGAGGCGGGCAACACCGTCTTCACCAACGTCGCGCTGACCGACGACAAGGACGTCTGGTGGGAAGGCCTGGAGGGCGACCCGCAGCACCTCATCGACTGGAAGGGCCGCGACTGGACGCCGGACTCCGACGAGAAGGCCGCACACCCGAACTCGCGCTACTGCACCCCGATCTCGCAGTGCCCGACGCTGGCGCCCGAGTGGGACGACCCGCAGGGCGTGCCGATCTCGGCGATCCTGTTCGGCGGACGGCGTAAGACCACCGTCCCGCTGGTCACCCAGGCCCGCGACTGGCAGCACGGGGTGTTCATCGGAGCCACGCTCGGTTCCGAGCAGACCGCGGCCGCCGAGGGCAAGGTCGGCACCGTGCGTCGCGACCCGATGGCGATGCTGCCGTTCCTCGGCTACAACGTCGGCGACTACTTCGCGCACTGGATCGACATCGGCAAGCAGTCCGACGAGTCCAAGATGCCCAAGATCTTCTTCGTGAACTGGTTCCGCCGCGGCGACGACGGCCGTTTCCTGTGGCCGGGCTTCGGCGAGAACAGCCGCGTGATGAAGTGGATCGTCGACCGCATCGAGCAGAAGGCCGGCGGCCGCACCACGCCGATCGGCATCGTGCCGACCGCCAAGGATCTGGACTTGTCCGGTCTGGACGTCGATCCCGCCGACGTCGACGCCGCGCTGGAGGTCGACGTCGACGAGTGGCGCGAAGAGTTGCCGCTGATCGAGGAGTGGTTCGAGTTCGTCGGCGAGAAGCTGCCGACCGGCATCAAGGACGAGTTCGACGCCCTCAAGCACCGCCTCGAAGCCGAAGGCAAGTAAGAGCCCCAGGCCCAAGTCAGCGCGAGCGTGCGTGTTTGAGGCAGACACGCCGCAGGATTTGCGGAGTTCCCGCACGCTCGCGCTCGGCTTCTCACCCTCTTGACACCTGTCAAGTCGGCGCATCGTAAAGTCGTGACATGCAGATTCGCGAACACGCTGTAGCCAACCCCGACAAGCCCGCCGCCATTCTTCATCCCAGCGGGACGGTGGTGACGTTCGGCGAGATGGAGGCGCGCGCCAACCGATTGGCCCACGCTTTCCGGGAGGCCGGCCTGGTCGAGGGCGACACCGTCGCGATCCTGATGGAGAACAACGAACACCTCCACGCCGCGATGTGGGGCGCGCGCCGATGCGGGCTGTACTACACGGTCGTCAACACCCATCTCACCCCCGCCGAGACGGCCTACATCATCGACAACAGCGGGGCCAAGGCCATCATCGGATCCGCGGCGATGCGCAAGGTCTGTGAGGGATTGGCCGAACATCTGCCCACCGGGCTGCCGGACCTGCTGATGATCGCCGACGACGACATGGACGGCTGGCAGCGCTATCCCGAATGTGTGGCCCACCATCCGATTACCCCCATCTCAGATGAGATCGAAGGCGACCTGCTGCAGTACTCGTCGGGAACCACCGGACGGCCCAAGGGAATTCGGCGCGAGTTGCCGCACGTTCCTCCCGCGGACGCGCCGAACGTGCTGTCCGCCCTGCTGATGGCCATCCAGATGACCGAGGACTCCGTGTATCTGAGCCCGGCCCCGCTTTATCACACCGCACCGTGCCTGTGGTCCATGGCCGCCCAGGCGATGGGCGTGACGACGGTGGTGATGGAGAAGTTCGATCCCGAGCAGGCCCTCGACGCAATCCAGCGCTACCGCGTCACCAGCGGCCAGTTCGTGCCGGCGATGTTCGTGCGGATGCTCAAACTTCCTGAGGACGTGCGTAATTCGTATGACGTGTCGAGCCTGAAGCGGGTGGTGCACGCGGCGGCGCCGTGTCCGGTCGACATCAAGAAGCAGATGATCGACTGGTGGGGTCCGAAGGTCGACGAGTACTACTCGTCGTCCGAGGGCGCCGGCATCACCTTCATCACCGCCGAGGACTGGTTGACACACCCCGGCTCGGTGGGCAAACCGCTGCTCGGTGTCGCACACGTACTCGACGAGGACGGTGAGGAACTGCCCGCGGGTCAGGCCGGTCAGATCTACTTCGACATGGCCGGAATGGAATTCGTCTATCACGGGGACCCGAAGAAGACCGCCGAGTCACGCGACAAGCACGGCTGGGTGACGGTCGGCGACGTCGGATACCTCGACGAGGACGGCTATCTGTTTCTGACCGACCGCAAGAACCACATGATCATCTCCGGCGGGGTGAACATCTATCCGCAGGAGGCCGAGAACCTGCTGATCACCCACCCGAAGGTGCTCGACGCCGCGGTGTTCGGCATCCCGGACGAGGAGATGGGTCAGACGGTCAAGGCCGTGGTGCAGACCGTCGACCCTGCCGACGGTACCGATCAGTTCGCCGACGAGCTGCTGGTCTGGCTGCGAGACCGGTTGGCGCACTACAAGTGTCCGCGCTCCATCTCATTCGAGACGCAGTTGCCACGCACCGAGACCGGCAAAATGCTCAAGCGGGAGCTGGTAGAGAAGTATTCGTGAAACCAGTCGAACTCGGGCCGGGTGTGGTCGTCGCGGTAGGGAGACCGTCCGACGACGCGGCGTTCACCCTCGCCGACGACGACGTTGACGACCGGCGCGTCGTGCCGGTGGCGTCCGTTGGTGACGCGCTCGACGAACTGCGCGAGCGCTGCCGGCGCTGGCCGCACGCCTCGGCCGTCTGCGTAGACGTGTTGCGCGCCATGGACCCGGCGGCGGCGGCGTTCGGTGGCGTCGTCACCGAATCGCTGGCGTACTCGACGCTGCAGTCCGGTCCGGAGTTCGCGCGCTGGCTCACACAGCGGGGCCCGGCCCGGCCGGTCGAGATACCCGACCCCGTGCAGGCCGACCGGGTCGGCGACTCGCTTCGGGTGCGGTTCAACCGGCCCCAGCGGCACAACGCGTTCTCCACCGATGCCCGCGCCGCGCTGCTGGAAGCCTTGGAGGTGGCCCGCCTCGACCCGTCGGTGACCGAGGTGGTGTTGTCGGGCAACGGGCCGTCGTTCTGCAGCGGCGGTGACCTCGCCGAGTTCGGTACCTTCGCCGATCCGGCCAGCGCGCACCTCGCGCGCACCCGGCACAGTCCCGCCCTCGTGCTCGACGAACTCACTGCCAGGCTCGGCCGCGGCTGCCGCGCCGAGGTGCACGGCCAGGTGCTCGGCAGCGGGCTGGAGATGGCTGCCTTCTGCGGCTGGGTGCAATCGCGACCCGACGCCGTGCTGGGCCTGCCGGAGCTGAGCCTGGGCCTGATTCCCGGCGCGGGTGGCACGGTGAGCATCACCCGGCGGATCGGACGCTGGCGCACCGCCTATCTGGTGTTGTCCGGCCACACCATCGACCCGCAGACCGCGCTGAGCTGGGGCCTGATCGACGAAATCCGGTGATTTCGGCGTGGTAGGTCGCGCTCAGCGCAACCAGACACGCCGAAATCGCTAGCCCGAGCGGCGCAGCGTGACCCGGTAGGTGTACTGCTCGGGCAAAAAGTGGCTGACCGAGAACTCGACCGGGCGCCCGCTCGCATCGGAGTACAGGCGGTCCACCCGCAGCATCGGATGACCGACTTCGCACTCGACCGCCTCGGCGACCGCGCCGTCGGCCGGGGCCACCGTGATCGACTGGGCCGCTTCGACGATCGGTTCGGCCAGATGCGGCTCGAGCACGCCGATGACGGTCTGCGGGCCGACCGCGCCGTCTGCCAACTCCGCAGATCCCAACACCGCCGCGGCCACCGACGGCACCAGATGTACGGCCGTCGACACGAACGGCACCCCGTCGTGCAGGCGGCGGAACACCACCGAGTACACGACGTCGTCGTCGAGACGCAGCCTGCTGGCGGCATCGAGATCCACCCGCCTGCGCAGCCCGGCCAGCACCTCCATGGTGGTGTCGTCGGACAGGCTCATCAAATCCTCGATGGAGCCGAGCTGCCGCAGATACCGCCGCCCCGGCTCACTGGCGTAGGTGCCGCGTCCCGGCACCCGGTACACCACACCTTCGGCCACCAGATCCTGAAACGCGCGCCGCACGGTCTGCCGTGAAACACCATGTGCTTCAACGAGTTCTGTCTCGGTGGGTAGACGCATGCCATCGCGGTAGCGGCCTGCGACGATATCGTCGCGGAGCCGGTCGCGTAGCGACTGATAGGCGGGCGCGGGTTTGGTCATCTGGCCCTCGCGTCAGAGCCCTCCGCGGGCGACCAGTTGGGCGGCGATCACGTTACGCTGGATCTCGTTGGTGCCCTCACCGACGATCATCAGCGGCGCATCGCGGAAGTAGCGTTCGACGTCGAACTCGGTGGAGTAGCCGTAACCACCGTGAATCCGAACGGCGTTGAGCGCGATCTCCATCGCCACCTCGGAGGCGAACAGCTTCGCCATGCCTGCCTCCATGTCGCAGCGATCGCCGCTGTCGTAGCGCTCGGCGGCGTAGCGGGTGAGTTGGCGTGCGGCGGTCAGCTTGGTGGCCATATCGGCCAGATAGTGGCCGACGGCCTGATGCTTCCAGATCGGCTGGCCGAAGCTTTCGCGCTGCTGGGCGTACTCCAGCGCATCCTCCAACGCCGCGGTGGCCACCCCCAGCGCCCGCGACGCCACCTGGATCCGGCCCGTCTCAAGGCCTTTCATCATCTGGGCGAAGCCCTTGCCCGGTTCGCCGCCCAGAATCGCCGACGCGGGCACCCGGCAGTCCTCGAACGTCAACTCACACGACTCGACACCCTTGTATCCGAGCTTGGGCAGGTCGCGCGACACCGACAAGCCCGTCGTGCCCTGCTCGACCAGCACCACCGAGATGCCCTTGTGTCGCGGCGTGGCGCCGGGATCGGTCTTGCACAGCAGCGCGATCAGGCCGGATCGCCGGGCATTGGAGATCCAGGTCTTGGAACCGTTGATCGCCAGCCCGCCGCCCTCGGAGGGCAACGCCGTCGTCGACATGTTCTGCAGATCCGAACCGCCGCCTGGTTCGGTGAGCGCCATCGTGGCGCGCAGTTCGCCGGTGGCCATCGGCGGCAGGTAGCGCTGCTTCTGCTCATCGGTGCCGAACAGGTCCAGCAGCTTGGCGACGACGGTGTGGCCGCCCATTGCGCCGGCCAGGCTCATCCAGCCGCGGGCCAGTTCCTGGGTCACCTCGACGTAGCAGGGCATCGACACCGGCACGCCGCCGTATTCCTCCGGCACGGCCAGCCCGTAGATGCCGATGCGTTTCATCTGCTCGATCCACGCCTCCGGGTAGGTGTTGGCGTGCTCGACCTCCCGCACCGTCGGCTTGACCTCCCGGTCCACGAAGGCCCGCACGGTCTCGATCAGGAGCTTCTCTTCGGCATTCTCGGTACTCATAAGTACGGCCATATTGACACTTTGTACGGCCCAATGCCAACATGACCTCCCGTGAGCGGCCCATTTTTCGACGATCTCCGCCTCGGCCAGGTATTCGACACCGCGCCGTCGATGACGCTGACCGCCGGCGTCGCGGCCGTGCACCAGTCGATCGTCGGGGATCGGTTGCGGATGGCCCTGGACGGTGAACTCGCGACGGCGGTGACCGGGGCGACGGCGCCGTTGGCGCATCCGGCGCTGGTGTGCGATGTCGCGATCGGCCAGACGACGCTGGTCACCCAACGGGTGAAGGCCAACCTCTTCTACCGCGGGCTGACGTTTCACCGGTTCCCGGTCATCGGCGACACCCTGTTCACCCGCACCGAGGTGGTCGGGCTCAAGCAGAACTCGGCTCGGCCCGGACGTGAACCGACCGGCCTTGCGGCCCTGCGGATGACCACGGTCGACGGCGTCGGCCGCTTGGTGCTCGACTTCTTCCGCTGCGCGATGCTGCCGCTTCGGGACGGCGCGTCCGACACCGGCCACGCCGACGACCTGTCCACGATCGGCACCGAACAGGCGCCGACGCCCGACCCGACGGCCGACTGGGACGCCGACGCCTACCGCACCAAGGTGCCGGGCGCCCACTTCGATGCGGGTCTGGCGGGTGCGGTCCTGCACAGCAGCGCCGATGTCGTCACCGGCGCCCCCGAGCTCGCCAGGCTGACGTTGAACATCGCTGCCACCCACCATGATTCCCGCGTCGGCGGTGAACGCCTCGTCTACGGCGGGCACACCATCGGTCTGGCGCTGGCCCAGGTGACCCGGCTGCTGCCCAACATCGTCACCGTGCTGGGCTGGCAGTCCTGCGATCACACCGGGCCCGTCCACGAAGGCGACACCCTTTACAGCGAACTGCACGTCGAAGACGCCGCGCCGTTGCCCGACGGCCGCGGCGGTGTCTTGCGCCTTCGCTCGCTGGTCTACGCGGTCGGTGATCCCGACCGGCAGGTGCTGGACTGGCGGTTCACCGCCCTGCAGTTCTGACGCCCGGGAGGAAACGCACAATGGGGACATGGCGTCGTTGGTAGTGCCCACCGCGGTGCTGACCCGGGCCCGGCAGACGGCCGACGCCTACCAGGCACTGACTGGCACCGCTGTCGACTCCGAGGAGATCATCGCGGGCCGGGCCGGGCTGCTCGACATCGCCCCGCGCGGCACGGTGTCAGCGGGCGGCGCGTCGCGCCTGATGCGCAGCCGCGACGGGTGGTGCGCGTTGACGCTGTCGCGCCCCGACGACGTGGACACGGTCCCGGCGCTGCTCCAGACCGACGGCATCGACGCTGACCCGTGGCCGGAAGTGCAGCGTTGGGTGGCCGCCCACGACAGCGCCGACGTCACCGAACGTGCCCGCCTGCTCGGTCTCCCCGTCGCCGCGCTGGCGGAGACACCCCCCGAGCCGCCACGCGTCTACCCGTTCGGGGCCGCCACCGCCGGCCGCGACCCGTCCGGTCTGTTGGTGGCCGACCTCTCGGCGATGTGGGCGGGCCCGCTGTGCGGACAACTGCTGGCCCGCGCCGGCGCCACCGTCGTCAAGGTCGAGACCGCCGCCCGTCCGGACGGCGCGAGGGCCGGCCCGCCGGAGTTCTTCGACTGGATGAACGGCGGCAAGCTGTCCTACGCGGCCGACTTCGCCGAGCCGTCAGGCCTGCGGTCGCTGCTGGCGGCCGCCGACGTGGTGATCGAGTCGTCGCGCCCGGCCGCGTTGATCCGCCGCCTGCTGGGCCCGACCAACATCGAACCCCGGGAAGGCCGAGTCTGGTTGCGGATCACCGGACACGGCACGGACGGAGGGCGGGCGAACTGGGTGGCCTTCGGCGACGACGCCGCGGTGTCGGGCGGGTTGGTGTGTGGCACCGACGACGAGCCGGAGTTCTGCGGTGACGCGATCGCCGACCCGCTGACGGGTCTGCACGCGGCGCTGGCGGTCAGCGAGTCGTTGCGTGGCGGCGGTGGTGAGCTCATCGAGATGTCGATGTCCGCTGTCGCCGCCGGCTACGCCGAGTTGCCCCGAACCGACGAAAGCTTTTGCCGCATCACCCCAGAACTGTCAGCGGCGGCATCCGCGCTGGGCGCCGACAACGCCACCGTCGAACGGTTGATCGCTGACAGGCGTTACGCCCGATGCTGATCACGCGGGCCACCCTGCTCGACGGCCGCACCGTCGATATCCGCGTCTCCAACGAAATCATCGCTGTCACAGACCGATTGACACCACACTCCGGTGAAGAGGTCTACGACGCCTCGGGCACCACCGTCGTCCCCGGCCTGCATGACCACCACGTCCATCTGCGGTCGGCGGCCGCGGCGCTGACCTCGACCCGGGTCGGCCCCGCCGAGGTACACACCCGCGAAGACCTCGCCCGCGCACTGCGGGCCGCGCCGGTGGGGTCCGACGGCTGGATCAGGGCAGTCGGCTATCACGAGGCCGTCGCTGGGCCCCTCGACCGTCATGTGCTCGACGGGATTTCGCCGCCGGTGCCGGTGCGTATCCAACACCGCAGTGGTGTGCTGTGGACGCTGAACACCGCCGGGCTGGAACGGGTCGGGCTGGCCGACCACCCCGACGGCCGCCTGCCCAGCGCCGACCGTAGTTGGTCGGATACGTTGCAGCGCAGCGAAACCGGGCTGGCCGACGTCAGCCGAGTTCTCGCTTCGCTCGGGGTCACCGGCGTCACCGACGCCACTCCGGACCTGGCCGCCACCGACATCGTCAAGCTGGTGCGGGCCCATCGGCGCGGTGAGCTGCGACAGCGTCCGCACTTCCTGACGCCGGGCAAGCGCATCCTGCACGACACCGATCTCGACCACGACGAGCTCGCCGGCTGGATCGCCGACCGGCACACCGACGACGTCCCGGTTGCCGTGCACTGCGTCACCGCCGCCCAGTTGATCGTCACGCTGTCTGCGCTGCGGGCGGCGGGCACGCATCCGCGCGACCGCATCGAGCACGCGGCCGTGGTGCCCGACGACACCGTCGCCGACCTCGCTGAAACGGGCGTCACCGTGGTGACGCAGCCGAACTTCATCGCCGAGCGCGGAGACCAGTACCGCGAGGACATCCCGGCCACCGAGCACCACGAACTCTGGCGGCTGGCCTCGCTGCTCCGCCGCGGCGTGCCGGTCGCGCTGTCCACCGACATGCCCTTCGGCGCGGGCGATCCGTGGGCCGCCATGCGGGCGGCGGTATCGCGTACGACCGCGCGCGGTGCGGTGCTCGGTCACGACGAGCGAGTCGCCGCGGCCGAGGCGGTGACGATGTTCTTCGGCGCGCCGGAGAGCCCGGCCCGTGCCCGCCGCATCGAGCCGGGGCAGCCGGGCGACCTGTGCGTGCTGGGCGCGTCGGCACCAGAGGTGCTGCGCGAACTGGATCCGACGATGGTGGCGGCCACCGTCGTGGCGGGCGAGGTGGTGTTCGAGCGGACCCGCTGAGAGGTCAGGCCACCGCCGGGGCCAGCGCCCGACGCAGCATCGCGCACTGACTACCGAAGAAGTCCTGAGACACCGTGGCTTTGGGGGCGATCCCGTCGAAACCGTGGAACGCGCCCTTGATCACCTCGACCTCGCAGGCCACCCCGGCGGCCTTCAGCCGTTCGGCGTAGGCCAGGTCCTCGTCGTGGAACAGATCCAGGGTGCCCACCCCGATCCACGCGGGCGGCAGCCCACTGAGATCGGAGCGACGCGCAGGCACCGCCGCCTCCGGATCGGCATCGCCGAGATAGGCCGACCACCCGAATTTGTTCAAGGTCTGATTCCACAGCCGGTGCCCGGGGTGGTCCAGACCGCCGCCGATGGTGCGGTCGTCGAGCATCGGATAGGCCAGCAGTTGCGCCGCCGGGGACACCTCGCCGCGGTCGCGGGCCCACAGCGCCAGCGTCGCGGCCAGCCCACCGCCCGCGCTGGCGCCGCCGATGGCGACCCTGTCGCGGTCCACCGACGGCAACTCCGCCAGCCAGGTCAGCGCCGAGTAGCAGTCCTCGACGGGCGCCGGATAGGGATTCTCCGGCGCCAGCCGGTAATCGACTGAGGCGACGGTGATTCCGAGTTCTCGAGCGAATCGCCTGCACAGCACGTCGTCCTGACCGGCATGGCCGATGATGTAGCCCCCGCCGTGAATCCACAACAGGGCCGCCCCCATCCCGGCGCCGGGAGGCGGGGCGAACAACCGCACCCGGACACCGGAGGCCAGGGTCAACGCCTGGATGTCCTTGGGCACCCGGCGCCACATGACGCGGGTGGCCATCCGGACGAGCGGGAACGTGACGGGCGTGAAGACTTGTTTGGGCACATACCGCGCGACGCGGCGCAGATCGGGATGGAACTCGACGGAGGGCACGCGACCAGTATTGCCGTCTGCGGCCGTCCGAACCCCGCGACCGCACATTCCCGGCGACTTGTGACCAAGATCGGTCTAGTTTTTACATATCTCTTTCGTATAAACTCTGTGCACCAGCCGACCACTCGAGCTGATCGAGGCAGGAGGACCGCGCGATGCACAGCCTGGCGCCGGATATCGCACTCGAGCGTGAGCACCGTGAAATCGACGCCGGCATCGAGGCGTTCGTGGATCGCCTCGGTGAGGGTGAGGTCCGTCCTCGGCTTCTGGAAACCGCGCTCGACGCGCTGCGCCGCCACATCTACCTCGAAGAGGTGTTGATGTTTCCGCCGATCCGCGAGGCCGGGCTGGTGATGCCCATCTTTGTGATGATGCGCGAACACGGCGAGATGTGGCGCACGATGGACGCCCTGAGGGATCTGCTGGCCGCCCCGGCCGACGTGCAGCGCCTGGCAGACGGCTGCGCTGGGTTGCTTGCCCAACTGCAGCAACACAATTCCAAGGAAGAACCGGTCGTCTATCCGCATGTCGAGACCGCGCTGCCCGCGCAGACAAAAGCAGAACTGAGCCGGTTCATCGAGACCGGTCGCACGCCCGAGGGCTGGGTGTGCCAGCACGCCAGGGAATGAGACCGCCATGGGGCAACCCGAGACCACACAGGAGGAGCCATGCGCATCGCGGTGAACAGGGATCGCTGTGAGGGCAACGCGATATGCGTGAAGTACGCCCCGGAGGTGTTCGAACTCGACGAAGACGACTATTCGGTCGTGTTGCTCGACCCGATCCCGGCCGAGTACCAGGATCGCTGCGAAAAGGCCATCGCCGAGTGTCCGCGGGTGGCGTTGTCCCGCATCGACTGACGGTGATGTTCATCCAGGCAAGGACTGTCAAAACACTTGGAGGCTGATATGGCGGAGCAGGAACTCGACGTGCGTGGACTGCCGAAGCCCGACAAGCACCCGGCGATCTTCGCGGCCTTCGAGCATGTGCGGCCCGGAAGCGGTTTCGTCCTGGTGAACAACCACGACCCGAAGCATCTGCGGGAGGAGTTCGAAGCCGACTACGCGGGTAGTTACGGGTGGCAGTACGTGGAGTCGGGGCCGCGGGTGTGGCGTATCCGTATCTCCAAACTCTCCGCGCCCGCTCCCCGGATGGCCGAACTGCCACTGAGGGAGGGATGATGACTGGACGACGTGAGGACGTGTTGGCCGCGCTGCGTGACGCGGATCGGGCCCTGAGCATCGTCGAGGTGGCCGAGCGACTGGCGGTTCATCCGAACACCGCGCGCTTTCATCTGGAGGCGCTGGCCAAGAGTGGTCGGGTCGAGACCATCAAGCCCAGCCGTGCCAAACCCGGGCGCCCACCGTTGATGTTCCGGGCGACCACAGGCATGGACCCGGACGGTCCGCGCGACTACCGGATGCTGGCTGCTGTCCTCGCGGATGCGTTGGCGCGTCAACGTGATCCGGCGGGCAGGGCGGTCGCGGCCGGTCGGGCATGGGCGAAAAATCATGCGCCCGCGGCCGCCGCCCCGGACGAGAAGAAGGCCATCGACAAGCTCACCGCGCTGCTCGCGGAGATGGGCTTTGCCCCCGAAAGACGCTTGGATGACCACGATCTCGGCGAAATCGCACTTCGCAATTGCCCGTTTCTGGAACTCGCGGACAGCCGGCGCGACGTCATCTGCCCCGTGCATCTCGGGCTCATGCAAGGTGCCCTGGCGGCCTGGGAGGCGCCGGTCACCGTGGACGCGTTGATCCCGTTCGCCGAGCCCGATCTCTGCGTGGCGGGTCTGGCGCCGAAGGGGCGGTCGTCGTGAGCGCCGCGCTTGCGGTCGCCGTCGCGGTCGTGTTCGTGTGGCTGGGCATGGTGGTGGCGATCTCCTTCATCGAGGCCCCGCTGAAGTTCCGCGCCCCGGGGGTATCCCTGCAGGTGGGCCTCGGCATCGGCCGCTTGGTGTTTCGCGCGCTCAACTCGATCGAAGCCGCGATGGCGGTGATCGTGGTGATCGCCGTCGTGATCGGCCGGCCCTCGACGCTGGCCTGCATCGCGCTCGGCGCAGCGATCCTGATGCTGGTCGCTCAACTGGTGGCGGTTCGGCCCGCGCTGAACCGCCGATCCGACGCCGTGCTGTCCACTCCGCCCGCGGTGAGCCCGGCCGGGCAAAAGCGGTCACGGGTGCACTACGCCTACGTCGCGCTGGAATCGGTGAAGGTCATCGCGCTGATCGTCGGTGGGATCGCGCTGCTGGCGACGTGACGTCTCATTTCAGCAAGGGATCACGGGGGAGCCCCAAAATGCGCTCGGCGATCGTGTTCCTGGTGATCTCCGACGTGCCGCCCGCAATCGTCATGGCCCGGTTACCGAGGTAGGCAAGCGTCAGCATCGGGGTCTGCCCGACGACGGCCGCGGTCCCGGCCAGCGCCAGGCCCAACTCCGTCATCCGCTGACCCGCCTCGGCCACCAGCAGCTTGGTGACGTTGCCCTCCGGCCCCGGTTCGGACCCGGCGATGGCGCGGGTGATTCGGCGCAGGTTCAGCAGCCGCAGCGTATGCGCCTCGGCGAACGCCTCGCCGGCCTGACGCAGGTGGTGCGCCGCGGTGTCGGGCGGCGCATTGTCCAGCAGCTTCATCAACTGGTCGGCGGTGAATCCGGTGGCGCCGCCGGAGCCGCCGCCGATCGAGATGCGCTCGTTGCCCAGCGTGGCCCGCGCCACCAGCCAGCCCTTGTTCACGTCGCCGACCACATCGGCGTCCGGAACGAAGACGTCATCGAAGAAGACCTCGTTGAAGTGAGCGTGCCCGGTCAATCCCCGCAGCGGATTGACTGTCACGCCAGGGGCTTTCATGTCGATCGCCATCATCGTCACGCCGGCGTGCTTGGGGGCGTCGGGGTCGGTGCGTACGGTGGCCAGACCCCACTGGCACTGGTGGGCCAGGCTGGTCCACACTTTCTGCCCGGTGACCCGCCAGCCGCCGTCGACCTTCTTGGCCGCGGTCCGCACGGCCGCGGCGTCCGATCCGGCGCCGGGTTCGGAGAACAGCTGGCACCACAGCACCTCGCCGCGCAGCACGGGTTCCACCCAACGCTCCCGCTGGTCGTCGGTGCCCGCCTGGGCGATGGTCAGCGTCACCCACCCGGTAATCCCCATATCGGGGCGCTCGACGCCGCTGAACTCCTCCTCGATCACCAATTGTTCGAGCACGTCGGCCGCGCGCCCCCACGGTTTGGGCCAGTGCGGCACCAGATAGCCGGAGTCGACGAGGAAGTCCCGCCGCTTGTCGGCGGGCAGGCTGCGCAGCGTGGAGACGGCCTCGCGCGCCTGCTCGCGGTATCTCTCGGCCTCAACCGGCAGGGTGAACGAGGCGCCGTGAGCCTGTCCACTGCGTTGTGCCTCGACGACGTCGACGAGCGGGTCGGCCCCTTCGGTCATCAGCGCGGCCAGCGTGCGGGCTCGCCGCAGATACAGGTGCGCGTCATGCTCCCAGGTGAAGCCGATACCGCCGTGCAGTTGAATGTTGTTCTGTGCGTTGAAGACCTGCGTGCGCACGGCGTGCGAGGCGGCGACGGCGGCGGCAAACCAGGCGCTGTCCAGGTCGTCGGCGCGCGCTGCGTCCCAGGCCGCCGCGGTGGTCTGCTCCGCATTGACCAGCATGTTGGCCGCATGATGTTTGACCGCTTGAAACGTGCCGATGGTGCGGCCGAACTGCTCGCGGACCTTGGCGTACTCGACCGCCATCTCCAGGCTGGCCCAGGCCACGCCGACCGCCTCCGCCGAGGCCAGGATGCGGAACACCGTGAGCGCCTTGCGCGCGGCGCCGCGCAGCACGCGGTCCTCGGCGACGGGAACTGCCCGCAGCGACACCGACCCGATGCTGCGGGTGGTGTCCAGCGACTCGAGTGCGGTGACGACGACGCCCTCGGCGGCGGCGTCGAGCAGCACGACGTCGTCTCCGGCCACGAGCGCGAACAGGTCGGCGTCGGGTGCGCCCAGCACGGCCGGAACCTCACCGGCGACCGTCAGGTCGGACCCGACGCTCAGCCCGCCCGAGACGGCCAGCGCGCCGACGGTACTGCCGTCGGCCAACCCCGGAAGCAACTGGGCGCGAACGGCATCCGATGCGCACCGGTCGATGACCACCGCGGTGGCCACGGTCGGCAGAAAGGGGCCGGGGCACAGTTCGCGGCCCTGGGCCTCTAGGACGACGGCCAACTCGGCGAGCCCGAATCCCGACCCGCCGTGTTCTTCGGCGACGGCCAACCCGGTCCAGCCCAGCTCGGCGGCGCCCCGCCAGATCTCGGCGGGATGCGACGGTCCGTCCTCCAGCGTCGCGCGGGCGGCCGCGCGGCTGTTCACCCGGCTGAGCTGGCCGAACGCCGCATCGGCGAGGTCGGTGTGTTCTTCGGTGATGGCAAGGGCTGACTTGCTCACGGTGGACGTCCTTGTCTACGGTCGGCAGGCGTTTTTCGGCGCTGGATGCCTAACGGTAGTCATCCGCCCAGGTCAGCACATACGTGACGGCGGTCACATCTGATCTTGAAAATGTCACCGGTAGACACTTCCCCGATGTTGTCGTTTGGAATTCGGGGGCCGGGGTACAGTCGCGAAATGACGGTGCGACCGGATACCCGCTACCCCGGGCCGACTCTGATGAGCCGTGCGGAATGGTTGCTGAGGGCCCGGCCCGCCGACTACATGCTCGCGATGAGCGTGGCGTCGGCCTCCCTGCCCGTCATCGGGAAACATCTTGAGCCGCTTGGCGCCGCGGCGGCCATGAGCGTGTGGGGATACCGTCATCTACCCGAATTTTTCGGCGCGACGGCGAAATCGTGGCTTAGCCCGGGCAACGCCGAACTGCGGCGCACCGAGGTCGGCAGCACCCACGCCGTCACCGACGCCGCGCTGCGCGGAATCGTCAACGCCACCGACCTCGACATCGAGTGGCCGCGGCCCGAGCGCATGCCGCCGTTGTGGAAGATGCGCGAACACCGGCGCAACGTGTATCGCAGCTCGGTGCGCTACGGCCCGCTGCCGTCGCAACTGCTCGACGTCTGGCGGCCCAAGGAGTTGCCCGTCGAACCCGCTCCGGTGCTGATCTTCGTTCCCGGCGGGGCATGGGTGCACGGCAGCCGCATGCTGCAGGGCTACGCGTTGCTGTCGCACCTGGCCGAGCAGGGCTGGGTGTGCCTGTCCATCGACTACCGGGTCGCCCCGCACCACAGGTGGCCCGCGCATCTCACCGACGTCAAGACCGCCATCGCATGGGCGCGGGCGAACGTCGACAAGTTCGGCGGCGACCGCAATTTCGTCACGATCGCGGGCACCTCGGCCGGTGGCCATCTCGCAGCGCTGGCCGGTCTGACCGCCAACCATCCAGAGATGCAGGACGAATTGGCGGAGGGCTCGGACACCTCGGTGGACGCGGTCATCGGCGTGTACGGCCGCTACGACTGGGAGGACCGCTCGACCGCGGAGCGGGCGCGGTTCATGGACTTCCTGGAGCGGGTCGTTGTCGGTCGCCGGTCGGCCAAGCACCCCGACATCTTCCGCATGGCCTCGCCGATCGCGCAGGTCCACGCCGACGCGCCGCCGTTCCTGGTGATCCACGGCTCGGCCGACTCCGTCATCCCCGTCGCGCAGGCCCGCGTGTTCGTCGAACGGCTGCGCGCGGCATCGCGTTCGGTGGTCAGCTACGTGGAGTTGCCCGGCGCCGGGCACGGTTTCGACATGATCGACGGAGCGCGCACCGGGTCGACGGCGACCGCAATCGGTCTGTTCCTCAACCAGATTCACCGAAACCGGTCGCTGATCGGCGCGAAGAAGGTCATCTAGGCCGCTTCGAGTAGGAGGTGGTTGTTGAAGAGGCTCAGCGGCTGGGACGCCCTCCTGCTGTACAGCGAGACGCCGGCCGTGCACATGCACACCCTCAAGCTCGCGGTGATCGACATCTCCGAGTTGCGCGGCCGCAAGTTCGGTGTCGATGAATTTCGCGAGGTCATCCACGGCAGGCTCTACAAGCTCGACCCGTTCCGCTACGAACTCGTCGACATCCCGTTCAAGTTCCATCATCCGATGTGGCGGGAGAACTGCGAAGTCGACCTCGACTACCACGTCCGGCCCTACCGCGTGGACGCACCGGGCGGGCGCCGTCAACTCGACGACGCGGTCGGCCGGATCGCCAGCACGCCGCTGGACCGCAGCAGGCCACTGTGGGAGATGTACTTCATCGAAGGTCTCGCCGACGGCCGGATCGCGGTGCTGGGCAAGATTCATCACGCCCTCGCCGACGGCGTCGCGTCGGCCAACCTGCTGGCCCGCGGGATGGATCTGCAGGCCGGGCCCGACCGGGACTCCTATGCCACGGATCCCGCGCCGGCCCGCTCGGAGTTGGTGCGCACCGCGTTCGCCGACCACATGCGCCAGATCGGCCGACTGCCGGGGGTGATGCGCTACACCGCCCAGGGGGTGCGACGGGTGCGCAAGAGCGCGCGCAAGCTGTCCCCGGAGTTGACCCGCCCGTTCACCCCGCCCCCGTCGTTCATGAACCACCGCGTCGACGCTGTGCGCCGATTCGCCACCGCCACACTGGCTCTCGATGATGTGAAGAAGACCGCCAAGCATCTGGGCGTGACGATCAACGACATGGTGTTGGCCATCTCCGCTGGGGCGTTGCGGCAGCTGTCGGTGAAATACGACGGGCGCGCCGACCACCCGCTGTTGGCGTCGGTCCCGGTCAGTTTCGACTTCTCACCCGAGCGCATCTCGGGCAACCGGTTCTCCGGTGTGATGATGGTGGTGCCCGTGCACCTCGCGGACCCGCTGCAGCGAGTGCAGGCCGTGCACGACGGTGCGGTGGACGCCAAGGAGGCACACCACCTGCTCGGGCCCGAACTCGTCAGCAGGTGGTCGGCCTATCTGCCGCCGGCGCCCGCGGAGCGGTTGTTTCGGTGGCTGGGCGAAAAGGACGGCCAGAACAAGGTGCTCAACATTCCGATCTCCAACGTGCCGGGACCGCGTGAACCCGGACGGGTGGGCGGCGCGCTGGTCACCGAGATCTACTCGGTCGGCCCGCTCACCACCGGTAGCGGGCTGAACATCACGGTGTGGAGCTACGTCGACCAACTCAACATCTCGGTGCTGACCGACGGTGCCACGCTGTCGGATCCACACGAGCTGACCGACGCGATGATCGACGCCTTCGTCGAGATCCGCCGCGCCGCAGGCCTTCCCGAGGAACTCACGGTCGTCGAATCGGCGATGGCCCAGTAATCATTCCCCGCGAGCAGACGCGAACACCCCTAAAATTGAGGCAATTAGGGGGTTTTGGCGTCTGCTCGGCGCAGGGATGCTGTATGTCTGGCGTGCACCCAGGACAGGAACTTCTCCACGGCCTGCGCGGTGTAGTGCGCCCGGGGTGACCCGTAGAAGTCGAAGGCGTGCTGGGCGTGCGGGATCTCGGCGTAGACCACCGTGGAGTTCGACACCTTGCGCAGCGCCTCGGCGAAGTCGCGGCCCTCCTGCACCGGGATGATCGAGTCGTCCTGGCCGTGCAGGATGAAAAACGGTGGCGCATCGGGCCGCACCCGCCGGATCGACGATGCGTCGACATAGGTTTGCCGGTTTTCGGTGATGCGCTTCTTCACGACGAATTTCTGCAGAAATGCGATGAATTCGCGGCGGCCCGTCCCGCGTGCGGACACCCAGTCGTAGCGGCCGTAGATCGGCACGGCCGCCGCGACGGAGGTGTCGATGTGCTCGAATCCCGGTTGCCACTGCGGGTCGTCGAAGGTGAGCGCCGCCAGCGACGACAGGTGTCCACCCGCCGACCCGCCGGTGATCGCCACGAAATTCGGGTCGCCGCCGTAGTCGGCGATGTTCTCCTTGATCCAGGCCAGTGCGCGCTTGACGTCGACGATGTGGGCCGGCCAGGTGTGCCGCGGGCTGACGCGATAGTCGATCGACACGCACACCCATCCGCGGTCGGCCAGGTGGCTCAACAGCGGATAGGCCTGGGGCCGCCGCATGCCGATCGCCCAGGCGCCGCCCGGGACCTGCAGCAGCACCGGTGCCTTACCGTCGCGGGGCAGATCCGCGCGCCGCCAGATGTCGGCGTGGTTGACCCGCGGATGCGGCCCGTACTGAACGGTGTCGGCCCACTCCACGTAGCGCCGCCGGATCAACTCGTTCGGCGGCACACCGACGAGGGCGCGACGCCGGCGCGCCGGCTGTGACTGCGCAGCGATCGACTCGTAGTCCTCGCCCAGCGTTTCGCGCAACGGTTCCTCGAAGTAGCGTCGCGACGTCGCGTTGCGGTACATGATGAGGCCGAGCAACGCCCACGAGATCGCCGTGAGCACCAACGCAATTCGCCCACCGGCACCGCGGAAGTCACCGCGGATCGCGCGCCGGATCGCATCCAGGATCGAGCCGACCAGATACAGCGGTGCAGCCTCGGTCGTCGGCCAGCCGAACGCGAACACCGGAAGGGTGATGTACCCCTCCCGCGCGATGGGCCGCACCCCGTTGGCCGCGTTGACGAATTCCGCGATGGCCCGCGGCAGCGCAAAGCGCCGCATCAGCCGAGCACCGGCAGCCGGCGCTCGGCGGCCAGTTCGTCCAGCGCGCGCTGCATGAGATGGCGAACATGGGCGTCGACCTCGTCGATGTCGGGGCTCTTGCCGAACTCCGCGACGATGTCGACCGGCGGCAGCACCCGCATCACGATCTTGGCGGGCAGCGGGATGTTGGGAGGTATCACCACGCTCAACCCGAAGGGGAAGCCGAACGAGATCGGCACGATCTTGGTTCGCGCCAGCCGCGCGATCGGCCCCAGGCGTTTGGCCAGCCACGTGCCGCGGGAGAGGAAGATCTGGGTCTGCTGACCGCCGATGCCGACCGCGGGCACGATCGGCACCCCCGCGTTCAGGGCGGCCTTGATGTAGCCGGTGCGGCCACCGAAATCGATGACGTTCTCGCTGAAGGTCGGCCGGTACACGTCGTAGTCTCCGCCAGGGAACACCACCACCAGCCCGCCGGAGCGCAACGCCGCGTCGGCGTTGGAGTGGTTGGCGCTGATGTAGCCGATCTTGCGGAAGAAATCCCCGGTCGGTCCCGTCATCAGCATGTCGTGGCTGAGCGTGTACAGCGGCCGGCGGTACCCGTGTTGTTCGTAGAAATGGGCGGCCAGGATCGGCACGTCCATCGGCAGCATCCCGCCGGAGTGGTTGCACACCAGCAGCGCACCGCCGGCGGGCACGTTCTCGAGTCCGTGCACCTGCGAGCGGAAGTAGCGCTTGAGGAACGGCCGGGTCACGCCCATCACCCGCTCGGTGAGCTCGGGATCCCACTGGGTGAGCTCCGAGCGCTCGCTGTCGGTCGCGGTCACGGGCGGTCCCCTCGCAGCAGAATTGAAACGTGTTCTAGTTTACCGGTTCGGCGGCACGTTTGGCGCGGCACCCACCCGGCTACGTTAGGGCCATGGCCCCCGAATCGCTTGTGGGCCGCTACGAGTTGCGGACCGTTCTGGGCCGCGGCGGTATGGCCGAGGTCCTCGACGGCTGGGACACCCGCCTCAACAGGCCGGTCGCGGTCAAGCTGCTGTACCCGGCGTTCACGGGCGACGCCGTGGCGCGTCGCAGATTCGCCGACGAGGCGCGGGCCGCCGCGGCGCTCAACCATCCGCACATCGTGGCGGTGCACGACTACGGCGAGCACGACGGCGTCCCGTTCATCGTGATGGAGCGCCTGCCCGGCCGGACCCTGGCCGACGAGATCGCCGCCGGCCCGATGCCGCCGCAGCGGGTGCACTCGATGCTTGCCGACGTCCTCGGGGCGCTGGGCGTTGCGCACGCCGCGGGCGTCGTGCACCGTGACATCAAACCGGGCAACGTGCTGATCGCCGGGGACAGCGGCGCTATGAAGGTCGCCGACTTCGGGATCGCCAAGACCGCAGGCGCCGCGCACACCGCGACCGGCCAGATCGTCGGGACCATGGCCTACATGAGCCCCGAGCGGGTGGCGGGTGCGCCGGCTTCGACCGCCGACGACATCTACGCCGTGGGCGTGATGGCCTACGAGGCGCTCACCGGTCGCCGACCGTTTCCGCAGGAGAATCCCGCCGCCCTGCTGCACGCCATCCTCGACGCCCCGCCGTTACCGGTCGCCCTCGCTCGTCCCGACGCCGATCCGGCGCTGGCCGCGGCGATCGACCGGGCGATGGCCCGTGACCCCGGTATGCGATTTCCCGGTGCAGCGGCGATGCGCGACGCACTCGACGGCCAGCCCGCGCGGCCCGCGACCAAGGTGCTCGCCCAACCGCTGGCGCCGTCGGCGAACTACTTCGTTCCCCCGCCCACCCGCCGCCGACCCATGAGTCGGGAACGCAAACTGCTCGTGGCCGCGGCCGCATTCGTCGGTCTCGTGGTCGCGGTGCTGGCGCTCGCCCTCGATCCGTCGACGACCACGCAAGCCCCGGAGCCGATCGGCACCAGCACCACCGCCCTCGCGCCTCCGCCTCCGCCACCGCCACCGCCGTCGTCGAGTGCTGCTCCAGTGCAGGAGCCCCCGAAGGGCCCGAAAAAGAAGAAAGGGGAGGACCAGGGCCCCGGCAACGGCCGTGGTCACGGCAACGCCGGCAACCGCGGCAACGGCAACGGCAGGGGAGATTAGCGACGCGATCGGCCGGCCGGTCACCGACCGCCCCTACGGCGCTCGCCGACCGAACTGTCTTTGCCGACCCGCGCAGACCGGGCACAACCGCCTCCCGGTCGGCGACGACCGACCGCTCGGCTTGACGGGTGTCGCGCTCGTTACGATCACGGCGTGAGCAACGAAACCACAGGGACCCAGCAGCCCGTCCTGGTCGAGCAGCGCGACCGGATCCTGATCATCACCATCAACCGACCCGAGGCCCGCAACGCCGTCAACGCCGCGGTGAGCCAGGCGTTGGCCGACGCGATGGACCGACTCGACGGCGACAAGGACCTGTCGGTCGGCGTCCTGACCGGAGCCGGTGGCTCGTTCTGCGCGGGGATGGACCTCAAGGCGTTCGCCCGCGGCGAGAACGTCGCGATCGAGGGCCGCGGTCTGGGCTTCACCGAGCGTCCGCCGAACAAGCCGCTGATCGCCGCGGTGGAAGGCTTCGCGCTGGCCGGCGGCACCGAACTGGCGCTGGCCACCGACCTAATCGTGGCGTCCAAGGAGTCCGCCTTCGGCATCCCCGAGGTCAAGCGTGGACTTGTCGCCGGCGGCGGCGGGCTGCTGCGGCTGCCCCAGCGCATCCCGTACGCGATCGCGATGGAACTGGCGTTGACCGGTGAGAATCTGCCCGCCGTGCGGGCCCATGAACTCGGCATGGTCAACGCGCTGGCCGAACCGGGCCAGGCGCTCGAGGCCGCGATCGCGCTGGCCGAGAAGATCACCGCGAACGGGCCGCTGGCGGTCGCCGCGACCAAGCGCATCATCGTCGAGGCGCGCGGCTGGAGCCCGGACGAGATGTGGGCCGAACAGGGCAAGATCATGGCTCCGGTGTTCACGTCGAACGACGCCAAGGAAGGCGCGATCGCGTTCGCCGAGAAGCGCGCGCCGAAGTGGACGGGCACCTGAGGGTTTCTCCGACCGCCGGGGTGGGCAACCGAGTGGCGTGACCACCTCGGCCCCACTGCGGCGCGTGCGAAAGCGCGCAGCGGGGCCGATCCTGCTGCTGGCCGGCGTCGGCGCCGTCGTGGCCGCGGTCGTTTTCGTGCGCGGCCGACAGGCCGAGGGGTCGCCGACACCGGTCGACGGCCTACCTCACCTGTAAGGAGACCGTGCATGTCGCACAGCGACCTTCCCATTCCGGACTACGACCAGCTGCCGTTGACCGACCTGCGGCACCGCATCCGCTCGCTCGACGAGGCCCAGCTGCAGCGGGTGTTCGAGCACGAAACCGCCCACGGCAACCGCATTCCGGTGCTCGAGGTGGTGCACGCTCGGCTCAGGGATCTGCGGCACGGTGCCGAACCGTCAGGCGGCGACCAGGCCAATGCCCCCGGCGTGAGCGGAACCTCCGGTGGCTCGCAGGTACAGGAGTCGACGGCCGCCGAGCCCGGCACCCCGCTTCGTCACGGCATGGCCGCGCAGACACCCTCCCGTGGCCGTCGGTAGCCGGTGAGCGCGGGAGTCGACATCGGCGCGTACTGCGCGCGCATCGGGCACACCGGGCCGACCGAGGCCACCGTCGACACACTCCACGCCGTGGTGGCCGCACACAACCGGTCCATCCCGTTCGAGAACCTCGACCCGCTGCTGGGCATCCCGGTCGCCGACCTCGGCGCGGCGGCGCTCTTCGACAAACTCGTGCACCGGCACCGTGGCGGATACTGCTTCGAGCAGAACGGCGTGATGGGTTACGTGTTGGCCCAGTTGGGCTTTGGAGTACAGCGCCTGGGCGGCCGGGTGTTGTGGATGAACACCTCCGGCACGCTGCCCGCGCAGACCCACGAGACGCTGGCGGTGACGGTGCCCGGTACACCAGGACAGTGGTTGGTCGACGTCGGGTTCGGCGGTCAGACCCTCTCGTCGCCGATCCGATTGGAAACCGGTCCGGTGCAGCAGACCCGCCACGAGCCCTACCGGTTGGTCGACCATGCCGACGGACTGCTGTTGCAGGCGCAGATCCGCGGGCAGTGGCAGCCGCTGTACGCCTTCACCGCCCGCCCGCAGCCGCAGATCGACCTCGAGGTCGGAAGTTGGTATGTCTCAACGCATCCCAGCTCACGATTTGTGGTGGGGCTGTCGGCGGCGCTGGTCACCGACGACGCCCGCTGGAACCTGCGTGGCCGCCACCTGGCAATCCACCGTGACGGCGACACCGAACGCGTCCGGTTCGACAGCGCAGCGCAGGTGATGACGGCGCTGACCGACCGCTTCGGTATCGACCTGTCCGACCTGAAGGGATATGACGTCGAGGCGCGGATCAGCGAGGTGCTGGACAGCTGACGGATACTCGGTGAGCCACTACCGGACTGGATGAGAAGGGGCAACTGAGATGGCGACCGTCTATTACACCGCCGCCAGCCTCGACGGCTACATCGTCGACGAATCCGACAGCCTGGACTGGCTGACCTCGCGCACGATCGAGGCCGACGGGCCCTTCGGCTACGACGAGTTCATCAAGACCATAGGCGCGGTGGTGATGGGCTCGGCCACCTACGAGTGGATCGTGCGCAACCATCCCGGCCCGTGGATGTATGAGCAACCGTCGTGGGTGCTGACCCGCCGCCCACACATCGTCGCCGCGGACCATCCCGTGCACATCGCCGCAGGCGACGTCGAGGAACTGCACCCGAGGCTGGTGTCCGCCGCGGCGGGCAGGGATGTGTGGGTGGTCGGCGGTGGGGACGTGGCCGCGCAGTTCGCGGCGGCGAAATTGATCGACGACATGATCGTGAGCTACGCGCCGTGCTCACTGGGCGGCGGCGCACCGGTGCTGCCCGTTCGCTCGGAGTGGAAGTTGGTGGAGTCCGCCGTCAACGGCGAATTCGTCTGCGCCAGGTGGCGCGCCGCTCAGGTCGTCGGCATACCGTAGCGGCGGACGAATTCCCTTGACTTGATCAGGAATTCGAGTTGGCTGGCGACGTCGCGCAACGGGTCCACGGTGCGGGTGGAGCGGCACAGCACGACCGACCCTTCCAGGGCTGAGATGCACATGATCGCCAGGGATGCGGCGTCGGCCTCCTCGAAACCGTCCGCGACGAACGCCAGGGTCAACCCGTCCCGCCAGTGCCGGAAGATGGCGCCCGCGACGGTCGTCAACTGCGGCCCGACGTCGGCGGATCCGATCGCCGCCGCGACCACCGGACATCCGGCCGTGAAGTCGCTTTCGACCAGCATCTCCTGCCAGAACGCGACGAACCGCCGGATCAGGTGCAGGCCGCCGTTGGCGGCGGCCTCCTCGATGACCCCGGTGATCTCCTCGCCCGCGTACTGCAGCGCCTCGGTGAGGATCTGGCTTCGGCCCTGCGGGAAGTGGTGATACACCGAACCGCGCGGGGCGCCGCTACGAGCCAGCACCTCGTCGATCGTGACACCGGCGGCCCCCCGCTCGCGCAGTACCTCGGCGGCGCTGATCAGCATTTTCATGCGGGTCGAGATACGGGTGGGGCGACCCTTGACGGTCGTCAGATCGCGCCCGTCTGCCGGAGCCGCGACGCACGCCAGCCCAGCCGGCGCGGACCGTTGCGGAAGGCGGACCGCCGGATATGCAGTTCGCGCGTCACGCGCCAACCGGCGATGTTGAGCTCAACGATCCACATGAGCTGCCTTCCTTTCTATGACTTGAACCATAGAAGCGGCAACACATCGGGGCAACATTTGTATTCCGAATCACAGCGCGCGCGACTGTGAGCAGGACGAACAGCGCCGCGCGAAATTGCCATCGCGCAGTGGGCGACCGGCCCGGATTATGGTGAAAACCATAATCCGGGCCTGCCCGCGGTTATTCGGGGGTGTAGCCGAACGGCAGCAGGATGCTCTTCTGCTCGCAGTAGGCCTCGATGCCTTCCCAGCCGTTCTCGCGGCCGATGCCGGAGTTCTTGTATCCGCCGAACGGGGCCACCGGATCGAACGCGTACATGTTCACCGCGTACGTACCGGTGCGGATCTTCGACGCGATCTCCATGGCCTTCTCGTTGTTCGTGGTCCACACGCTGCCGGCCAGGCCGTACACCGAGTCGTTGGCGATGCGCACCGCGTCGTCCTCGTCCTCGTAGGGGATGACCGCGAGCACCGGGCCGAAGATCTCCTCCTGCGCGATCGTCATCGAGTTGTCGACGTCGGCGAACACCGTCGGCTGCACGAACCAGCCCTTGTCGAGGCCCTCGGGCCGGCCGCCGCCGGTGACGATGCGGGCGCCTTCCTCGACACCCTTCTTGATGTAGCCCTCCACGCGCTCACGCTGTGTCTCGGAGATCAGCGGACCGACCGCGGCCGCCGGGTCGTCGGGCAGCCCGACCGGCATCGCGGCCACGGCGCCGGCCACCTTGTCCACCACCTCGTCGTAACGCGAGCGCGGCGCCAGAATCCGAGTCTGCCCGACGCAGGCCTGCCCGCAGTTCATCAGCCCGGAGAACACCAGCATCGGCAGCGTGGAATCCAGGTCGGCGTCCTCGAGGATGATGGCCGCCGACTTGCCGCCCAGCTCCAGCGTGCACGGCTTGAGGTTGTCGGCGGCGATCTTGGCGATCTCCTTGCCGACCGCGCTGCTGCCGGTGAACGTGTACTTGTCCAACTCGGGGCTGGCGGTCAGGGCACGGCCGGTCTCGGCGCCGCCGGGCACGATGGACAGCACGCCCTCGGGCAGGCCCGCCTCGGCGAACATCTCGGCCATCGCGAACACCGACAGCGGGGTCTCCGCGGCGGGCTTGAGCACGATCGTGCATCCGGCCAGCAGCGCGGGGCCCAGCTTGTTGGCGGCCAGGAAGAACGGCACGTTCCATGCGGTGACGGCGCCGACGACACCGATCGGTTCGCGCACCACCTGGGTCTGCCCGTACACGCCGTCGCGGATCTCCTTCCAATGGAACTTGTCCGCTGCGCCCGCGTAGAACTGGAACGCCGACATCGCCGCGCCGTACTGCATCATGTCGACGATGGTCTGGGGCTGACCGGTCTCCGCGGCCAACAGGAACTTCAGTTCGTCGGCGCGTTCCTCCATCAGCGTGATCGCCGCGCCCAGGATCGCGGCCCGCTCCTGCGGCGACATGTGCGGCCACGGCCCCTCGTCGAACGCCTTGCGCGCGGCCGCGCACGCGGCGTTGACGTCGGCCTCCACCGCCAGCGGCACCTTGCCCACCAGGTCGCCGGTGGCCGGTGAGCGCACCTCGATGACCTCCGAGGAGGACGGCGCAACCCACTTGCCGCCGATGAACAACTTGTCCCACTCGGTTCGATACTTGGAAGCCACGGTCTGTGTCATGACCGTCACACTACCCACGATCAGCGGGAAGTAGAACCTGTTCCAGTCGGCGGTCGCAGCACCAGCACCAGATTGCTCACCAGGAACTCGCGCAGCACCGGTACGTCGGTCATCCACCAGGCCCATCGAGGGTGGTAGCGGGGGAATGCGGCGAGCAGTGCGCCGGTGCTGGCCGCCCACTGCAGCCCGTCGGCGGCCGATACGGCGAACAACGACGAGCCGTAGTCGTTCTTCGGCCGGTGCCCGTGTCTGCGGGCATACCGTGCGGCCGCGCGGGCGCCGCCGAGGTAATGCCACATGCCGGTCTCGTGACCGCCGAACGGCCCCAGCCACACGGTGTAGGACAGCACCACCAGACCGCCCGGCCTGGTGACCCGCAGCATCTCGCGGCCCATCCGCCACGGATGGGACACATGCTCGGCGACATTCGACGACAGGCAGATGTCCACGCTGGCGTCGGCGAACGGCAACGCCAGGCCGGACGCGCGCACATAGGCAGCCTCGGTGTGGTCGGCGGCAGGCCCGGAGTGCATCTGATGGATTTCTGCAGGGTCGGGTTCCACGCCGACGTACGCCAAGCCCGCCTCGGCGAACGCGGCCGCGAAATAGCCGGGCCCGCCGCCGATGTCGAGCAGCGTGCGGCCGTGCGGGGAGTCACCGGTCGCGGCCGACCAGAGATCGGTCACCATCGCGGCGGTGTCGGCGGCCAGCGCCCCGTAGAACCGGGCCGGCCGGGTCTGCTCGAAGCGGAATTCGCGCAGCAACCGCCATGACCGCGACAGCGTGGCCCGGCGGGCGAAGGAGTCGGTGACGGCCATCGGACGAACAGTAGCCAGCCATTAGGGTGGACGGGATGTCCGACCGCCCTGTCCGCTCCGTGCTGCTGCTGTGCTGGCGCGACACCGGCCACCCCCAGGGTGGCGGCAGCGAGACCTATCTTCAGCGCATCGGCGAACAGTTGGCCCGGTCGGGCGTGCACGTGACGCTGCGCACCGCGCGGTATCGGGGCGCGCCGCGCCGCGAAGTGATCGACGGGGTGCACATCAGCCGGGGCGGCGGCCGCCACACCGTCTACCTGTGGGCCGGCCTGGCGATGGTGCTGGCCCGCATCGGCCTCGGCCCGCTGCGCAGTGCGAGGCCCGACGCCGTCATCGACGCCCAGAACGGGATTCCGTTTCTGGCCCGGCTGGCCTACGGGCGCCGGGTGGCCGTGCTCGTGCACCACTGTCACCGTGAGCAGTGGCCCGTTGCGGGCCCGGTACTGGGCCGGCTCGGGTGGTTCATCGAATCGCGGCTGTCGCCGCGGGTGAATCGCGCCAACCAGTACGTGACGGTGTCGCTGCCCTCGGCTCGCGATCTCACCCGTATCGGTGTGAACGCCGGACGAATCGCCGTGGTGCGCAACGGACTCGACCGGGCACCGGCCGCGACGCTGTCGGTGCCGCGCTCGCCGACACCGCGGGTGGTGGTGCTGTCCCGGCTGGTGCCGCACAAACAGATCGAGGATGCGCTGGACGCCGTCGCCGAACTGCGTACGCGGATCGACGGCCTGCATCTGGACATCGTCGGCGGCGGATGGTGGCGACAACGCCTCGTCGACCACGCCGAACTGCGCGGGATCACCGATGCGGTGACCTTCCACGGACACGTCGACGAACCAACCAAACACGCTGTGCTGCAGCAGTCCTGGGTGCAGGTGTTACCGTCGCGCAAAGAGGGCTGGGCGCTGGCGGTGACCGAGGCTGCCCAGCACGCGGTGCCCACGATCGGCTACCGGTCCTCCGGCGGCCTGACCGATTCCGTCGTCGACGGGGTGACCGGCCTGCTGGTCGAGGACTACGACGGGCTTGTCGACGGGCTTGCCCGGGTGCTGTCCGACCCGGAGTTGCGTGAACAGTTGGGCACCAAGGCGCAGGTGCGCAGCGGCGAGTTCTCCTGGCAGCAGAGCGCGGCCGCGATGCGCACCGTGCTGGAATCGGTCTCGGCGGGCCGCCACGTCAGCGGCGTGGTCTGACCTTACGACGCCCGGCGGCGCCGCAGCCGCCCCAGCATCCATCCGGCCATAGCGCCGATCAGCAGGGTCAGCCACCCGAAGTGCGTCGCGAGTAACACCGCGCGCCCCGGCGCCGCGGGCTGGTCGCCACCCACCCGGTACAGCGTCAGCTCCCCGCCGCGGTATGCCACTGGCAGTTCCAATGTTTCTGTCGCGGAGTCGGATTCGGCGACGACCCAGCCCACGCCGGCGCGCTCCAGTTCTTCGCGCGACGCCCCGTCCAGCAGCAGCTGTTGGACCTGCCTGGCCCGCAGGCCCTCACCGGGGATGACGCGCCCGCCGACGCTCAGGTCGCCCGACGCCAGCACGTCGGCCCGCACCCACCTCGGCAGCGGATCGAGCACCGGCGCGTCCCCGGCCCAGTCGAACCGCCGCATGCTGCCCACTGGAAGGACCGCGACCGGCCGCGGCTCGGCGTTGATCATCTCCGCGACGGCTGGCCATTCCGGCGGGTACCGCACCGCGGTGACCTTCCCGCCCACGCCCCATGCGAGATCGGGCAGCGTGGCAAGCAGTGCGGCGCAGCAGACGGCCGCGGTGGCCGCCGTCGGTATGCGCCGCCGCAGCGTGAGAACCGCCGCGGCGCCCGCCAACGCGTAGGCCGGCATCGCCAGCCCCACCCACTTCTGGGCGTCGCGCAGCACCCCGAGACCCGGCAGCGTGCGGATCGTCGCCTCGAGCAGTGCCAGGCCCGGCCCGGTCGCCAGCAACGTCGGCGCCACCACCGCGGTGGCCGCCAGCCACAGCAGCGGTATCGCCACCGGGCGGCGCACCAGCACCGGCAAACCCAGCGCAACGACGCCCAGCAGCACAGCCGCCGCAACCACCGCGAAAAGCGTTGTCCGCGAATCGGGTACGGACTGTCCGTTCCAGATGCCACCGAGGCTGGCCAGGCTGCCGAACGTTCCCAATCCCGGCTCGGCGCGGGCGGCGAACCCGCGCACCCCCTCGGCCTGCGAGGACTGCAACGAGTCGGCGACCATGGCGGCCGTCAGCCATGGCAGCGCGGCCACCGCGGCGGCCCCCAGTGCCACCGCCGCGCATCGCCACCGGGGCCAACCGTCGCCGGGCGCGCACAGACTCACCACGGCCACCGTCGCCGCCAGCATCAACCCGGTGGGGGTCAACCCAGCCAACGCGATCCAGAACGCCAGTGCGCACGCGCCCGACCAACCCGGTGCCCAGCCACGCAGCGCCAGCGTTGTCGCCGCGACCCACGGCAGGCACCCGTAACCGACGACCAGACTCCAGTGCCCCTGCAGCAGGCGTTCGGCGACGAACGGATTCCAGATCGCCAGCGTGGCGGCCACGAACTGACCGGCCACGCCGGCGTCGGGCAGCACCACCGCGACAAGTCGCGCCGCACCCCACCCCGCCAGCCACACCCCGGCCGCCAGCAGGAGCTTGACCACCAGGCCGCCGTCGAGCACCGCCGAGGCCATCGCCACCGCGAAGTCCTGGGGCAGCGCCCGCGGGGCGGCCTCCGCGAGTCCGAGCGCGCCGTCGGAGAGATACGAGCGCGGCGTGGACACCGCGTCCCGCAGCAGCAGGTAACCCGGGGCGAACAGCGGGGCGGTCACCGCGACCGCCAGCACCAGCGCGTAAGCGGGCGCTACCAGCGTGCGCGCCCGCTCAGACGCGGGAAAGCGTGCGATCAGACCGGTCTGTCCGGCGGCAGGTCGGTGGGTCTGGACGCGGGCAGCTTCTCCGTCTGCGCTTCGGCGCCGGGCACCGGTTCCCCGGTCTCGCCGCGGGCCCCGAAGAAGCCGTGCTCGGCCTCGTCGAGGCCGGGGTCGATGAGCGCGGATTCCGCCCGCAGGCTGAACGATCCCAAAAGCGCGCCGCCGATGAGCATGACCAACCCCGTCGCGGTGAACGTGATCGGCAGGATGCGGCCCCACAACGCCACCCGATCACGCTCGTCTCCGGCGCTGGCCACCTGCGTTTCGACGGTCTCCTCGTCGTAGGAGACCTTGAAGTCGACGAACGTCACCTCGGGCTTGAGCGCTTCCCGGGCGTAGTAGTGGTAGCCGTGCTCGTCCTTCTTGACGATGGTGCCCGACACGGGTTCCACCCAGAACGTGCGCTGCGCGGCGTAGTAACGGGTCATGGTGATCGGCTCGTCGGGCTCGCCGGGCACCTCCCACATCGAGGCGGGCGCGGTGACCTGGCTGTCGGCGTCGTCGTCGTAGAGCGACGAGTACTTGACCGGCTCCACCAGCTTGCCGTCGGCGTCGTAGCCGACGTTCTGGCTGAACCGATAGGTCGTCATGCCGTTGACGTCCTCTTCGCCGTCGTAGTTGGCGTCGAAGGCCTGCTGGGCGATCGGGTCGAAGACCGGATAGCTGCGCTTCTCGGTGCCGACCGGGAACCGGTAGGTCAGACCCTCGTGCGGAAGCGCGATGTTGGTGGGTGGCTGCTCGTCTTCGATCGCGCGTGGCTTCTGCACCGCGCCACCGGGATTGCTCTCGGTGGACACGGCCTCCGCGGTGGTGCGGTTGACCGTGACGGTGTCGACCAGCGCCAGCAGCAGCCCGGCGTCCTGCTGCTTGTCGGTGCGTCGCAGCGAGCTGCCGACCTGGAGTGTGACGACGTCGGCATTGGACGGCGCCTCCACGGTGAGCTGCTCCTGCAGCACCATCGGCACGTCACGGTCGACGACGAAGCGCTCACTGTTCAGCGAGGCCGGATCGAACGCCGTACCGCTGCCGTCGCTGACAAGCGTGGTGTCGAGGTCCAGCGGAATCTTTGCGATCTTGCTTTCGGTGTACGTCGAAAGCAGCAGGGCGGCGATCAACAGGGCAGCGCCCAGCCCCATCAACCCGCACGCCGCAATACGCAGCGCCACTGCGCGGTTCAAACCGTGCCTCCTTCAGCTGCGGGTCCCCCGAAAAAACCTGTTCGACCCTAACAGCACACATTAAGGTCGTCGCTTACTCCGAACGCATTCGCCCGCGGCGCTTTGACTACCCCTTTTTCCGGGGCCCGGCACACTCGCGGCACACTGGTCGTCGTGACCGGAGCCATCCAGGTGGGCGGAACCCGCAGCTTCCTGCCCGCCGTCGAGGGGATGCGCGCCTGCGCGGCCGTCGGAGTGGTGGTCACCCACGTCGCCTTTCAGACCGGTCACACCTCCGGGTTCACCGGCAGGTTGTTCGGCCGATTCGACCTCGCGGTCGCGGTGTTCTTCGCGCTGTCGGGCTTTTTGCTGTGGCGCGGCCACGCCGCCGCGGCCCGCGGCCTGCGCGACGTCCCGCCCACGGGCCACTACCTGCGCTCTCGCGTCGTCCGGATCATGCCGGGCTACCTCGTCGCGGTGGTGCTGATCCTGAGCCTGCTGCCCGACGCAAAGGCCGACCTGACGGTATGGCTGGCGAACCTGACGCTGACTCAGATCTATGTACCGCTGACGCTGACCGCCGGGTTGACCCAGATGTGGAGCCTCTCGGTGGAGATGGCGTTCTACCTGGTGCTGCCCGTCCTGGCGCTGTTGGCGCGCCGGGTGCCGGTCCGCGCGCGCATACCGGTCATCGCGGCCGCGGGGATGGCCAGCTTCCTGTGGGTGCTGATCGGATTCGACACCCCCTACGGTGTCAACGCGTTGAACTGGCCACCGGCCTTCTTCTCCTGGTTCGCCGCCGGGATGCTGCTCGCCGAACTCACCGTCAGTCCGATCGGGTGGGCGCACAGATTGGCCAGGCGACGGGTGCTGATGGCCGGTATCGCCGTCGCGGCGTTCGCGGTGGCTGCCTCACCGGTGGCCGGACCCGAAGGCCTGACCCCCGGCACCGCGAGCCAGTTCCTGGTCAAGGTCGCGATGGGCGCGGTGGTGGCGGCGGCGCTGGTCGCGCCGTTGGTGCTCGACCGCCCCGACACCGCGCATCGTCTGCTCGGCAGCCCGACGATGGTGACACTGGGCCGGTGGTCGTACGGCTTGTTCATCTGGCACCTGGCCGCGCTGGCGATGGTGTTCCCGGTGATCGGCGAGTTCCCCTTCAACGGCCACATGCCGGTCGTGCTGGTGTTGACCGTGGTGTTCGGGTTCGCGATTGCCGCGGTCAGCTACGCGCTGGTCGAGTCGCCATGTCGGGTCGCGTTGCGGCGCTGGGAGTTTCGCCGCCAACGCCCGGCTCCGCCGCTGGACTCGTCGGTCCGGGACGTGCCGGAGCCCGTCGCACGTTAGCTGGACTGCGCGGCCCGCCGCGAGATGACCTCGTCGCGGACCGCTGAGCGCCTGGCCTTCCCGGCGTCATCACGCAGTGGGGTGCCGCTGAACTCCACCGAGCGGGGAACCTTGTATCCGGCAATCCGTTCGGCCAGGTACGCGATCACCGCATCCTCGTCGAGACCGTCTGCCTGCACGATCGCGTGTGGCACCTGGCCGAGATCCTCATCGGGCACTCCGACCACCAAGCAGGACACCACGTCCGGGTGCGCGGACAACGCCGACTCGATCTCGGCGGGATAGACGTTGCGGCCCCCGACGGTGAACATATCCACCCGGCGGTCGTTCAGGTACAGGAAGCCCTCGGCGTCGAAATAGCCCATATCGCCGATCGACTCCCATCCGTCGCGGCTCTTGGCCGTCGCGCCGACATAGCGGTAGGTCGGCGCGCTACCGGGTGCCGGACGCAGGTAGATCTCGCCGGTCACCCCGGGCGGGCATTCGTTGCCGTCGTCGTCGAGCACCTTCATCTCGCCGGCCACCACCACCCCGACCGAGCCGGGGTGGGACAGCCATTGCTCGCCGGAGATGAACGTCAACGCCTGTAACTCGGTGCCGCCGTAGAGTTCCCACACGACGTCGGGCCCGAGGATGTCGATCCACGCGCGCTTTACGGCCGGCGGACACGCGGCGCCGACATGCCAGAACCTGCGGATCGACGACAGGTCGTAGGCGTCGGGGTGCGCGCGGTACACCGGCAGCAGTCGTTGCATGATCGTCGGCACGGTGGTCAGAAACGTCACCCGGTGTTCGGTGGCCAACCGCAGGAACTCGTGCGGGTCGAAGCGTGGCATCAGAACCATGTGATGGCCCTGCACCAGTCCGATCGCGAACGTGGTGAAGCCGGTGTTGTGACTCAGCGGCACCGAGAGCAGATTGACGTCGCCCTCCTTGGCGCCCAGTGGGTAACCCGCGGCGGCGGGTAGCCGGCTGTCGCCGCCGGCTTCGATCAACTTCGGCCGTCCGGTGCTTCCGCCGGACGCCATCGACTTCCACACCGGCGAAACCGCTTCCGGCAACGGCCCGTCGGAGAACTCTGGACCGGGGGAGAAATCCGAAGACAGGCTGGGGGACCGGCCGCTGGGGTCGTCGCGGCCGACCACCAATGCGGGCGGGCGCAGTTCGAGCAGGGCGGTCAACTCGGCGTCGGGCATGCGTGCCGAAAGTGGCTGCGGCACCGCACCGAGCTTCCAGGTGGCCAACACCGCCGTGGCCCACTCGATCGAATTGGGCAACACGACGGTAACGTAATCACCTTGTCGCACACCGAGTTCGGCGAAGGCGCGGGCAACCCGGTTGGTGACGGACTCGAGTTCGCCGCGGCTGATCGTGCGGCCTGCGCAGGTCAGCGCGGGTGCAGCGGGGTCCGCGGCGGCCAGGCGGGAGAACTGCGTGCTGATCGGGGGAATCTCGTCCATCTTCGGCCCATCTTAATAGGTACCCGCGGTCTCGAAGATTCTGCGCGGATTGTCCACCAGCATCGTGGTGAGCTGATCGTCGGTGACGCCGCGCCCCTTGAGGGCGGGGATGACGTCGTTGTGGATGTGCAGATAGTGCCAATTCGGCATCGCGACCGCCACAACGTCTTCGGGCAGCCAGTCGATGAAACACGAGGCGTCGTGCGACAACACCATCTTGCCGGCGCGGCCGCGCTCGCACATCGTCGCCACGGTGGCCACCCGGTCTTCGAACGACAGAAATGTGTCGACACCGAAGCGGTCCATCCCGATGTAGGAGCCGTTGCCGATCAATTCCTCGAGATACCCGATATCGGTGGTGTCGCCGCAGTGGCCGATCACCACACGGGTCAGGTCGACGCCCTCGTCGGCGAAGATGCGCTGCTGCTCCAGACCCCGTCGGGTGGCCGCGTGGGTATGGGTGGAGATCGGCACGCCCGTGCGCCGATGCGCCTGCGCGACCGCCCTCAGCACGCGTTCGACATCGGGTGTCACGCCGGGTTCGTCGGTGGCGCACTTCAGGATTGCGGCCTTCACCCCGGTGTCAGCGATGCCTTCTTCGATGTCGCGGACGAACATGTCGACCATGGGCTCGGGCCCGTCGAGCAAGGTGCCCGGCCCGCTGAAATGAAAGTACATCGGCACGTCGTGGTAGGTGTAGACGCCGGTGGCGACCACGATGTTGATGTCGGTCTGGGCGGCGATGCGCGCGATGCGGGGGATGTAGCGGCCCAGCCCGACGACGGTGAGGTCGACGATGCTGTCGACACCGCGCGACTTGAGCTCGTTGAGCCGGCGCACGGCGTCGGCCTCGCGTCTGGCCTCGTCGCCCCACACCTCGGGGTAGTTGTCGGTGATCTCCGGCGACAGGACGAAGACGTGCTCGTGCATCAGGGTGACGCCGAGGGCGGCGGTGTCGAGGGGACCACGAACGGTGTTCAGCTGCGGCATCTCGCCGATGCTAGGTGGTCTGCCGGCGAATGACCGCGGGTTCGACAAGTGAGGCCGCCAGCATGGCCACCGAGACGAGCGCCAGCAGCTGCACACCCGCCGAGTGCCCGACGTATCCGTCGACCGACCGCCACGGGTTCTGGCTGAGCACCGCGCCGGCCACGATCAATCCGCCCGCCGTCGCCGTGATCGTGACCGCATCGCGCAACCTGTCCCTGTGCCGCAGCAGATGTCGCACACCCAGTGCCGCCCCGACCGCCACCACCCCGACGACTCCGGACAGGACGGCGCCCACGGCCAGCACCGCCGCACCCGTCGCCCATCGCGCCGGCCGCCACACCGGGGCGGGCTCGGCGGCGCGGGCAGGGCGGCGCGCAGGGAGGAACGCGAGCAGCAGCAGAAGCGGCAGCAGCGCCAACCCGCCGAACAGGCCCGCGCGGTAGTTCGCGTTGAGCGGGAACGTCAGCGTGACCGGTCCCGAGGTTCCCGGCGGCAGCACCCAGCCCTGCTGCCAGCCGTTGACGGTCACCGGGGTCAACTCCGACCCCTCGGCGGTGCGGGCCACCCAGCCCGGATTGACGCTTTCGGGCACCACCAACACCCGCGAGGCATCCGACGCCGCCACAGTGACCTCGCGGCGGTCGGAGCTCCATGTCCCGGTCGATACGGAATCCGTTGGTGCCGAACGTATCCGGTCGGCCAGCGGGCCGGCGAGCTGGACACCGTCGACGACGAACGCGGAGCCCGGGCTGATCACCAGTTCCTGCTCGCCGGCCGGCAACGTGATCGGCGTCGCCCGGCACGGTTGCGCCGCGACCGGGTCACCGTCGAGCAGGGTGCCCACCGTCGTGCTGACCGAGGTATGTACGAACTGCCCGGCCACCCCGATGATCGGACCGCGGCCGCAGGGCAATTCGATGCTTCGGGTCCGGTTGCGGGTGGCGTCGGCCTCGGCGATCGGCGCGCCCTGCGGGTCCAGCGCCGTCACCTCCGCCAGGCCGGGTGGTTTGAGTTGGTCGAACCCGAGCGCGGTGCGGTCGATCACGTCGTCCCAGTCCAGCAGCGACAGTTTCACGGTATCGGTGATGTGGGGTTTCAACTCGACTGTCTGCGTGCCGCCGTCGGCCGCCAGCCTGCGCACCTGCGGTCCGTCGCCGAGATCGACGGCGACCAGCGTCGGATGCGCAGGCAGCTCAGACGGACTCGGGGTCAGCCGAAGGCCGGCGACTTCGGACCTGGTGGGCAGCGTCAGCGTGAGCGTGGGCGGGCTGCGGTGCTGCACGACGGACTGCGGGGCGGTCCACGCGGTGTCGAGATCACCGTCGGCGGCGGCGTATGCCGAACCGAGCACGTCGATCGGATCGGCCTCACCCGTCGCCCGTGCGGCGCCGGGGGCGCTGATGAGGTCGGCCAGGTTCGGGCCCTGCCGTGCCCGCACCCACACGGTCGGCGTCACGTCGACGGGCTCTGGCACAGTGAGCGTGCGGCTCAGGTTCACCGGTTCCTCGGGCGACAGCGCCATGGCCGCCGCGCATCTGATGCCCGTGGGACTGTCCGCGCAGCCCGGCCTGCCGAGTAGTTCGGAGCCCAGATCCCACTGCGCCACAGCCGAACCCGGCGGTGGTCCGGGTACGGATACGGTGTGGCGCAGGTTGACCGGATGGGCGAACCCGTTGGCGTCGTACTGGGTGATCGCGAAATCGGTGATACCGAACTGCACACCGGGGGACCCGTCCTCGGTGCCCACCGCGGTCATCCGCACCCACGGCGACTCCCCGTAGGGCAGCGCCGCGGTCACCGGCTTGCCCGCTTCCTCGAAGCGCAGCGTGCTGGTGCCGTTGACGGTGGACACCTCGATGCGGCGCACCTGTGCGCCGACGGCGGTCGCGCTCGGCGTGATCGTGATGGTCGCGTTGGTGACCGGATGGTCGAAGTCGACCTGCAACCACTGGCCCAGCGCGGACTGCAATGAGTTGGACACCCACGACGTCGACGGGTCGCCGTCGACGGCGGCGGCGGGACCGGTCGCGGGGGCGACGTGGGGCAGCGCGGTCGAATCCGACGCCGAACTCGACGCGGTCACTCGACCGCCGTTCCACTGGCCGTACACCAGATCTGTTCCGGCCGCCGCGGGATAGTCCATCACCCGGTTGAAGGTGTGCCTCGGATCGTCGGGGGTGCGGATCGCCGACGAATGGTCGTCGACGCGGCCGTAGTCGGTCTCGCGGGCCACCGGGGTGTCGGTCACCGTGACCACGGGAACGGACAGGCCCGCCCGTTGCGCGTCGGCGGTCAGCAGCATCGGCCCGAGTGGCGGGCGGTCCAGCAGGCGGCGCCGCTCGTCGAGCCGAAGCAGGGCCTCGGGGGCGCCGTCGACGCGAGCCATCGCGTCGGTGTCGACCAGGTACGGCGTCACGGGCGTGCTCGCGTCGACCCGGTAGATCTCGACAGCCGGGTAACTCGGGCGCAGTCCGCTGTCGGTGACGAACCCCGCCAGAGTGCCGGGCCCGACCGATTCGCCGAACTCCGCAACCTTCTCCAAGCCGGGCGAGCCATGGACCGCCCGGTGCACCAGCAGCGGACGCGCCGAGCGAGACGTCTCGGGATCCAGGTCGTTGCGCACGACCACGTATGAAATGCCCTGCCTGGCAAGGGTGTCGGCGAGACCGGCAGACGGACGGCCCGCCGCGAACAGGCGTTGCACGGAGTCCAACGCACGAATGGTCTCCGGCGGCGTCAGCGGGATCGAATCCCGCACCCCCCACGCGCTGTCGCCGAGCACCTGCAGCGGTTCGTCGTGACTGCTGCCCCAGACCTGGGTGGCGAACGGTGCGCCGGGCGCCACCAGCACGCGTCCGCCCGAGTTGTGCTCGTCGAGCCAGTCCGCGGTTTCGTGCCAGTACTGCGGGATCGCGTCGAAGGCGCCGGGCGGGCTGAGCCGGCCGGTCCAGGCCAGTGAGGTGGCCGCGGTCAGTGCCACCAGCACCACCACCCCGACCGCGACGCGTTTGTCGTCTTCGGGGTGCGCCCACGCGTGCGTCCACACCGCACGTGGCGCGTTGCCGGCGAACGGGATGCGGCCCAGCAGATGCGCCAACCCCAGCGCGATCGGGATGCGCAGCAGCGGATCGAGTTTGTGCAGGTTGCGCAGCGGCGTGCCCGCCGCATCGAGGAAGGCCTGAACCTCAAGGGCGACAGGAGATCCCAGAGCGCCGGAGTATCCCAGCCCGAGCAGCGCTACTCCGATGAGCAGGATGGTGATCAGACGACCGCGGGCCGGCATCGACCGCATGGCCAGTCCGGCCAGGCCGGCCGCGGCGACCAGAGCGGTGGCCAACACGGCGAGGGACCCGGTCACCAGCGAGGCCCCGGCGGTGGCGTTCGGCGCGACGAACGGCGTCCAGGCGTGGGTGCCGCGCAGCATCTCGGTCAGCGACATCCACTGCGTGGTGACGCCCGAGGACTCGATGAAGTCGAGGAACGGCGGGCTGACCCGGCCGAGCATCACCAGCGCGACCGCCCACCACAGCACGGCCAGCGTGATGCATGCCGCCCACCACGCGGTGAACCGCAACCACAGCCGGTTGGGCCGGTGGCACAGCAGCCAGATCAGCGCCGGCAGGCAGGCGGTCAGCGTCGCGACGGCGTTGACGGCGCCCATCAGCGCGATCGCCAGCGCCGAGCGCGCCGCCAGCACCCGCGGCGACTGTGGACTCGTGCCGCGCACCGCGAGGATGGCGGGCAGTAGCACCCACGGCGCCAACATCATCGGCAGCGTCTCCGACGAGATCGCGCCGAGCGTGGTGAGCACCCGCGGTGACAGCGCGAACGCGACCGCGCCGACGATTCGGGACGCCGGGCTGCCGATACCGAGGGCCTCCGCGACGCGCAACAACCCCCAGAACCCGGCCACCAGCAGCAGCGCCCACCACAACCGCTGGGTGACCCAGGCGGGCAGTCCGAGCACGTCGCCGATCAAGAAGAACGTGCCGTGCGGAAACAGGTAGCCGTAGGCCTGGTTCTGGGTCTGCCCGAACGGCATCTCGCTGCTCCACAGGTTGAGCGCGCGAGCAAGGAATCGCAGCGGGTTGGCGGTGAGATCGAGTTTGGTGTCGGGCGAGATCTGTCCGGGTGACTGGGCGAAGGTCAGGATCAGCGCCGCCGCGGCGACCAGCCACAACCAGCGCCGGGACAGCGGCGCGGGCGAACTAACCTCGGTCGCCGTACTCGACCCTGTTGAGTACCGACGACGCCGGATCGCCCGCCTGCAGCGGAGGCTTGTTGTCCTGCTGCACCATCAGCGTCACCCCGAATACGGCCGCCGCGCCCAGCAGCAGTCCGACCACGATGCTGGCCGCGGCGGGCACGAGAAACCGATCCATGCGGCCAAAGTAGCAGACGGTGCGGCGTGCGATTACCACCGCGCGACCGGCGGCGTCAACCCAAGTGACCAAGATCAAAGTTTGCCCGATTTTGTGTAAATGTGTGCTGTATAACGCGCTCCGCTCTGGTAAAAAGCTAAGCGCTCGAAGTTTGCCCACGCAACGAGATTGCTGGCACACAGGGCATGAATTGCTGGACTGGGAGGGCTGGGCGGATGCGGTACGCGAAGTATGTCGGTCGGGTGGGTGCGTTGGCCGTGGCGCTGGGCGTGGGATCGGTGATCTCGCCGATGCCCGGCGTCGCGTGGGCGCAGCCGACCGGTTCCAACTCCACCGACAGTGCCGAATCCACGAGTTCAGAGTCGTCGACCGCGCCGGACTCGGCCACGGTCAACGCAGGTACCGACGGCAGCGGTGTCGATGCGTCAACAGACGACGCGACGATTGTCGACACCCCCGCAACCGACGGCACCGACGAGGGGGTGGTGGTTCCCGGGTCGGACGCCGTGGACCCGCCGGGTGACGACGACGGCGGCCTCCAACCCGAACCGGACGTCGAACCGGTTGCCGAGCCGCCGGGTCAGCCTTACCAGCCGCAGACGTTCCCGGGCGGCTCACATCGCGACGATGTGCCGTCGGACGACGCGGCCGTATCGGCGATCCCGACCGGCCAGGTGAACTCGGTTGCTCAGCACGATCTCGCCGTTGCGGATTCGAAGGTGGTGACGCTGTCGACCACGGAAGCGACCGTGTTGCCGCCCATGTCGCAACCGACCGGCGGTGACGCCGAACCGCAGGTGCTCGAACCAGTGCACGTGCCGAACGCCGCGCCGGAGCCGGCGCAGACCGTGCGAGTGGACCTCGTGACCCGGATGCTGGCGGCGGTGTTCGCGCCGTTCATCGGATCCGGGCCGGCGGCGCCCGCGGATTCGCCGCTGCTGTGGGCACTGTTGGCGTGGGCGCGTCGGCAGTCCGGATCGTCGGACGAGGTGACCCCGGCGCTGGTGACGACGAGCCAGCTGACCACCGCCGCCGCACCGATGGCGATGTCGGTGACGGCGGCGGCCGACGGCAATCAGCCGCCGACACAGATCGCTGGGCCGACCCTGCAGGATGCGGTGCCCGCGACCGGGACCATCGTCGGCCAGTTGAACCTGATCGACCCGGAGGGCAAAACCCTGCGGTACGAACTGACCGGTGCGCCCACCTCGGGCATGGTCGTGGTCGACTCGCGCACCGGTGCGTTCACCTACACCCCGGACGCGGTCGCCCGGGTGGCCGCCGGGCTGACACCCGGGGCGGACACCGATTCGTTCACTGTCTCGGTACGTGATGGATCGCGTCGCGCCGACGCGGTGCCGGTGGTGGTGACGGTGCCGGTGTCGCCGGTGGTGGTGGCCAACCAACCGCCGGTGTCGTTGGGTGACAACAGCATCCCGGTTGCGGTCACGGTGTCGGGCAGTCGGGTCTATGTGGCCAATTCCGCGGCGGGCACGGTGTCGGTGATCGAAACCGCGACGGGCACCGCCGAGGTGGTCGACGCGATCGACCTCGGGACGGCCTCGTCCCCGGTCGCGGTGACCGCCTCTCCGGACGGCACCCGCGTGTACGTCGTCGACGCCGGATCGCTGTCGGTCATCGCCACCGCCACCAATACGGTGGTCGGCACCCCGGTCGCGGTGGGCCACACCCCGGCCGGGATCGCGGTGGCCCCCAACGGCAAGACGGTGTTCGTCGCCAATTCCGACGGCACGGTATCGAAGGTCACCGTCTCGAATATGCGGGTGCGCAACGTCACCGGACTGCCGCAGGGCACACCCGGCGCCATCACCGTCAGCCCGGACGGCCGCAAGATCTATGTGGCCAACGCCGACGGGTCGATCTCGATGTTCACCTCGTCGGGCAGTAGGGCCAAGACCGTGGCCACCGGGATCGGCGATCCGGCCGGACTGGCGGTGTCGCCGGACAACAAGACGCTGTATTTCGCCGACCGCGAGGGCAACGTCGTGGTGATCGAGACCCGGAGGCACACCGTCGTCGACACGTTCGCCGTGGGCGGGACACCGACCGATGTCGCCGTCAGCGGTAACGGGCGGGTGCTGATCGTTGTCGACGCGAACAGTGTGACGCTGGTGGACGCCGCCAACGGCGCGGTGCTCACCGGCGTGGCCACCGATGCCGGCGGCAAGGATGGGTCGGCGCGCATCGCGTTCAGTGCCGACGGCACGCATCTGTATCTGACCGATCCGGCCGACGACACCCTCCGCGTGCTCACCGTGCTGCCGCGCGCCACGAACACCGCGCCCTCGGTGGCCGGCCCACCGACCGCCGGCGCCGCAGATCCAGGCAACGGCGCGCTACTGGGTTCGCTTCTGGTGTCCGACGCCGACGCGGATACGTTGACCTACACCGTGATCGGGGCGCCCGACAAGGGCACGGTGACGATCGACCCCGCAGGCGGCGGCACCTACACCTACACCCCCACCGCGCGGGCGCGACACATTGCCGCCGCGGTCGATGCGGCCGCCGAGGACAAGACCGACGCCTTCACCGTCTTGGTGACCGATGGATACGGGACGAGCGTGACGGTGCCCGTCACCGTGACCATCGAACCGGCCAACACGGCGCCGACGACGAAAAGCACCGTCCGCAGACCCTCGTCGACCGGCGTGGTGAAAGGAACCGTCACCGCCAGGGACGCCGACCGGGACAAGCTGACCTACGAAGGGTCGACCACCACCGCCAAGGGCACCGTCGTCGTGGACTCCAGGGGGCGGTTCACCTACACGCCCACCGCCGAGGCCCGTCATGCGGCCGCCGCCGACGGGGCCACGGCCACCGACCAGACCGACTCGTTCACGATCACCGTCGACGACGGCCACGGCGGCACCGTCGCCGTGCCGATCACCGTCACCATCAAATCGGTCAACACCCGGCCGAAGGCACGCGCCACGGTCGGAACGCCCGACGCCTCGTCCGGCATCGTCACCGGGACGGTCAGCGCCACCGACAACGACGCCGACACCCTCGTCTACACCGCCTCGCCGACCACCAAGGGCGACGTGGTGATCGACTCCGACGGCACGTTCACCTACACGCCCAGGCTGGCCGCGCAGCTGGCCGCGGGAGCGAACGGCGCGAGAACGTCGGACACGACCGAGAAGTTCACGATCACCGTCGACGACGGTCACGGCGGCACCACCACGGTGCGGGTCACCGCCACCATCGCGGCGGTGACACCCAGTCCGGCGATCACCGGCACGGTCGGCGTCGGCAGCGGCCCCCTCGACGTGGCGGTCAGTCCGGACGGTCGCTACGTCTACACCGCGGGCTGGGGCAGCTCGTACTCCACGCATGACGGCGGCGTGACGGTGTTGGACACCGCCACCGACACCGTGGTGTCGACCGTCGACATCGACGGCACCGTCTACGGCGTGGTCGCCGCACCCGACGGCAAGGTCTACGCGGTCAGTACGAACGACGCGGACGGCGCGGGCACCGTGTCGATCATCGACACCGCCACCCGCACCGTCACAGGCAGCATCGGGCTGACCGCCGGGAACTATCCCACCTCGGTCGCGGTCACCCAGGACGGCAAGACCCTAGTCGTCGCCAGCCACGACGGCACCGTGACCGTCATCGACACCGCCACCAGGACGGTCACCCGCACCCTCAATGTCGGTGGGTACGCCAACCAGATCGCGATCACCCCGAACGGCCGCGAGGTCTGGGTGGCCCACGACGACGCCTACCCGCAGGTGTCGGTGATCACGCTGTCCAACGGTCGGGTCAAGGACGTCGTGATCGGCGACTACCCCAGCGCGCCGGGTGTGGTGGCCAGTCCCGACGGGAAGTGGGTGTACGTCGCCAGCGACGGCGTCGCCGTCATCAAGGTCGGCACGCGGCCGACGGTGACCACCATCGAGGGCGTGTACGGCGAGGATCTCGCGATCAGCCCCGACGGCCGCTATCTTTACGTCGCCCAGGCCGACGGTGCGCTGAAAGTCGTTGACACCACGACGAAGACGGTGGTGAAGACCGTCACCGTCGGCGACCGCGCCGATGCGGTGGCCGTCAGCGCCGACGGCGCCCGGATCTATGTCACCAACCGCCTCGACGGCACGGTCACCGTGCTCGCCGCCTACGCGACGAACGCCGCACCGACGGTCAGCGCCGCGGTGGGGGAGCCGGATCCGGACACCGGAGCGGTTCGCGGTTCGATCACCGCGACGGACCCCGACGGCGACGCGGTCACCGTCACCGCGGGCACCTGGTGGGCCGCCAGGGGCAGCGTGACCGTCGACCCCGACGGCACCTTCACTTACACGCCGACCGACGACGCGCGCCACCGGGCCGCCGCGGTCGACGGCCCCACCGCCGACAAGACCGATGCCTTCGAGGTCACGGTCAGCGACGCCCGCGGCCAGGTGGCCACGGTGTCCGTCACCGTGCCCATCGGGCCGGCCAACAACGCGCCCGGCGCGTTCGTCCCGGACTGGGAACTGACCACCGACCCGTCGACCGGAAAGGTGACGGGCCGCATCTACGGCAGTGACCTCGACGGGGACACCCTCGCCTACGGTGGCTCGGCCCCGTCGGGCAAGGGCACCCTGGTGGTCGGGCCGGACGGCCGGTTCACCTACACGCCAACGGAGGCGGCCCGGCACGCGGCTTCCGCCGTCGGCGCGTCCACCGAGACCAAGACCGACACCGTCACGCTGACGGTCGACGACGGGCACGGCGGGCTCACCGAGACGCAAGTGACCATCACGATCTCGCCGGCCAATGCCGAACCGATCTACACCGGCTGGACGGGAACCACCGACCCGGTCACCGGTGTGGTGACCGGTCAACTGCACGGCTTCGATGCCGACGGGGATCCGTTGAGCTTCGACACGTATTACTCGTGGGGCCCCGGCGGGCCGATCCACAACAGCGACGGCACGCTGGTGCTCAACAGCGACGGCAGCTTCACGTACACGCCGAGCGCCTCGGCCCGGTTCGCCGCGGCGGCCACGGACGCGACCGCCGCCGACAAGAACGCGACCTGGTCGATCGTGGTGTCCGACGGACACGGCGTGGAACCGGGTGCGAACCAGACGCTTTCGGTTGCGATCAGTCCCGCGGTCCTCGACCACCAGGTGGCGGCCAGCCATGTCCTGGACGGTTTCGACTTCATTCGCGAGATCGTCACCGGCCCCGACGGCCGCATCTATGTGGGCCAGGTGAGGTGGAACGACTACTCGGACTGGCGGTCCTACCAGCACGGGCCTGCCGACAGCGCCTCGATCGTGGTGATCGACCCCGACAACGGATTCCAGACCTACTCGATTGCGCTCACGCATCTGTCGGACTTCAGCGACATGGCGGTCACCCCCAACGGCCGGATCTACCTGGTGGACAAGGGCACTGTGGTCGAAGTCAACCCCGACACGCGTGTCGAGGCAGTGGTGTCCGGAGCGGCCGCGGGCCCCGAGTACAACCGGATCGTGGCCGGGACGGATAACCAGATCTATCTGTTCGGTGGATCCGGGTCGGCCATCACCCAGGTCAAGCGGATCAACCCGGCCGAGCACTACGACGTCACCTACGACAGCATGCTGCAGAACATCCGGGATCTGGCCGTCGACGCCGACGGAAGGATGTATCTGGGGTCGGCCGATCAAATCGAGATCATCGACCCGGACGCCACCGCCACCGTGATCGATCTCGACGACGACTACCCGACGCTGGATCCGCTGATCAGCCTCCACTCGACGCCAGAGGGCCGGGTGTTCGCGCGGTTCCTCTCGGAAAACGACGGCTTTTACCAGTCGAACAGCCTGAACGAGATTCATGCCGACGGCACCGTCAGCGGCGCCGTCTGGTCACCGTCGACCTATCGCGGGTATTCGGCCGCGGTACTGGGTGTGGACGGCCTCTTCTACGCGTGGAACTCGCAGGACGATCACATGGCGACGGTCGACCCCACGCGCCCCGCGATGTCGCTTTCGACCCTCGGCGGTCAGTGGGCCTACGCGTCGGCTGTGGACGCCGACGGCAGGATCTACGCCCACGACTGGACCGGTTATCGTGTCGCGGGGGAGTACCGGGTGCGCTCCACGGTGACGGTGATCAGTCCGACCACCGCGGGTGCACCTGCCGCCGATCCGGTGCACGTCTACAAGGTTGCCGACTCGGTGTCGGTTCATTACGAGCGGCTGCGTGAGGTCACCAACAACACGCACGGCGTGTACGTGGAGAAGATCGTCGACATGGACGGTCAGGAGCGCCTCATCGCCTACATCGGCGGCACCACAGCGGATTTCGTCGGTCCCAACCAGCCGTGGATCGAGAACATCCCGGCCGCGATCGGATTCCCGGATCCCAAGATCCTGGAGGTTCTTGACCGGGCCGTCGCGGACAATCCCGATGCGCCGCTGCTGATCTTCGGCTACAGCCAGGGCGGCATCGACGCGCAGAATATCGCGGTGTCGGGGCGCTACGAGAACCTCACCACGGTGGTGACGTTCGGCACCGCGGTGATCGCGAACCCGGCGGGCAGCTTGCCGTCGGGTCGGCCGAACCTGCCCGAGGACGTGCACGTCGTGCACATCGTGGACCAACTGGACCCGGTGACCGCGCACGCGAGCTTCGACATCCCGCTGCAGAACGCGGTGGACGCCGGACAGGTGATGTTCGGCCGCGGCGGCGTCGAACCCGACAGCAATGTGCCCCTCTTCGGCTACGTCAACGTGCACACCGACATGCAGACGTACCGCAACCTCGGCGCCATGTTCGAAAATCCCGACGATGAGCGTTTCGCCGAGGTCAAGCAGGATCTGAAGAAGTTCCAAGGCAAGGTCGTCGACGACGTCTGGCAGTGACGGTGCCCCGCACGTTGGGGTGGCGGCCGCGGCCATGACAGCATGGCGGGATGCGCTTACCTCGCATCCTGGCCGTGCTCGCCGCGGTGCCCGCTTTGATCGTCGCGTGCTCGCCCGCAGAACCGCCCGCGCAACCGAGCGCCGCCCCGTCGAGTGAGGTGACCCACCAGCGCGGCACCGTGCCGGCCGCCCCGGCACCCGCCGCCCCCGCCGCGCCCGCGTGTGGCGACGGGCAGGCGCTGCTGGCCAGCATGTCGACCCGCGACAAGCTGGCGCAGCTGTTGATGGTCGGTGTGACCGGCGCGGCCGATGCCCGCGCGGTCGTCGAGAACCACCACGTCGGCGGCATCATGATCGGCAGTTGGACCGACCTGTCGATGTTGTCCGACGGATCGCTGGGGGCCATCGCCGGTGAGGCGACGCCGCTGCCGCTGGCGGTCAGCGTCGACGAGGAGGGCGGCCGGGTGTCGCGGCTGTCCTCGGTGATCGGCTCGCAGCCGTCACCGCGGGTACTGGCGCAGACCAGCACGCCCGAACAGGTCTACGACATCGCGCGGCAGCGCGGTCAGGCGATGCGCGGACTGGGCATCACCATCGACTTCGCTCCGGTGGTCGACGTCACCGACGCTCCGGACAACACGGTGATCGGCGACCGGTCGTTCGGAGCGGACCCGGCCACCGTCACCGACTACGCCGGGGCCTACGCGCGCGGCTTGCGCGATGCAGGCGTGCTCCCGGTGCTCAAGCACTTCCCCGGCCACGGCAGCGGCTCCGGGGACTCTCACGAGGGCAGCGTCACCACGCCGGATCTGGCCCAGCTGCAGGAGACCGACCTGGTGCCGTACCGGACGCTGGCGGCTCAGGCGCCGGTCGGCGTGATGGTCGGCCACATGCAGGTTCCCGGCCTGACCGGCAGCGATCCGGCCAGCCTGAGTCCACGCGCGTACGGGCTGTTGCGCTCGGGCGAGTACGGCGGCCCGCCGTTCAACGGTCCGGTGTTCAGCGACGACCTGTCGTCGATGCGAGCCGTGTCGGACCGGTTCGGCGTCGCGGAGGCGGCGTTGCGGGCCCTGCAGGCCGGCGCCGACACCGCGCTGTGGGTGACCACCGGCGAGGTGCCCGCCGTACTCGACCGGCTGGAGAGCGCGCTGGCAGCCGGGGAACTGGCGATTTCACGGGTGGACGAGTCAGTGTTGAGGATGGCCGCGGTGAAGGGCCCGCACGCAGGCTGCGGGGGCTGACTTCGCGCCTGTTGCTTACTCTGGAGTAATGGCAGGTGGAACGAAGCGGTTGCCGCGCGCGGTGCGTGAGCAGCAGATGCTCGACGCCGCCGTACAGATCTTCTCCGTCAACGGCTATCACGAGACGTCGATGGACGCCATCGCCGCGCAGGCCCAGATCTCCAAACCGATGCTGTATCTGTACTACGGCTCCAAGGAGGAACTGTTCGCCGCCTGCCTGGACCGCGAGTTGGGTCGCTTCGTCGACGACGTCCGCAGTCGGATCGATTTCCGGCAGAGCCCGAAGGACCTGCTGCGCACCGCGGTGCTGGCGTTTTTGAACTACATCGACGCCAACCGGGCGTCCTGGATGGTGCTCTACAGCCAGGCCACCAGCTCGCAGGCGTTCGCCCATACCGTGCGGGAGGGCCGCGAGCGCATCATCGATCTGGTCGCCCGATTGCTGCGGTCAGGCACCCGCAATCCCGAACCCGACACCGACTTCGACATGATGGCCGTCGCGCTGGTGGGGGCCGGTGAGGCGGTGGCTTCGCGGGTGAGCACCGGAGACGCCGACGTCGACGAGGCCGCCGAACTGATGATCAACCTGTTCTGGCGCGGCCTGAAGGGCACCCCGGCCGAGCACCCGCCCGAAGGGGCGGCGCCGCCCGAGACCGCGGCCAGATCTCAGAACTGAGCAGCGCCGCTCTCTACAGCGGCGTCACCGTGCCGAAGAGGTGCGGGTCGCCCTTGGTCAGGTGGCGCAGCGCCAACTCCCAGCCGTCGGTGCGGCGCTCGACGTACAACCCGGCGCGCGCGGGCAGCACCACCGGTTTGGCGAACCGCACCGAATACTTCACCGCATCGGGCAGCTGACCTTCGATATTCGCCAGAACTGCTGCCGCGCTGAACATTCCGTGCGCGATGACGGTCGGGAAGCCGAACAGCTTGGCCGCGATCGGGTTGGTGTGGATCGGATTGTGGTCACCGCCGACCGATGCGTAGTGGCGGATCTGCCCCGGCGTGATGTGCAGTACCGCGTTGGGCGGGCCGAGCTTCGGTTGCTTCTGCGGCGGGGGTTTGGGCTCGTCGGACAGGCTGGTGCGCTGCTGGTGCAGAAACGTCGTCACCTGATGCCATGCCTGTTCGTTGCCGACGTGGACATCGGTGACGATGTCGACCAGCAGTCCGCGGCGGTGCTCACGCAGGTTCTCCGCGTGCACCCGCACCGACACCGTGTCGGTCACCGAGATCGGCCGATACTGGGTGATGTGGTTCTCGATGTGTATCGAACCCATTGCGGCAAACGGGAAGTCGAAGCCTGTGACCAACGCCATCACCGTCGGGAACGTCAGCGCGAACGGATACGTCAACGGCACGGTGTCGCCGAACCGCAACCCGGTGACGTTGGCGTAGGCCGCCACGTTCGCCTTGTCGATCGCCAGGTCCTCGACGGTCAGTGTGCGGTCGGGCAGCGTGTCGCCGCGGGGCACGAACGGCAGCGCGCCCGCCGCGGCACGCACCAGGTTCATCAAGCCGGATGGTTGGGTCACGTCATGCCCCCAGCCATGCCTGGCCGCAGACGCGAACGGTGTTGCCGGTGACGGCGTTCGACGCCGGGTTGGCGAAGAAGGCGATGGTCTCGGCGACATCGACCGGCTGCCCGCCCTGGTGCAGCGCGTTGAGTCGACGAGCTACTTCCCGGGTGGCCATCGGCATCGCATCGGTCATCTTGGTCTCGATGAAACCAGGTGCCACGGCGTTGACGGTGATGTTCTTGTCGGCGTATGCCTCCGACAACGCGTCGGTCAACCCGATCATGCCCGCCTTGGTGGCCGCGTAGTTGGTCTGGCCGCGGTTGCCCGCGATGCCGGCCATCGACGACAGGCCGACCACCCTGCCGCCCTCGCCGATCACACCGCCGTCCACCAGGCCTTCGGTAAGCCGCAGCGGCGCAAGCAGATTCACCGCGATCACGGAATCCCAGCGAGCCTCGTCCATGTTGGCCAGCAGCTTGTCGCGGGTGATGCCGGCGTTGTTGACCAGGATGTCGGCGCGGCCGTCGTAGTTCTCCCGCAGATGCTCGGTGATCCTGTCGACAGCGTCGTCGGCGGTCACGTCCAACGTCAGCGCGGTGCCGCCCACCTTGGTCGCGGTCACGCCGAGCGGTTCGGCGGCGGCCTCGACGTCGATGCACAGCACCCGAGCGCCGTCGCGGCTGAACACCTCGGCGATCGTCGCGCCGATACCCCTGGCGGCCCCGGTGACGATCGCCACCTTGCCCTCCAGCGGCCGGTCCCAATCGGCGGGCGGGGGCGAATCCTCGGCGCCGACGCGGAACACCTGCCCGCCGACGTATGCCGACTTGCCCGACAGCAGGAACCGCATGGTGGACTCCAGTCCGGTCGCCGCGGGCTTGGCGTCGGCCGACAGGTACACCAGGTTGACCGTGGCGCCGCGGCGCAACTCCTTGCCCAGTGACCGGGTGAACCCCTCGAGCGCGCGCTGGGCGATGCGGGCGTGCGCGCTGCCGGCCTCCTCCGGGATCGTGCCGATCACGACGACGCGTCCGGACCCGCCGAGGTTGCGCAGCAGCGGGGTGAAGAACGTGTACAGCTCCTTGAGACCCGCGGGTTCGGTGATGCCGGTGGCATCGAACACCAGTCCGCCGAACGAGTCGGCCCAGCGGCCGCCGAGGTTGTTCGACACCACGTCGTAGTCCTCGGCCAGCGCGGCCCGCAGCGGTTCGACGACGCGGCCCTGTCCGCCGATCAGCAGGGTGCCCGCCAGCGGCGGCTGCCCCGGCTTGTACCGGCGCAGTGTCTCGGGCTGCGGAATGCCGAGCTGCTTGGCCAGGAACGATCCGGGCGCCGAATGGACGATTTGTGAGTACAGATCGGTAGCCATGAAAACGAACTTACTCCAGAGTAAGAAGGGTGGGTACTATGGGTTCTATGGCTAGTGATACCCGCCGACGGGTCGCCATTCTCGGCGGCAACCGAATTCCTTTCGCACGGTCGGACGGCGCCTATGCAAACGCCTCCAACCAGGACATGTTCACCGCGGCACTGGGTGGGCTGATCGACCGGTTCAACCTCGACGGCCAGAGACTCGGGGCGGTCATCGGCGGCGCGGTGCTCAAACACAGCCGCGACTTCAACCTGATGCGCGAGTGCGTGCTGGGCAGCGCGCTGTCGTCATCGACCCCCGCATTCGACATCCAGCAGGCGTGTGGCACCGGTCTGCAGGCCGCCATCGCCGCGGCCGACGGCATCTCGGCCGGCCGTTACGAGGTCGCAGCCGCCGGCGGGGTGGACACCACCTCGGACGCCCCGATCGCGTTCGGCGACGACTTCCGGCGGGTGCTGCTGGGCCTGCGCCGGGCAAAGTCCAACGTCGAGCGGCTCAAACTGGTCGGCAAGCTGCCGGCGTCGCTGGGCGTGGAGATCCCCGTCAACAGCGAACCGCGCACCGGCATGTCGATGGGCGAGCACGCCGCGGTCACCGCCAAGGAGATGGGCATCAAGCGCACCGACCAGGACGAACTCGCCGCGGCAAGCCATCGCAACATGGCCGCCGCCTACGACCGGGGATTCTTCGACGACCTGGTGACGCCGTTCTTGGGCCTGTACCGCGACAACAACCTGAGGCCGGACTCCTCGGCGGAGAAGCTGGCCACCCTCAAGCCCGTCTTCGGCGCGAAACAGGGTGACGCGACGATGACCGCAGGCAACTCGACGCCGCTGACCGACGGCGCCTCGGTCGCGCTGCTGGCCACCGAGGAGTGGGCCGCCGCGCACTCGATCGAACCGCTGGCGTACTTCGTCGACGCCGAGACCGCGGCCGTCGATTACGTCAACGGCCGCGACGGTCTGCTGATGGCGCCCACCTACGCGGTGCCGCGGCTGTTGGCGCGAAACGGCCTGAGCCTGCAGGACTTCGACTTCTACGAGATCCACGAGGCATTCGCATCGGTGGTGCTCGCCCACCTGCAGGCGTGGGAGTCCGAGGAGTACTGCAAGGAACGGCTGGGTCTGGACAAGGCGCTCGGCCCGATCGACCGGTCCAGGCTCAACGTCAACGGCTCGTCGATCGCCGCGGGGCATCCGTTCGCGGCCACCGGCGGGCGCATCGTCGCGCAACTGGCCAAGCAGCTCAGCGACAAGAAGAAGGAGACCGGCAAGCCGGTGCGCGGGCTCATCTCGATCTGCGCGGCCGGCGGCCAGGGCGTCGCGGCGATCCTCGAAGCCTGATTTTGGCGATCCTGTAACGGCGGCGACGGGTCCGTCGATACACCGGTTAGCTCCGTATTGGCGTCTGACCCCCCGACCCGACGTCAATACGGGGCTCTTACTTCTTCGCGCCGGATGCTTCGATGGACGGTATGCAGATAAGCCTCACCGTCCTCGGTATGCCCACCGGCGACCCTTCCCCGGTCGACGCGCTGGTGGGGGAGCTCGCGCAGCTGCGCGACGAGGGGTTGCGCCGAGTGTGGATGGCGCAGCTGCCCTACGACATCGACCTGCCCGCCGTGTTCGCGGTGGCGTTTCGTGAGGTCGACGGGCTCGAATTGGGCTCCGGTGTCATCCCCATCCAGGTGCAGCACCCGATGCAGCTCGCGCAACGCGCCCTGACGCTCTCGCTGATCAGCGGCGGCCGGTTCACGCTGGGCATCGGGATGAGCCACCGCATCGTCGCCGAAGGGGTGTGGGGCGCGTCCTGGGACAAGCCGGTGCGCCAGATGCGCGAATACCTCGACGGCCTGCAACCACTGCTCGAGGGGCAGCCTGCCGACGCGACTGGCGAGTTCTGGACCACCCGGGGGTCGCTGCAGCTGCCGGGGGTGGCGGCCCCGCAGGTCTACCTCGCCGCGCTCGGTCCCCAGATGCTGCGCCTGGCCGGACGCCGCACCGCGGGGACCCTGACGTGGATGACCGGACCCACGACGCTGGCCGAGCACGTCGCGCCGACGCTGCGCCAGGCTGCCGCCGACGCGGGCCGGCCCGAGGACGCTGTGCGGGTGGCGGCGTCGCTGCCGGTCAGCGTGACCGACGACGTCGACCGCGCCCGCGCCCAGGCCGCCGACCAGTTCGCGATCTACGGGCAATTGCCGTCTTACCGCGCGATGCTCGATCGGGAAGGCTATGCCGGGCCGCAGGACGCGGCGATCATCGGCGACGAGCGAACGGTGTCCGATCGCCTCGACGAACTGGCCGCCGCCGGTGTCGACGAATTCGCGGCGGTGATCTTCGATGCCGACCCGGAGATCCGGGCGCGCACCCGCGCGCTGTTGCGGGCCAAAGACGCCTGAAATTGGCTCTGGTGTCGGCTCGGCGGCGGGCGTAGCATCGAGAGCACGACGGGTTCGGGAGTGACTGATCCAAAGAACCGGCATCAGGGTTGAAAGCCGGGCGCGCGAGATTAAAAGTGACGCACCTGAGTGTCCTCCCGAACCCGCCTTTTTGTTGGCGGCTCAAGCTATTCGCTGTCGAGCACACCGCCCGTGCGGCCGTTGCCGATCTTGACTCGAGGCGTTGCGCTCCCCCCGGTGTCGATGTCCGGCATGCCGGTGGGCATCGAGGGCGCCGAGGAAGAAGCTGATCGGCCGGTCGGTGGGCCGGCGCTGCCGGCCCGCATCTCGGTCAATGTCACATCCGGGACGGGTTGCGGTGCGGCGGAAGGACTCTCGTCTGGGCCGACGTTGGCCGGGTGAGTCGCCGCGCGGGCACTGCCGATCGGCCGTTTCGGACCGGTGATCGGCGGCAGGTATCCAGGCGGGACTCCGGTGGCGTACGCCTCGGCCCACCCCAGCACGTTGGTGGTGTAGGGCATCGAGTTGTTGTAGCGCAACACCGCGGTGATCAGCTGGGACCGGTCGCGCAGGTCCAGACCTCCGCTGCACAGGTAGCGGGCGGCCGCCAGGGTGGCGTCGAACAGATTCTGCGGATCGACCATCCCGTCGCCGTTACCGTCGGCCGCATAGTGGGTCCAGGTGCTGGACAGGAACTGCATCGGACCCATCGCCCGCGCGTACACTGGGTGGCCGTCGTAGCGGCCGGCGACGATGATCTCGTTGCCGGGCAGGGAGCCGTCGAGCGCCGGGCCGAAGATGGGCTCTACCGCCGTGCCGCGATCGTCGGCCTTGCCACCGCTCGCGTGCCGCGATTCGATCTGCCCGATCCCGGCCAGCAGGTTCCAGCTGACACCGCAGCCCGGCTCGGTCCGCGCCATCAGGCCGTCGGCATTGCGGTACGCGGTCAGCGCGATCGCGGGGATGTGCAGGGTGCCGGGTGCGCTGACGGCGGCGGGCGGCGGAGGCCCGACGACATGCGAAACGGTCGCAGGACCCTCTGGATGCACCGCGGCCGAGGGGCCGTCCGGAACAACAGGCTGCGGCGCGACGGCAGCCAAGGGTCGGACATCCAGATCGTCGTGCACGGCCACGATCAGACTCGGCGCGGTCGCGACGGCGCTCGTCAGAACGATTCGGGCCAGCACGCCCACGCCGGCGACCGGGGTGCGTGCGGCCCAGCCGACAAGGCGACGAATCCGCTCTGTCTGCACTGGCCTCGTCCTCGTCGTCGCGATATTCGGCCCCATCATAGGTTCTGCCGTTCCGCACGACGGCGAGTGTTGGCTTGTGTTACGCCAATTCGAGCAGAGGGTGACACAACCCGACGTTCGACAGCCGTACAACGCAAGAAACCCCCGGGAAGAGTCCGGGGGTTTCTTGGTTACGCGGTAAGGCCTAGAACCTTAGAACGCCGCCTCGTCGAGTTCCATCACCTCGTTGTCGAGGTTCTCGATGACCTGGCGGGTGCTGGTCAGCAGCGGCAGGAAGTTCTTCGCGAAGAACGACGCCGTGGCGACCTTGCCCTCGTAGTAGGCGCGGTCGTTGTCGGCAGGGCCGCGATCCAGCGCGTCGAGCGCCACCGCCGCCTGCTTGGCCAGTAGCCAGCCGATGAGCAGGTCGCCCACGCTCATCAGGAAGCGCACCGAACCCAGGCCGACCTTGTACAGCTCGGTCGGGTTCTCCTGCGCCGCCATCAGATAGCCGGTCAGCGAGGCCGCCATGCCCTGGACATCCTCCAGCGCGGTGGCCAGCAGCGCACGCTCGGCCTTCAGCCGACCGTTGCCCGCCTCGTTCTTGACGAACTGTTCGATCTCGGCGGCCACGTGCGCCAGCGCCACACCCTTGTCGCGGACGATCTTGCGGAAGAAGAAGTCCTGCGCCTGGATGGCGGTGGTGCCCTCGTAGAGCGAGTCGATCTTGGCGTCGCGGATGTACTGCTCGATCGGGTAGTCCTGCAGGAAGCCCGATCCACCGAGCGTCTGCAGGCTCTCGGTCAGCTTCGCGTAGGCCTGCTCCGAGCCCACGCCCTTGACGATGGGCAGCAGCAGGTCGTTGACCCGAACGGCCACGTCGGCGTCGACGTCATGGACGGCCTTGGCCACCACGTCGTCCTGGAAGGTCGCGGTGTAGAGGTACAGCGCGCGCAGACCCTCGGCGTAGGCCTTCTGGGTCATCAGCGACCGACGCACGTCCGGGTGATGGGTGATCGTCACGCGCGGTGCGGTCTTGTCGGTCATCTGGGTCATATCGGCGCCCTGGACACGCTCCTTGGCGTACTCCAACGCGTTGAGGTAGCCCGTCGACAGCGTCGCGATGGCCTTGGTGCCGACCATCATTCGGGCCTGCTCGATGACCTCGAACATCTGCTTGATCCCGTCGTGCACCTCGCCGACGAGCCAGCCCTTGGCGGGCACACCGTGCTGACCGAACGCCAGCTCACAGGTGGCCGAGACCTTCAGGCCCATCTTGTGCTCGACGTTGGTGACGAACACGCCGTTGCGCTCGCCGGGCTCGCCGGTCTCGAAGTCGAACAGGAATTTGGGCACGATGAACAGCGACAGTCCCTTGGTGCCCGGGCCTGCGCCCTCGGGGCGGGCCAGCACCAGGTGCATGATGTTCTCGCCGAGGTCGTCGGCGTCACCGGAGGTGATGAAGCGCTTCACCCCGTCGATGTGCCACGAACCGTCGTCCTGTTGGACGGCCTTGGTACGGCCGGCGCCGACGTCGGAGCCGGCGTCGGGTTCGGTGAGAACCATGGTCGACGTCCAGCCGCGCTCGGCGGCGAGGATCGCCCACTTCTTCTGCTCCTCGGTCGCGAGGTTGTAGAAGATCTGGGCGAAGCCCGCGCCCATGCCGTACATGTAGACGGCCGGGTTGGCGCCGAGGATGTGCTCGACGAGCGCCCACTGCAGCGCACGCGGCATCGGCATACCGCCGAGTTCCTCGTTGATGGCGATCTTGTCCCAGCCGCCCTCGATGTAGGCGCGGACGGACTTCTTGAAGGACTCCGGCAGCTTGACGGAGTGGGTTTCGGGGTCGAACACCGGCGGGTTGCGGTCCGCGTCGGCGAACGACTCGGCGATCGGCCCCTCGGCCAGCCGAGCGATCTCGCCGAGCATCTCACGAGCGGTGTCGGCGTCCAGATCGGCATAGGCACCCTCACCAAGGGCCTTGTCTACTCCGAAGACCTCGAACAGATTGAATACCTGGTCACGAACGTTGCTCTTATAGTGGCTCACAGTTCCTCCTCGTCGAGACGGCCACCTTGGTTGGGTACTTTTGGCTAAGTTACCCACCAGTAACTGCGCCAAACTATACCGCTCGGTAACTTCAACACCAAGCACACCCGGGCAATTTCCATCCGCTAACCAACCCGGTGGTTGGTGGTGCCGCATAACTGCAGTTGACAGGTGTAAATTTCGGCCGGGCGAGGCGCTGTGACAATGGTCACCACCGCCCCGGATAGGGTGTTCGCGTGCTTCGTGTCGCGGTGTGGGGAACAGGAAATATGGGGGCGGCGGCGATCCGGAGCGCGGTGGCGTTCCCCGGGCTCGAACTGACCGGGGTGATCACGTCGTCACCGGACAAGCACGGACAGGATGCCGCGTCGTTCGCGCACCTGGACGGTCCCACCGGGGTGGCGGCGACGATCGACGTCGGCGCGGGCCTGGCCGGCTGCGACGCCGTGGCCTACATGGCCTCCGGCGACATCCGGCCCGATGACGCCGTGGCAGACATCGAACGATGCCTGCGCGCCGGAAAGCACGTGGTGACGCCGTCGCTGTACTCGCTGTACGACCCGCGCTCGGCCCCGCCGGACTGGGTGGACCGCCTCACCCGAGCGGCCGAAGAGGGCAACTCCACGCTGCTGGTCAGCGGCGTGGACCCGGGTTGGGGCAACGACGCGCTCGCGGTGATCGCGGCCGGATTGTGCACGCGCATCAAGACGATCCGCTGCCAGGAGATCTTCGACTACTCGACCTACAACCAACCGTTCGCCGTGAAGGTGTCCTGCGGCTTCGGCGGGTCGATGGACGAGACGCCGATGATGCTGCTCCCGTCGATCCCCACCATGGTGTGGGGCGGCAACATCCGATTGGTCGGCCGCAACCTCGGTATGGAGATCGACGAGATCGCCGAGGAGGTCGAGCGCCTTCCCCTCGAGGAGTCCGTCGAGACCGTGATGGGCCGCTTCGAGAAGGGCACCCAGGGCGCCTTCTGGCTGAGGATCATCGGCAAGTCGGACGGGCAGGCGCGCATCGTCATCGACCACATCACCCGCATCCACGCGTCGTGCGCGCCGGACTGGCCCTATCCCGACGAGGGGGTGGGGGACCACCGGGTGATCATCGACGGCGATCCCGTGCTGACCATCACGACGCGCGCCGACGTGCCGGGCGGCACGCGCGCCGACGGCGGCAACACCACCGCCGCGAACCGCCTTCTCGGCGCGCTGGGGTGGCTGGCCGACCAGAAACCCGGCATCTACGACGGGCTCGACGTGCCGCTGCAGTCGCCGCTGCCGCCCGAGGTACAGGCGCAGCGCTGGGTCTAGTCGGCCGGTTCGCCGGAGGGCAACTGCCCGACCAGATACTCAGCGAGTCCGCCGATGGTCGGATAGTCGAACACCGCGGTCGCGTTGATCGTGAACGCCCCGCCGAACTGGCTGTGCAACCGGTTGCGCAACTCGATCGCCATCAGCGAATCCGTCCCCAGGTCGAGGAACCGACTGGTGGCCGCCGGTGGTTGTGCCAACCGCAGGAAGGTCTGCACCTCGCGTTGCAGGAACTCGGTCACGAAAGCGGCGCGCTGCGGCACCGGAATCTCCTGCAACTGGCGGAGCAACTCGCTGTCGCCGGTCGCCTCGCCGGCCGCGCTGGGCAACACCAGGTCGAGAATCGGTGGGCGGGCGGCGCCCAACAACTTCGCGGCGCGCTGCCAGTTGGCTTTGATGACGGTCGCCTGCCCGGTGCCGTTCGCGACCACCTCGGCGAGTGCGCTCAGCGCGGCCGACGGTTCCAGCGGCACCAGACCCTGCGCGCTGAGGTTGGCGCGCGCGGCCTCCGACGAGGCCATGCCGCCGTCGGCCCACGGGCCGAAGTTGATGCCCGTGGCCGGCAGACCCAGGGCCCTGCGTCGCGCGACCAGGCCGTCGAGCAGCGCATTGGCGGTCGCGTAGTTGGCCTGACCGGGCGATCCGAGAACGCTGGACACCGAGGAGGACACGATGAAGAAGTCCAGATCGTCATCCCTCGTCAGCCGGTCCAGGTGGCACGCACCGAAAGCCTTGGGCGCCAACGTGAGCTGGAATCGCTCCAGGCTCTGCTGGGCAAGCAGTGCATCGTCGAGCACCCCGGCCAGATGGGCCACCCCGGCGAGCGGCGGCAGTTCCGCGCGGATCCGCTCCAGCAGCGCCGCCACCGCGGACTCGTCGCCGACGTCGGCCGCAAAGGTGTGGATCCGGCACTTGTAGCGTTCGGTGATGTCGTCGATGGCGCGTTGGGTGTCCGCATCGGGGGTGCGACGGCTGGTCAGCACGATGTCGCCGGCCCCGAGTTGGGCCAGGTAGGCCGCGGTGTGCAGGCCGATGGCGCCCAGTCCGCCGGTGATCAGGTAGCTCCGATCCGCCTGCGGCTGCAGCGGATTGGGGATCTGCAGCACGATCTTGCCGATGTGTCGCGCTTGCTGCATGCGGCGGAATGCGGCTCTGGCCTCGGTCAGCGGATAGATCTCGGCGGGTAGTGGTGTCCACTGGCCGCCGGCCAACCCGTCGGACACCTCGGTCAGCAAGGTTCGGATGCGCTCGGGCTCCTGGAGGGTCACCGTGTCCAGCGCCACGATCTCGTAGGCGATGTCGGGGCGGGCGGCCGCCATCTGCTCAGGCGTCCAGATGTCGCGCTTGGCGATCTCGGCGAACCGACCGTTGTGGGCGGTGGCCCGCACGGTCGCTTCGACGAAGCCCTCGTTGGTCAGGCTGTTGAGCACCACGTCGACACCCGCGCCGCCGGTGTCGGCCAGAATCTGATCGGCGAAGTCCGTTGTGCGCGAGTCGTAGACGTACTTCACCCCCATCCTCTGTAGCGTCGCGCGCTTGTAGGTGCTGGCGGTCGCGAAGACGACGGCGCCGTGCTGCTGGGCCATCTGGATCGCGGCCAGTCCGACACCACCGCTGGCGGCGTGGATGAGCACCCGGTCACCGGGCTGCAACTGCGCCCAGTCGAACGCGAGTCGGGCAGTGAGTGCCGCGGCGGGGATGGTGGCCGCCGCAACCGGGCTCAGCCCGTCGGGCACCGTGGCCACCAACTGCGCGGGGACATTGAACCGGCTGGAGAACGCGCCCTGCATGAAACCGTAGACCCGCTGGCCCACGTGGAGTCCGGTGACGCCGTCTCCCAACTGCGTCACCGTGCCGGCGAAGTCGCCGCCGATCGGGCCGGGGTCACCCGGGTAGAGCCCGAGCACATTGAGCACGTCGCGGAAGTTCAGGCCCGCGGCCTCCACGCGGACCTGCACGTAACCCTCGGCGGGCGCGGGCACATCCGTCTCGGTCAGGCGCAGGTTGTCGATCGCGCCGCGTTCGGTGGGCGCCAGGGTGTAGTCGCCTCCGCGTGGCACCGTGAGGTGACCGCTGCGCGCCCATGGCAACAGCCGCGACGTCAGCAGCTTTCCCTGGCGCAGCGCGAGTTCCGGTTCGTCCACCGGGGTTTCCAGCAGATCCGCCAGCACCTGGACGGCCTCCTGCGAGCCGTCGCAGTCGACCAGGCGGCAGCGCAGCGCGGGTTCCTCGTTGATCGTGGTACGCCCGAATCCCCACAACGCGGCCTGCACCGGGTCGACCGGTTCGCCGGACTCGGTGGCGACCGCGCGCTCGGTGACGATCCACAGCCCGCCGGGCAGCTTCAGCTCGCCACCGGCCACCGCGTGCACCGTGCTGAGCAGGTTGGCGATCTCGGCCTCGATTCGCGCGGCGGCAGCGTCGCTCGACTCGTCGGGCCGCGGTGCCGCCGCGCGCCACACCACGCCGGAGAACGCCATCCCCCGCGAGTGGGCATCAGCCAGCAGCGGTCCCAGTAGTTCGGAATCGCCGGCCCGGTCCACCGACACGCAACCGGCCACGGCGGCGGCCAGTTCGTCGAATCCGGCGATCAGCCAGGTCCCGCCGGCACCGGCATCGGGCGCTGGGAGCGGCACCTCGTGCCAACCGACGGTGTGCAGCAGACGGGTGGCGTCGCCACCGAGGCCACGCAGCAGCGCTTCTCGCGGTGCGCGCTTCACCGTGAACTCCCGAATACCGCCGAGCTGGTGACCATCTCGACTGACGAACTCGAGATCGAAGACCTGGGTCTCGCTGTCCAGTGGGCCGCTGTGCCATTTGGCGCGACAGTAGAACCGGCGAGGCATCTTCTCCCGCAGCGTCACCTGCCCGTACCGCAACGGCAGGAACAGATCGCTGACGCCCTGTTCGGCCGCGACAAGCGCAGGGAACGCCGGGAACGCCACCCCGGTGCACAGGTCCATCAGCACCGGGTGCATGGGCTCGGTCCCGAGTTGTTCGGTGAGTTCTTCGCCGACGACGACGTCGCCGATCGCCTCACCGTCGCCGAGCCACAGCGACTTCAGGGAACCCGACCACGTCGGCCCCCACGCCAGTTCCATGTCGGCGAACGTCTCGAACAGGTCCTGCGGGCGCATCCGGGTGCACCGTTCGAGCGCCTCGTCGACGGGTTCGGATTCGTCGGCGGTGTCGGTCGAGCCGCTGACCACGGTGCCGTCGGCATTCAACGACCAGTCCGCGGCGCGTTCACCGTACGGCCGGCTGTGCACCTGGAAGCGCCACTCGCCGTCGACCTCCTGCGGATGCAACGTCAGCTGCACCTCACGAGAACTCTTCTCGGGCAGGATGATCGGTTCGTAGAAGAACACGTCCTTCACGCTTGCCGGGGTGCCGACCGCAGCCAACGCCATCGCCGCATACGTGGCGCCGGGGACGACGACGGTGCCGTAGATGACATGGTCGCAGAGCCACGGTTGCGACTTGACGGACAACCTGCTGGTGTAGACCGTGTCGCCGGACGCCAGGTCCTTTGCGCTGCCGAGGATCCCGGACACCGCGGGACCGTCGACGGCGATATTGGACGTTCTCGGCCAGAACCGGCGCCGCTGGAATGGGTAGGTGGGAAGTTCCAGCACGCGACGGCGCCGGCGATGCAGCGCAGCGAAATCGGGCTGGTGCCCGCCGACGTAGGCGGCGGCCAGCGCGTCGGCGATCTGACGCCGATCGCCAACCCCCCTGCGCAGCGAGACGATCGCGCGCGGCGCGGCCAGGTGCTCCGGCCAGACCTGCACCGCGGCCCCGGTCAGCACCGGTTGCGGTCCGATCTCCATCAGGACCGAACAGCCCAGCGCCGCCACGGTGCGCACGCTCTCGGCGAACTGCACCGGTTGGCGGGAATGCCGCCGCCAGTACGGCGCATCCAGCGGATGTTGCGCGGTCAGTACGGCACCGGTCCGGTTGCACACCAACGGCAACGTCGGCGCGGCGAACTCGAATTGCGCAGCGTAGGACTCGAACTCGTCGAGAACCGGGTCCAACAGTTCGGAATGGAAGGCGTGGCTGGTCTCCAGCCACGTGCAGCGGATGCCGTCGTCGGAGAACCTGGCCACGATCTGCTCGAGATCGTCACCGCGGCCGGACAGCACGGTGTTGGGGCCGTTGTAGGCGCCGACCGACACCCGCGGGAACTCGCTCGCGATCTCCTCGATCTGCTTGGCGTCGGAGAAGATCGCCACCATCCGGCCACCTTCGGGCAAGCTGCCGAACATCCGTCCGCGTTCGGCCATCAGTCGTGCACCGTCTTCGAGACTGAACACTCCGGCCACACAGGCCGCCGCGTACTGGCCGACGCTGTGCCCCAGCACCACATCGGGTGTGACGCCCCAGGACTGCCACAGCTGGGCCAGACCCATCTCGACGGCGAAAAGGGCGGGCTGCGCATACGACGTGTGCCGCAACCGCTCACCGGACTCCCGGTCGTCGGTGAAGAGCACCTCCAGCAGCGGCTGCGGCAGCATGTCCTCGACGGCGGCCGCGCAACGCCGCACGGTATCGGCGAAAACGGGTTCAGCGTCGAACAATTCACGCGCCATACCCGGATACTGGCTGCCCTGCCCGGTGAACAACCAGGCGGTGGTCGGCGGATGGGTGTGTTCGCCGCGAAGGACGCCCGGTCGCGTGCGGTTCTCGGCGAGGTCGGCCAGCCCCTGGCGGGCCGCGTCGACCGAATCCACCACCAGCGCGGCGCGGTGCTCGAAATGCGAACGGCCGGTACCTGCGGTGCGGCAGACGTCGGCAACGTCGACGCTCGGGTTGGCGTCCAACCAGGCGTCGTAACTTCGCGCCAGCGCCATCAGCGCCTCCGGTGAGCGGGCCGACAGCGGCAGCACGTGCGCGGACTCGCCGGAGGCGTCGGGCTCGGCGGCGTCTTCGCCTGCCGCACCGGCCGGTTGGGCCGGTGCTTCCTCGATCAGCACATGCGCGTTGGTCCCGGTGAAGCCGAACGAACTCACCCCGGCACGCCGGGGCCTGCCGTTGGTCTGCCACGGCAGCGTCTTGTCCACGACCCGTACCGGCAGCGAGTCCCACGGGATGTGCGGCGACGGATTGTCGAAGTGCAGGCTCTGCGGCAGCAGCCCGTGTTGCAGCGACAACACGACCTTGATCAGGCCGGCGGCCCCGGATGCCGACTCGAGGTGACCGATGTTGGTCTTCACCGATCCCATCAGCAGCGGCCGGTCGGCCTCGCGCGAGCCGCCGTAGGCGGCCGCGGCGGCCTGAACCTCGATCGGATCACCCAGCGGCGTGCCGGTTCCGTGCGCCTCGAGGTAGTCGACGTCCCCGCCGGTCAGCCCGGCACGCGTCAGAGTCTCCTCGATAAGCCGTTGCTGTGCACCGCCATTGGGCACGGTGAGACCGCTGGAGGCGCCGTCCTGGTTCACCGAGCTGGCGGGGATGACGGCGGCGACCCGGTCGCCGTCACGCAGCGCGTCGCCCAGTCTCTTGAGCACCAGGATCCCGCAGCCTTCGCCGCGCACATAACCGTCGGCAGACGCGTCGAACGTCTTGCACCGGCCCGCGGGCGACAGCATCCGCGCGCGGGAGGCGGCAACCGTGGTCACCGGGCTGAGCAATACGTTCACCCCGCCGGCCAACGCCAGATCGCAGTCACCGGAGTGCAACGCCTGGCACGCCTGGTGCACCGCCACCAACGCCGAACTGCACGCGGTGTCGACCGCGACCGCGGGTCCCTCCAGACCCAGCGCGAACGCGACCCGACCCGAGATGGCGTTGAGCGCGTTGCCGGTGATGAAGTGGGGTTCGATCTTGTCGATCGACTCGGCCGACAGCAGATGGGCGTACTCGTTGGCGGCCACGCCGGTGAATATCCCGGTGCGGCTGCCGCGCAACTCGGCGGCCGAGAGCCCGGCCCGTTCCAACGCCTCCCATACCGTCTCGAGCATCAACCGCTGCTGCGGTTCGATCCACACCGCCTCGCGCGGCGAGATGCCGAAGAATTCGGGGTCGAATCCGTCGACGCCGTCGAGGAATCCGCCGAATCGTGTGTAGGTCTTGCCCGGCGTCTCCGGATCGGGATCGTAGAACTCGTCGATGTCGAAGCGGTCCTCCGGGACCTCACGGATCGCGTCGACGCCACCCGCCAGCACCTCCCAGAACGCCTCGGGGTCGGGCGCGCCGGGGAAGCGGCACGACACCGCGACGATGGCGATGGGTTCGTCGGTGCGCGGCGTGGCCGAGACCGCCTGCGCTAGCCCGGCCTCTTCGGGGGCCTGCACCGCGAGCCCCAGCACATCGCCGAGCAGATAGTCGGCGGCATCGGACAGCCGGGGGTGGTCCATCACCAGGGTGACCGGGATCTGGAGGCCCAGCCCCTGTTCGAGGCGGCGCCGGAGTTCCACGGCCATCAGCGAATCCATGCCGAGGTCGAAGAACCCGGCCTCCTCGCGGATCTCGGCGGTGTCCACCCGCGTCACCTCGGCGACCGCGCTGCGCAGGTGCTCGGTCAGCAGCCGCTTACGCTGCCGCACCGGAGCGTTCGCCAGCCGCTCGACCAATGGGGTCCGCCCGGACGACGTCGCCCCTGCCGTCGAGGCCGCCTCGGTGGGCACCTCCTGCTCCAACTCCGCCAGGAACGCGCGTCGCCCGGCTTGCTGGTAGAGCGGAAGGAAACGGGCCCAGTCGATCCGGGCCACCACACCTTGTGGGTGTGTCTCGGAGGCCGCGACGGCGGCGGCAAGGCCCGCCAGCGCGTCGGCGGGTGCCAGCGTCTGGACCCCGCGTTGGTCCAGCCGAGCGCGGGACTCCGCATCGGCCATGCCCGCCGACCAGGGACCGAAGTTGACACTGACCCCGGCGATGCCCTGCTCGCGCAGGCGCCAGGCCATGCCGTCGAGGAACGCGTTCGCCGCGCCGTAGGCCGTCTGACCGAAGCCACCCCACACCGAAGCGATCGAGGAGGTGCTGATGAAGAAGTCGAGCGCCAGATCGATCGCCGCTTCACTCAAATGCCAAGCGCCCCAGACCTTGCCGGCAAACACCCGATCGACCTCGGCGTCGTCGGAGGAGCTCAGCGCAGTGGTGCCGATCTCACCTGCGGCGTGTACGATGCCGGCCAGCGGCGGCATCGCGGCCGATATGTCCGCAAGCAGGCGGGTGACGTCGTGCGCATCCGCGACATCGGCGGTGACCACCCGGACTTCGCAGGCGTGCTGTTCGCGCAGCGTGTCGATGCGCTGCTGCACGGCATCGTCGGGCGAGCGGCGACTGGTCAGCACCAGATGCCCGGCACCGTGCGCGGCCAGGTACCCGGCGATTTCTGAGCCCAGCGCACCGAGTCCGCCGGTCACCAGATACGTTGCGTCCTTACGCAACTGCAAGGGTGCGGCGCTGGGCGGCTCGGTCGGCCGAACCAACCGGGGAACGTAGACCGCCTGACCTCGCAACGCGATCTGGTCTTCTCTGATGTCGGAGTCGCGCGGCGCCGCGATCCGGTCGACGAGCCCAGACCATTCGTCGGCGGTGCCGTCGGCCAGATCCGCCAGCCCGCCCCACACCAGCGGAAGCTCCAGCGACGCGGCCCGGCCGAATCCCCACAGGCAACTCTGCTCCGGGGCCACGGTGTCCGCGTCGGTGACCCGCTGGGCGCCGCGGGTGACCAACCAGATCGGACTGCGCAGGTCGGCAGCGACCGCGGCGCGAAAGAGCCGCCGCGTCGGGCCCATGATCCGGTGTTGCATCCGCAGCAGCGACCGCATCGACGGCGTGCCGGCATCGGTGTCCAGCGCCGCCACATGCACGATCCGCAGCGTCGAGTCATCCTGCGCCGCAGCGCGCAACGCGTCGGTGAGCCGGGTCTCGTCCGCATCGGACACCGGCAGTCCGACGATCTGGTGCTCGATGTCGCGTGCGGCGAGTGCCTCGGTCAGGGGGCCGATGGCATCGGTGTCGTCGCTGATGAGGATCCAGGTGGACTTCTCGCCGGTGCCGGACCCGCGAGCAGTGGCCTGCTCCCAGCGGATCCGATAGCGGTCGTCGGCGATCGATTGCGATGATCGCTGCTGATTATGTTGTGCGGCAAACCTGGTCAGCACGTCGAGCGTCTGCTGATCGCCGTCGGCGCCGTCGAGCAGGGCCGCGAGCTCCCCGATCCGGCCCTCCTCGAGCAGGCGGACGGCCTCGGTGCGCGCGGGCCCGCCGGCCGTGTCTCGGTCGGTGGCCGCATCGTCGTCGCGATCGCCGGTTTGGTTGTCGGAGAACCAGTACCGGCGGTGTTCGAACGGATAGGTGGGTAGATCGACCGTGCGCGCCCGGTCCTCTCCGAGAGCGGCGAAGTCAGGCAGGTGGCCCAGAACATAAGCGTCGGCTAGGGCTTCGGTGACCTGCCGGTGGTCGGCGGTGTTCCGGCGCAGCGACGCGATGGCCCGAGGCGCGGTGGTGGGGTCGGGCCATGCGGCCAGGGCAGCGGCGGTGAGTACCGGCCGTGGGCCGATCTCGAGTAACACCTTGCAGTTCATCTCGGCGAGCGTGTGCACGCTCTTGGCGAACTCCACCGGTTGGCGCGCATGCCGGCGCCAGTACGCGCCGTCGAGTTTCACGCCCCAGCCCAGCGCGGCGCCACTGCGGTTGTCGATCAAAATCCGTTGCGGGGGGTGGAATTGGAAACCCTGCGCGTACGACTCGAATTCGTCGAGGATCGGGTCGAGCAGCGCCGAATGGAATGCATGGCTGGTCTCCAGCCAGTCACACCGGACACCGGTTGCGCTCATCCTCGCCACTGCCGTTTCGAGATCGCCTGCGGGTCCGGACAATACGGTGTTGGCACCGTTGTAGGCCGCGACCGACAGGCTTGGGAACTCGTCGGCGAGGCTCTCGACACGTTCGGCGGCGGTGAACACGGCGACCATCCGCCCGGCGGCGGGCAGCGAGCCGAACAGGCGGCCGCGTTCGGCGATCAGTCGCGCACCGTCGTCGAGGCCGAAAACTCCAGCGACGCAGGCCGCCGAGTACTGCCCGACGCTGTGGCCGAGCACCACGTCGGGCTGGAAACCCCACGACTGCCAGAGGCGGGCCAGGCCCATCTCCACCGCGAACAGGGCGGGCTGCGCGTAAGTCGTCTGCCGCAGGAACTCGTCGGCATCGGGACTGTCCACGTCGAAAATCGCGTCGAGCAACGGCTTTTCGAGAATGTCTGCCACGGCGTGCGCGCAGTGCTTCATCGTCTCGGCGAACACCGGCTCGGTGTCGAACAACTCGCGTGCCATGCCGGGGTACTGGCTGCCCTGACCGGTGAACAGCCATGCGGTCTTGGGTGTGTCGTGGGATTCTGCGCGCAGGACACCCGGCGCCGGGCGATCGTCGGCGAGCGCGCCGAGCAGTTCGACGGCCTTGTCTGTCGAATTGGCCACCAACGCGGCCCGGTGCTCGAGATGGGCGCGCCCCGCGCCGGCGGTGAGACATATGTCGGCCAGGGTGGCGTCCGGGTTCTCGGCCAGCCAGCCACGGTAGTGACCGGCGAGCTGCACCAGGGCATCGGAGGTGCGCGCCGACAGCGGAAGGAGACGGAACCGCCCGTCGGGCTGGTCGCTTGGTACCGGTGGCTGCGACGCCGTCGGGGCCTCTTCGAGGATGACGTGGGCGTTGGTACCGGCGAAACCGAACGAGCTCACCCCCGCGACGAGGGGACGGCCGTGGCGGTCCCACGGCATGGTCTCCGTCACCACCTCGATCGGAAGTCGGTCCCATGGGATGTGCGGGGACGGGTCGGTGAAGTTGAGGTGCTTCGGCAGGGTCTGGTGTTCGAGGGCCAGGATGACCTTGATGACACCCGCGATCCCCGCGGCCGCTTCCAGGTGTCCGATGTTGGTCTTCGCCGACCCGATCAACAGCGGCCGATCGGCGTCCCGGCCGGCGCCGAGCACCTCACCGGCGGCCTGGGCCTCGATCGGGTCGCCCAGCGATGTCCCGGTGCCGTGCGCCTCGAGGTATCCGACGGCGTTGGGTTCGAGATCGGCGCGCTTGAGCGCGTCGGCGATAACCCGTTGCTGGGCAACGCCGTTGGGTACCGTCAGTCCACCCGACGCACCGTCCTGGTTGACGGCGCTGCCGCGGATGACGGCCCGGATCCGGTCACCGTCGCGGATGGCGTCCTCGAGCCGCTTGAGGACGACGACGCCACACCCCTCACCGCGCACATAGCCGTCGGCGGCCGCGTCGAACGTCTTGCACCGGCCGTCGGGCGCGAGCATGCGCGCCTGGGAGAAGGTGATCATGGTGGCCGGGGTGAGCAGCACGTTGGCGCCGCCGGCGAGCGCGAGGTCACATTCACCCAAGCGGAGCGCCTGACACGCCTGATGGATGGCCACCAACGACGAACTGCACGCCGTGTCGACCGCGACCGCGGGCCCCTGCAGCCCCAACCGGTAGCTGATCCGGCCCGCCGCCGCGGCGTTCGACGTTCCGATCGCCATGTAGGCCTCGATCTCGGCATACGTCAGCTGATCAGACACCATGCCCAGGTAGTCATGGGTGGCCAGACCCACGAAAACGCCGGTGTCGGTATCTGCCAGGGCTGCGGGCGACGTGCCCGAATGCTCCACCGCGCGCCAGGCCGTCTCCAGCAGGAGCCGGTGCTGCGGGTCCATCAATCGGGCCTCGCGCGCCGACATCCCGAAGAACGGGGCGTCAAAGCCCGAGGCGTCGTCGACGAAGCCCGCACGGCGGGTCACGACCTTGCCGGGCGCCCCGGGTTCCGGATCGAAGAACTCCTCGACGTTCCAGCGGTCGTCGGGCACCTCGGAGATCGCGTCCCGGCCGTCGCGCAGCAGGGTCCAGAAGGCGTCGGCGTCCGGAGCTCCCGGGAACCTCGCCGCGTATCCGACGACTGCGAAACGACCTGTCGATTCGTTCGGGTGTAAGGCGGATCCCATGCCGGCTAGTGCTCCCTTGGCATCGACGGTCAGAAACATGCCCCCGTTCGAGACATCTGTCGCGTCCGTAAATAAACGCCTACCCCCGCACACTATGGCACGGGCGCGCACGGGATGCTGGGATCGCATCCCCGAGGTTGATCCCGCACAGGACACCCTCGAACGAGCGAGAGTATGTTGATCCGGCAACGGCACGATGCCGGATCGACAGCCGGCACAGAGCGGCTTGACCTGGGAGGACGACGGTTTGCGCATTGGCAAGATCACGGTTGGCCCACTCGACGAATGGGCGCTGAAGCCGGGGTCTGTCACTTCCTGGCATCCCACCGCCACCGCCGCCGCGAAGGCTCGGCATGCCCCGGTCAGTTCGGTGCCGGTCAGCTACATGCAGAGCCAGCATCTTCGCAATTACTGCGAGCGCACCGCCGCGGGACTGAATTTCTCCCGACAGATCATCGCGAGTTGTGAAGTGGCCGGCGAATGCGATATCTCGGCCATGGATCAGGCCGTCAACGCATATCTTCGCCGGCACGATACTTTCCGCAGCTGGTTCGAACACGCCGGCAACTCGGAGTTCATCCGCCATGCCATCGAGAATCCGGCCGACATCGAATTCGAGCCGATCGACCACGGCGCGATGACAGTCGAGGAGATACACGCCCATCTCGTCGCGATCCCCAGTCCATTGGAGTGGGCCTGTTTCACTTTCGGAGTCGTCCAGAACGACGGCCACTTCACGTTCTTTGCCGCCATGGACCATGTCCACGGCGACGCGACATTGATCGGCACCACAATGCTGGAAGCCAACGGCATGTATTCGGCGCTGCGCGGCGGCGGCGAGGCCCTGGTACTGCCCGACGCCGGAAGCTTCGACGAGTTCTGCATCCGGGAGCGTGAACGCACGGCGGAGTTGACCGTGGATTCGCCTGAAGTCCGGGCTTGGATCGAGTTTGCCGAGAACAGCGGCGGTGGCTTTCCGGAATTCCCGCTGCCGCTCGGCAATCCGTCCGAATCGACCAGCAGCGGGATGACCACCGAAGTGCTGATGAACACCGCCCAGACCGAACGTTTCGACGCGGCATGCGCGGCGGCAGGTGCGCGCTTCGTCGGCGGTCTGTTCGCCTGCCTTGCTCAGGTCGAACACGAGTTGACCGGCGCGCTGACGTATTACGGGCTCACTCCTCGCGATTCCCGTGCCGCCACCGACAATTTCATGACCCAAGGCTGGTTCACCGGCCTGATTCCGATCACCGTGCCGATTGGCGCGGCCTCCTTCGGGGACACCGCGTGGGCGGCACAGGCCTCCTTCGATGCGAATCTCAATATGGCCAAGGTGCCGTACTACCGCGTTGTGGAGTTGGCGCCGTGGTTGAGTTGGCCACGCCCCAATTTCCCGGTGTCGAATTTCTTCCACGCCGGCGCCGCTCCACTCAACGCCGTTCTGGCCGCCGCCGATATGGGCCTTGCGGACAATATCGGGATCTATCCGGACGGCAGATTCTCCTATCAGCTCACCATTTATCTATTCCGTTATGGCGAGGGCACGGTGATGGCGATCATGCATCCCGACAATCCGGTCGCGCAGAAGTCGGTGGCCCGCTATATGAAGACGATGAGATCGGTGTGCGAACTCGTCGCCGACAGCGGGCACTGGGGTCGTGTCGCATAGCACCGGCCCCGCGGGGGTGACCGCGACATGCGGCGGCTAGCCGATCTGGTGGTGCGCTGGCCCTGGGCGGTGATCGGCGTCTGGATCGCGATGGCCATCGCCCTGCCGCTGTCCTTCCCGTCGCTGGGCGAGATGGCCGAGCGCAATCCGCTGGTCATCCTGCCCGGCGATGCACCGTCGACGGTCACCGCCGAGAAGATGGCCGAAGCGTTCCACGAGTCGGGCAACGACGACCTGTTGGTGGTCGCGCTGATCAACGAGAACGGGCTGACGCCGGCCGACGAGGCTGCCTACCGAAAACTCGTCGACGCGCTGCACGACGACGTCACCGATGTCGTCTCGGTGCAGGACTTCGTCGCGACGCCACAGCTGCGACCGTTTCTGACCAGTGAGGACAAGACCACCTGGGTGCTGCCCGTCGGCCTCGCGGGGGAGTTGGGCACACCGCGGGCCTTCGACTCGTTCAACCGCGTTTCCGACGTCATCAGACACAACGTCGCGGGCAGCACCCTCGAAGTTCACCTGACCGGGCCGGCGGCCACCGTCGCCGACCTCACCGTCGCCGGCGAACAGGACCGCCTGCCCATCGAGATCGCGATCGCGGTGCTGGTGCTCGGCGTGCTGCTGGCGGTATACCGCAATGCGGTCACGATGCTGCTGCCGTTGGTGACGATCGGGACGTCGGTGGTGATCGCGCAGGCCGTGGTGGCCGGGTACGCTCACCTGACCGGTTCGGGCGTCTCGAATCAGTCCATCGTGTTTCTCAGCGCGATCATGGCCGGCGCCGGAACGGATTACGCGGTGTTCCTGATCAGCCGCTATCACGACTATCTGCGGCGCGGTGAGGGCTACGACCGCGCGGTCAAGGCGGCGATGATCTCGATCGGCAAGGTGATCGCCGCGTCGGCCACCACGGTGGGGTTCACGTTTCTGTTGCTGAACTTCGCCCAGATGGGCGTGTTCCGAACGGTCGGCATGGCGGCGGCGATCGGCATCGGCATCGCGTTCCTCGCCGGGGTGACCCTGCTTCCGGCGATCCTGGTGCTGGCCGGTCCGCGCGGATGGGTCAAGCCGCGGCGCGAGCTGACCGCGCGGTTCTGGCGGCGTTCGGGGATCCGGATCGTGCGCAGGCCGGTGCCGCATCTGGTGGTCAGCCTGCTCGTGCTGGTCCTGCTGGCCGGTCTGGCAGGTTTCGCGCGCTACAACTACGACGATCGCAAGGTCGTGTCCGAGTCGGCGCCGAGTTCACTGGGCTATGCCGCGCTGGAACGGCACTTTCCGGTCAGCAGGTCGATCCCCGAGTACATCTTGGTGCAGTCGCCGCACGACCTGCGCACGCCGCGCGCCCTGGCCGACCTGGAACAGATGGCGTCGCGGGTCGCGCAACTGCCGAACATCGGACTGGTCAGCGGCATCACCCGACCTCTCGGCGAGGTGCCGCCGGAATTCCGGGCCACTTTCCAGGCGGGTCTGGTCGGCAGCCGGCTGGCCGACGGCTCCGCGCAGATCGGCTCCCGCAGCGGCGACCTGAACCGACTGACCGACGGGGCAAACACACTCGCCGACAGCCTGGCCGACGTGCGTTCTCAGATCAACGCGATCGCGCCCAGCATTCAGGATCTGGTCGACACGTTCTCCTCGGTGCGCACCGAGTACGGCGGCGACAAGTTGGTGCGCGACGTCGAGACCGCGGCCAAGCTGGTCGCCAGCGTCAACGCGCTGGGCAATTCGATGGGCGTGAACTTCCGCACCGTCCGGGACATGTTCGCCTGGATCGGCCCGGTGCTGATGGCGCTGAACGGTAACGCGGTCTGCGACGCGAACCCGTCGTGCGTCGACACCCGACAACAGTTCCAGCGGCTCGTCGCGGCGCGCCAGGACGGCAGCCTCGACGAGATCAACGGTCTCGCGCAGGAGTTGCAGGGTGTCGAGGACCGGCAGACGCTCAACGAGGCGGTGACGAGGCTGAACGCCGCGATGGCGAACGTCACCAAGGCGGTCGACACCATGGGCCTGGATCAGCCCGGCGGCCCGCAGGCCGGGCTGGACGACCTGCAGCAGGGCGCCGACCGGCTGGCCACCGGAAGCCGGGAGGTGGCCGGCGGGGTCGATGAGCTCGTCAAGCAGGTCAAGGTGATCGCCGCCGGCCTCGACGAGGCCTCGACGTTCCTGCTGACCATGAAGAACAACGCGGCGGACCCGTCGCAGGCGGGGTTCAACATCCCGCCCGAGGTGCTCGACCTGCCGGACTTCAAGAAGGCCGCGGCGGCCTACATCTCGCCGGATGGCCGGTCGGTGCGCTACCTCGTGCAGACCGAACTCAACCCGTTCGGCCCCGAGGCGATGGATCAGGTCGACGAGATCTATGACGTCGCTCGCGGTGCCCAGCCGAACACCACGCTTGCCGACGCCGAGATCTCGATGGGCGGGTTCCCGGTCGCGTTGCGTGACACCAGGGACTACTACCAGCAGGACATCCGGTTCATCATCGCCGCGACACTCATCGTGGTCTTGTTGACCCTGACGGTGCTGTTGCGCACCGTCATCGCACCGCTCTACCTCGTCGGCTCCGTGGTGCTCTCGTACTTCGCGGCGGTCGGTATCGGCGTGCTGATGTTCCAGGTGATCCTCGGCCAGGAATTGCACTGGAGCGTGCCGCCGTTGGCGTTCGTGGTGCTGGTTGCGGTGGGCGCCGACTACAACATGCTCTTCGTGTCGCGTCTGCGCGACGAATCGCCGCACAGCGTGCGCTACGGCGTGATCCGAACGCTGGGCTCGACGGGCGGCGTGATCACCGCGGCGGGTCTGATCTTCGCCGCCTCGATGGGCGGACTGTTGTTCTCCAGCATCGGCATCGTGGTCCAGGGCGGTTTCGTGATCGGTGTGGGAATTCTGTTGGACACCTTCGTGGTACGCACCATCACGGTGCCCGCGATCGCGACGCTGGTCGGCCGGGCGAACTGGTGGCCGTCGCGACCGGCACCCGAGCGGCCTGCGCCCTCGGCCCCGGCCCTGTCGGCCGGGCGATCTGATACGGATATGTCGTGACCGCACCCGCCGAATCGTCGATCCTGTCGATGCTGCACGGGCGGGCCAGCCTGCGGCCCGACGACGTCGCGTTCACGTTCACCGACTACGGGCGCGACCCGGCGGGCGTCTCCGAAAGTCTCAGCTGGTCGCGGCTGGCGCACCGAACGATGAACCTGGCCCGTGAGATTGGCCGGCACGGCTCGGTCGGTGACCGAGCGGTGATCCTGGCTCCGCAGGGCCTGGAGTACATCCTGGCGTTCCTCGGGTCCATGCAGGCCGGACTCGTCGCGGTGCCGTTGCCGCTGCCGAATCCCGGCTCGGGGCACGACCGGGTCAGCGCGGTTCTCGCCGATGCGGAGCCTTCGGTCGTGCTCACGACATCAGCGTCGGCGGCCGACGTCGGCGAGTTCGTCGCCGCGGCGGCGCTGGACTCGGCGGCCACCGTCGTCGCCATCGATGCGCTGGATCTGGATGTCGAGGAGGCGGCGGGCGCGCCACCGATCGGGCTGCCTAGCATCGCGTATCTGCAGTACAGCTCGGGTTCGACCCGGCTACCCGCCGGAGCCGTGCTCTCGCACCGCAACCTCACGGTCAACGTCGAGCAGCTGATGCGGAGCTTCTTCGCGAAGTCCCCGCTGCCGCCGGACGCGACGTTCGTCTCGTGGTTGCCGTTCTACCACGACATGGGGTTGGTGCTGGGAATCTGCCTACCGATCCTCAGCGGCCATCCCGCAGCGTTGACGCATCCGGCCGCCTTCCTGGAGAGACCGGCCCGATGGATCCGCGCGTTGGCGGAAAATCCGCATGCCTTCTCCGGAGCGCCCAACTTCGCGTTCGACCTGGCCGCCCGCAAGACCTCCGACAGCGACCTCGCCGGTCTCGACCTCGGTGGGGTGGTGGGCATCATCAACGGCGCCGAACGTGTCGAGCCGGCCACCCTGGCACGCTTCGCCGATCGGTTCGCGCACTTCAACTTTCGGGATCACATGCTGCGTCCGGCATACGGCCTGGCGGAGGCGACGGTGTTCGTGACGTCGGGCAGCTGGCGTGAAGCCTCGCCGGCCGCCCTCTTCGACGCCGAAAAGCTGGGCGCGGGCCGCGTGCACCCCTGCCGACCGGGCGACGGCGCGACCACAGCGCTGGTGAAATACACCGTGCCGCAGTCACCTCTGCTCCGAATCGTCGACAGCGAGACCTGTCGCGAATGTCCGCCGGACGTGGTGGGCGAGATCTGGCTTCTCGGCGAGAACGTCGCCGGGGGGTACTGGCGTAAGCCGGCCGACGAACAGAGCTGCTTCGGCGCCACGCTCGTCGACCCGTCGGCCGGGACACCGGAGGGGCCGTGGTTACGCACCGGCGACCTCGGCTTCATCTACGACCGCGAGTTGTTCATCGTCGGCCGGGTCAAGGATCTACTGATCATCCGCGGTCGTAACCACTATCCCGAGGACATCGAGGCGACGGTGCAGCCGATCACCGGTGGGCGGGTCGCGGCGTTGGCGGTTCCGGTGGACAGCACCGAGAGACTGGTCACCGTGATCGAACTCAAGCAGCCGACCGTCCCCGCCGAGGACGCGATGCGGCGACTCGACGCGGTCAAGAGCGACGTCACCGCGGCGATCTCCAACGCGCACGGCCTCAGTGTCGATGACGTCGTCCTGGTGGCGGCCGGGTCGCTGCCCATCACCACGAGCGGCAAGATCCGGCGCGGCGCATGCGTCGAGCAATATCGGCGCGGCGAGTTCGCCCGGTTGGACGGCTGAGGCCGACGGCATGGGCGGAGTAAGGTCTCAACCGAGGCGGCCGAGCGCGGTCGGCGGGAGGTGCACGACAGGGATGAGACGACTCCTCGCCTCGGGCACCGCGCTGATAACCGTCGGCGCCGCAGGCGCTTTCGGGCTCGGCGTCGCCGTCGCCGATGAGCCGCCCGCACCTGCGGACCCGGCCCGGGCGGCTGACGGCCCGCCGCTGGGCACCCCGGGGCGGGCATACGCGCTGGGCGGCGCGCATGTCCTGGGCATCCCGTACGACGAATACATCATGCGCACGGGTGCGGACTGGTTCCCCGGACTCCAGCGGCAGATCGTCGACTACCCCGCCGGCCAGGTGCAGGGGCACACGCTGGAGCGGCTGTTCCCCGGCATCGGCGAATTCGGGGACAGCTATGTGCCGGGCCTCGGGCTCGACGGCCCCAGCGTCGGCGAATCCGTCGATGTCGGAGGGCCGAACCTGATCACCGCGATCCGGGAGGGCGGCCGCGGCACCGCGATCGGCCTGTCCGAGGGCGCGATGGTGCTCAACGACGTGCAGGCGCGGTTGGCCTACGATCCCGCCGCGCCACCGCCGGACGAGTTGAGCTTCGCGATGTACGGGGACCCGGTCGCCCGGCATGCCTTCGGCGAGAGCTTCTTGACCCAGATGTTCCCGGTCAGCAGCGTGGTGCCGTCGCTGGACTACCGGATCCCCCCGCCCGTCGAAAGCCAGTACGACACCTATCAGTTCGTCTCCGCCTACGACAGCATCGCCGACTGGCCGGACCGGCCCGACAACTGGCTCTCGGTCGCCAACGCGATCGTGGGTCTGGCGACCGGTCACACCGCGGTGGCGTTCACCGACCCGAGCATGGTGCCGCCGCAGAACATCAGGACGACGGTCAACTCGAGGGGCGCCAAGACCACGACGTATCTGATTCCCGAGGAACATCTGCCGCTGGTGCTGCCGTTCAAGTACCTCGGCGTCGACCAGGAGACGCTGATCAAGCTCGACGCGGTGCTCAAGCCCTACGTGGACGCCGGATACTCCCGCCACGACAATCCGCTGACCGCGCCGATCACCGTCGATCCGGTGAACGGTTACGACCCGGCGGAGGTCACCGCACCGGCCACGCAGGCAGCGTTCGGTGGCGGTGCGGACCCGGTGTCGCAGTTGCTGGCCGGGCTGCAGTACGTCCTGGACAATCAGCCGCAGCCGTAGTTCCGGCTACCGCCCGGCGAGTCCGACGACCAGCAGCACACAGCCGAGCGCGGCCAGCAGCGCCGCCGTGTCACGCCGGCGTCGATGCCCCGGCGGCCGGTCCACATCCACGCGGCCGGCGCATAGACGAGTAAGTCCGTGGGTTCGCCTTTGCACACGTACACGTCGGGGTGGAGAGCGGTGTAGTTCCACCGCAGTGCACCCCGCGAGGATGGGACCAGTCATAGGCGACGATCGTCTTGTCGGCCAGTGACGAATCACAAGTGCTATGCCCCAGTTCGACACCACGGCTGTAGATAACGCGTCCGCCGGCGAATCGACAGCCCTGACGTCGATATCGAGGTTAGGACTGCGTTCGCACTACCGCCAGGACGGCGGCCAGTTCTGCATGTCCACGCTATAAGCCGGCTACTCCCACACCGAGCAGCACACAGCCGAGGACGGCCAGCAGCGCTGCCACGTCGCGTCGGCGCCGCGACCGCACCCAGTCGTGCAGCGACGTCATCGCCGCCTGGGTTCGCGCCGGCGCCACCAAATAGGCCAGCAGGGGGACCTCGACGAACACGAAGGCCACCGCGTTGAAGGTCAGCAGCGCACCGATCTGAGTGGCGGCCTGCGCCCCGGAGGCGGCGATGACCGCCAGCGCGGCGAGGTAGTCGATCGAGGGCAGCGCGATACCCAGGCCCGCCACCGCCGCGACCCGCAGCGAGTGGCCGTCGGCGAGGCGACGGGCCCACGCCGAGACACGCTGTCCGTAGCGGCCGGTGCCCACCGGCCGGACGGCGATCACGGCCGCGATCAGCAGCGCCAGCACCCCGATCACCACCTGCACCCTGGGCAGGGTGAACTGGGCGGGATCGACCGCCGAGCCCACGACGAACAGCACCACCAGGCCGACGGACACTCCCATCGCGAAGCCCCCGCACAGGAACACCAGCAGTTGCCGCAGCGGCCGAGGTCGGTTCAGCATCAGCACCGTCATCCCGATCCGGAATGGTTCGAAGCTCACGGCGACGGCCATCACCAGCAGGGTGATCCACATGCGCGCGGGAATCAGGCGCGGTCGCGCCGAGTCGCGATGCGGAGCGGGATTGGCACGGGCGTCACGTTACCGCTGGGCACCCCGGCGATGCCCGGCCGCCACCGCGCGCGCAGTTCATGTGACGATGGAGGTGCTATGAGTGACACGAACCTGAGTCCCACGTCGTTGCGGGAGGCTTTCGGGCATTTCCCGTGCGGAGTCATCGCGATCGCGGCGGAGGTGGACGGCGTCCGGGTCGGACTGGCGGCCAGCACCTTCGTCCCCGTGTCGCTGGATCCGCCGCTGGTCTCGTTCTGCGTGCAGAACACCTCGGAGACCTGGCCGAAACTCAAGGATCGGCCGTCGCTGGGCATCAGCGTGCTCGGCGAGTCACACGACGAGGCCGCGCGCACACTGGCGGCCAAGACCGGCGACCGGTTCGCGGGCCTGGACACGGTCTCGCGCGAGTCGGGTGCGCTGTTCATCGGTGGGACCAGCGTGTGGCTGGAGAGCTCGATCGAGAACGTGGTTCCCGCGGGGGACCACACCATCGTCATCCTGCGGGTCAAGGACATCACGGTGAACCCGGACGTTGCACCGATCGTGTTTCACCGCAGCACGTTTCGCCGCCTCGGCGCGTGACGGCCGGTCGCGCGGGTCAGGGCCGAGTGGCGAGCTCCTCGCGGTAGGCCTGGATCCGCTGCTCGATCTCCTCCGCATCGGCGATTCGGCTCTCTTTGCGGGCCAGGGCCGCTCGTTTGCTGAGCTCGCGGATCGCGGTGCGGATCTCGGTGATGCTGTGTCGCTCACGCAAGGGCATAGCGCTGCCTTTCGTCGTTGATTGGCTGCTTTCCCCGAGGTTACCCGCGCCCCCGGTGAACTCAAGGCCGCCTTTAGCAGCGGTCAGCCGAGGACCGCCGAGGCGACCGCGTCTTCGTGGGCGGCGGTCGTGCCCCAGGCGGTGCCCAGCGCCCACACCCTTTTCATCCACAGATGCAGGTCGTGCTCCCAGGAGTAGCCGATCGCGCCGTGACATTGCAGCGCGGTTCGCGCCGCCAACTCGGCTGCGCGCTGGGCATAGAGTTTGGCGAAGCAGACCGCGAGTTCCGGGTTCGGCGCGCCGGCGGCCAGAACCCACGCAGCGCGATAGGCGACCGGGCGCGCGTGTTCGAGGCTCACCAACGCGGTGGCGAGCAGATGCTTGACCGCCTGCTGCGAACCCACCGGGACCTCGAATTGGGTTCGCAACTTCACGTATTCGGTGGACATCGTGATCATGCGATCCGCCAGGCCGAGAAGTTGTGCGGCAGCGGCCAACGTCGCCCGGTGTCGGGCCAGCACGGCGTCGGCGCCGGGCAGTGTCCGCGTCCGCACCGGGGTGACGACCGCAGAGGGAACCGACCGGTCCACCGATGACGGCCGTCGGTCGATGTCGAGGTCGGCACGCGTCGCCAACCCGAGGCCTTCGTCGTCGGGGTAGATCAGCAGGTCCGCTCCGGTGACCCAACGGACCCGTCGGGCGCCCGGCTCCTGGACGGCAACCACGACGTCGCCGGCGATGGCGGCGTGGACCTCCGGGGTGCCCGCGGCGGCCAGTGCGGGCACCGCGGCCGCGATGTGCTCGCCAAGTGGTCCCGGTACGGCGAACTTTCCGCACTCCTCGACCAGGCAGACGAGATCGATCTCCGAACCCCCGAGCCCGCCGATATCGGCGGGCGCGAGCAGTCCGAGCAGTCCGACCGCCCCGAGTTGCCTCCACAGACCCGGGACCGGGCCGGGGAAGTCGCGCCAGGCGTTGCGCACCACCGCGGGCGGGCACGTCTCGACCAGGACATCGCGCAGATTCTCGCGGAGCGCGAGCTGATCGGTGGTGAACCCGAAGTACATGACTATCGCCTCGGCAGTCCGAGGAGCCGCTCGGCGATGATGTTTCGCTGCAGCTGATTGGTGCCCGCGTAAATCGGGCCGGACAACGCGAACTCGAAGCCGTTCATCCATTCGTCGTCGAGGTCGGCGTCGTGGCCCTGCAATGCCAGTGCCGCCTCGTGAAGTCGGATGTCCAACTCCGACCAATACACCTTGCTCAGACTGGCTTCGGCTCCCAGCGGTGCGCCGTCGAGCAGTCTGGTGACGGTCCAGTCGGTGGCCAGTTTGTAGGCTTGCGCGCCCATCCAGGCGTCCGCGACCCGGCTTCGGTATCGGGCGTCTGTGCGGATCGCTTCCGGCGCTTCCCGGAACTGCTCGATCAGCCGTTCGGCGGTCGCCAGGAACCGGCCCGGGCTGCGGAGCGAGAGACTGCGCTCCGACCCCGTCGTGGCCATCGCGACCGCCCACCCGTTGCCGACTCCACCCAGCACATCCGCATCGGCGACGAAGGCGCCGTCGAAGAAGACGTCGGCGAATCCGGGTTGACCGTCGAACTTGGCGACCGGCTGCACGGCCACCCCGGGCTGGTCGAGATCCACGAGGAAGTAGGTGAGGCCGCGATGACGTCCGGCCGTGGGGTCGGTGCGAAAAATCCCGAACATGTGCGTGCTGAAGGCCGCTCGTGTGGTCCAGCACTTCTGACCGAAAAGCCGCCAGCCGCCGGCGGCTTCGTCGCGCGCGGCATGTGAACGCAGCGACGCGAGGTCACTGCCCGCCTCCGGCTCCGACCAACCCTGACACCACAGGTCCTCGACGGAGGCCATGCGCCGGAGGAACCGGTCCCGTTGATCGTCGGTACCGAACTCCAGCAGCGACGGTCCCAGCAGGAAGATTCCGTTCTGTGCGACGCGTTGTGGCAGTCCTGCCCGATAGAACTCTTCCTCGAAGATCAGCCAGTGCCACAGGTCGAGGTCACGGCCGCCGTATCGTTGCGGCCAGGTGACCACCGCCAGGCCGGCATCGAACAGTCGCCTCTCCCAAGCCAAATGGGTGGCCAAGTGGTCCGGCGAGTCGCCCGGCGGCATGGGCAACGTTGGCTTGTTGTCGGCAAGCCACTGGCGGACCTCTGCGCGGAACGCCTGATGGGCCTCCGTCGGTCTCAGATCCATTCGAATTCCCTCTGTATCCAGGATGCGACGAATGCTAGGTGCGCCGGCCGGGGGTGTCAATCGGCGAGTGGACCGGGATGAGGTCGGCCCGCGGGAGATGGCTGTCGTCAGCCGGACGGCGGTGTCACGACGTGCATAGTGGATGTTGGTACTGGTAAACGGTTGTGGGTCAACAGTTTCGTGGGAGCGGGGCGGGCAGTGTCAGGGCATCGGCGTGGGATCTCGGGAGGTGTGAAGACGTGATCGGGGGCCAGGCGTGTCGCCCGCCCGGCGATGGTCGCCCGAGTGGGTCGACTCCGCGCTGCGTTGACTTTCCGTCGTGGCGCGGTATAGGTTACCGGTGAATCCGGGATACAAAGATATGGCCGCTATCGCTTTGGCAGGAGGCATGTATGGCCGAGGATTTCACCCCTCAGCTCTTGATCGACGGACGCCTGGTGGCCGCGCGCTCGGGTAAGACCTTTCCGAACATCGACCCGTACTTCGAGACCGAGATCGGTCAGACCCCGGATGCCGGAGTCGAGGACGTGGATGCGGCGGCCTCCGCGGCACACCATGCCTTCCAGAACACCTCGTGGTCCAAGGACCATGCGTTCCGGGCGCGGTGCCTGGGCCAGCTGCGAGAGGCGATGCAACGCCACCTCGAAGAGCTCCGCGAGATCCTCGTCGCGGAGGTCGGCTGCCCGATCTTCATGACCAAGCAATTCCAGCTCGACGATCCGGTCGATGAACTCACCGACTGGATGGAGTTCGCCGAGACTTATCCGTTCGAGCGCAACTTGGCGCCCCATCCGGCGATGGTGTCGCCGAACGAGCGGCTGCTGATCAAGGAGCCGTGGGGCGTCACCGCTCTCATCACGCCGTACAACTATCCGATTCAACAGCTCTGCTACAAGGTCGGTCCGGCCCTCGCGGCCGGCAATACGGTGGTGATCAAGCCGTCGCCGCTGACCCCGTGGACCGCCAACTTCATCGGGAAGCTGGTGGTCGAGGAGACGGATATCCCGCCCGGCGTCGTCAACGTCATCACGAGCTCGGAAGCAGAGGTCAGTGAGGCGCTGGTGGCGCATCCCTACGTCGAGATGATCAGCTTCACGGGGTCCACCGCGGTCGGCAAGAGGATCATGGCCACCGCGGCGGAGCGGGTGAAGAAGGTCGCCTTGGAGCTGGGCGGGAAGTCGGCCACCATCGCGCTCGACGACGCCGACATCGAGACGGTGGTGCGCTTCAACGTTCCGCGGATGGCTAGGCACTCGGGCCAGGGCTGCACGAACCTCACCCGGCTGCTGCTGCCGAGAGCGAAGTATGAGGAAGGCCTCGAACTCGCCGCAGAGGTTGCCTCCCAAGTCATCTGGGGCGACCCGCGCAACTTCGACACGCACATGGGTCCGCAGATCAGTGGAGCCAACCAGCAGCGGGTGCTGCAGCACATCGAAAAGGCCCGCGCCGAGGGCGGCCGCATCATCGCGGGCGGCGGCGTCCCGGAGTCGGCCGAGACCGGCTACTTCGTCGAGGCGACGGTGATCGCCGACGTGGATCCGGACTCCACCCTGGCTCAGGAGGAGACGTTCGGTCCCGTTCTCGCGGTGATTCCCTACGACTCGGAGTCCGAAGCCGTGGCCATCGCCAACAATTCGTTGTTCGGCCTGTCGGGTGCGGTGTACTCGGCCACCGACGAACGGGCACTCAGCGTGGCCAAACAGGTCCGCACCGGCACGATGGATGTGAATGGGGCGACGTGGTTCGCGCGCGACACCCCCTTCGGGGGCATGAAGCAGAGCGGCCTGGGCCGCGAATGGGGCGAGGCGGGCTTCGAGGAGTTCCTGGACACCCGCGTCATCGGCTACCCCACACCAAAGTCGTGACCGCGCGGCCGAAATCATCACACAGCGTAGAAGTGCCGAGGTCGGAATGAAGGTGTTCAAGGGCATCCGGGTGGTGGAACTGGCCTCGTATCTGTTCGTTCCGGCCGCGGGGGCGATCTTGGCGGACTGGGGCGCTGATGTGGTCAAGATCGAGCACCCGGAGCGACCGGACCCGCAACGGCATCTCGTGATCGCCGACATGAGTGTGGGCAACGCCCCGTTCGAACCGCTCGTGCAACAGACGAACCGCGGCAAGCGGAGTTTGGGTCTCGACATCAGCACGGCCGATGGTCATCGCTTACTGAGCAGGCTCATCGCGACCGCGGACGTCTTCTTGACCAACCTGCTGCCGGAGAGTCGCCGGCGGCTGCGGTTGGAGGTCGACGATGTCCGGGCGATGAACCCGGATGTCGTCTACGTCCGGGGCAGCGGCTACGGTCCCGCGGGTGACGACCGGAACATGCCGGGATTCGACGGGACGACCTTCTGGGCCAGGGGCGGAGCGGCGGACAACCTGACCCCGGCCGGTGCGGCGGAGCCGGCGCCGATGCCCCCCGCGTTGGGCGACCTGCCCGGGTCGACCGCCGTTGCCGGCGCGATCGCGGCGGGCCTGTTCCATCGAGAGCGCACCGGTGAACCTCCCCTGGTCGACGTCTCCCTGCTCGGCGTTGCGGTGTGGGGCAATTCGCCGGCGATCATCGCTTCCGCCCAGCGCGGTGGACCCATCCAGAAAACGTCTCGCGAGGAGAACCTGAACCCGGCGTCACTGACGTATCGCACCCGGGATGGACGATTCGTCAAGCTCTCGCTGTTTCAGTCCGATCGGTATTTCGGGCGGCTCTGTGAGTGTCTGGGCGTGCCGGAGCTCGCGCAGGATGTGCGGTTCCTCGACTCCGCGGCGCGTGGGGTGAACAACAAGGCGTGCACCGCGGCCCTGGACCAGACCTTCGCCCGCTACGACCTCGCGGAGATCACCGAGAGGCTGGCGGGCCTGGGCGGACCGTGGTCGGTGGTGCAGACCACCTACGAGGTGAGCCGGGATCCGCAGGTGCTCGCCAACGAGTACCTGATGGGTGTCGACGTCAACGGCAGCAACGTCACGATCGCCGCTTCACCGTGGCAGTTCGGCGAACAGCGCTACCCGCTACGGCCGGCGCCCGAGCACGGCGCCGACACCGACGAAATCCTGCTCGAGCTGGGGCTCGACCATGAGGAGATCATCGATCACAAGGTGTCCGGCACCGTCCTCTGAACTGCAAGTTCGACAAGGCTTTTGCGGCTCAGCGGTGATATTGCCACTCGCGCCGCCCCAGCTGTATCCTGGATTCGTGTCAGCCAGCCGCCGGAGTTCCCCCGACAAGAGCAAATCTGCGTCCAAACAGCGGGTCGCCGGGGGCCGGCTGGTGGACGGCATCACGGCAAAACTACGCGAGATGATCCTCGATCACACGATTCCGCCCGGAACCGTTCTGCTCCAGAACGAGTGGTCGGAAAAGCTACAGGTCAGCCGCACACCGCTGCGGGAGGCCTTTCGCATTCTCGAGCAGGATGGATTGGTCCGCGTCTCGAACGGCAACCGCACGATCGAGGTCGTCGAGTTCACCAGCCGCGAGCAGGAGCTACGGGGCCTCTATGAGGTGCGCGAGGTGCTGGACGGCTTGGCCGCACGGCTCCTGGCCACCAAGGGATTGTCGGAGAAGACCTCGAAGCAACTGGACTCCCTGCTGACCGAGATGGATGAGGCGACTGATCCATTCGACTCGTCTCGCTGGTTTTCCGCCCACATGGATTTCCACGTCCACATCGCGGAGTCGTGCGGCAACAGCCGCCTACGTCAACAGCTGGACGTGATCAGGATGACCAGCGTGTCGCTGCACAGTTATCTCGGTGACCTGGATCCGACAGAGGATCGGTTGGTCGAGGTGCTGGCGACCGCGGGTAAGCAGCATCATGCCATCGTCGACGCAATTCGCAGCGGCAACGGGGATCTCGCGGAATTGGCTGCGTGCCAGCACATCCGCGCCGTGCTGAACTCGGACCTGATCGAGGTAGCCTCCCGCGCCACCAGCCCGGGATGACGGGTCACTTGTTGATCATGCCCGCATCCACCGGCAGCGTGATACCGGTGACGTAGCGAGCCTCGTCGGACACCAGCCAGGCGATCGCGTTGGCGACGTCGCGTGCCTCGATCAGTGATACGGGCAGCGGGTTGCCGAGGCCCGCGGCCAGCGCTGGGTCGGCGGCGGCAGCGGATTCGTGAAAACCGGCCAGCATCGGGGTGTCGACGCCGGTCGGGTGTACGGTGTTGACGCGGATACTCTGTGGCGCCAGATAATTCGCGTACATCCGCATCAGCCCGACCACACCGTGCTTGGCTGCCGCGTAGCCGAAGTTGCCACCGTTGGTCCCCGCGACCATGCCCTTCAAACCGTTGACGGAACTGGTGATGACGATGGAACCGCCCTGTCCCTGACGCTCGAGTGTCGGCAGTGCCGCCTGGATCGTGTTCCACACACCGACCAGCATCACCTCGATGGCATCGCGGAACGCCTCGTCGTCGCGGCCCGCACCGAGGCCCTGGAACATGATGCCCGCGTTGGCCAGCACGATGTCGAGCCGTCCGAGCGCGGCCACCCCGTCGGCGACTGCGGACTTGAGCGCGGCGGCGTCGCGGACGTCGACGACGAAGGACTCCATGCGGCGTCCGAGCTTCTCGACCAACGCGACTGTCTCGGCAAGATCGTCGGGCGTGGCCATCGGGTACGTCACGGTGCCGATCTGGTCGCAGATGTCGACACCGATGATGTCGGCGCCCTCCTCGGCGAGTCGGATCGCGTGGGCGCGGCCCTGCCCGCGGGCGGCTCCGGTGATCAAGGCGACTTTGCCCTCAAGCGTTCCCATGGCGTTCCTCGCTTTCGTTTGGTTGTTCGTCCGGGAGCTCCGAGGCGGGGACAGGCTCCCACTGGGGCAGCGTGACGCCGGGTTCGACGTCTTCGAAGCGCACCCGCATCGGCATGCCGGCGGTGAGTTGTGCCGCGCCGGGCAGCTGGCCGACGAAGCGGATCGACGGGTCCTCGTCGAGTTGTATCAGCACCACCGTCCATGGCGCCGGAAACGCCTCGTGAACCGTGTGGTGGAGAACGGTCCACGAATAGACCGAGCCTCTCGGCCGCACGTCGCGCCAACCGACATCCCACGATCCGCAGTGATGGCAGTACGACTTCGGCAGATGAAGCGTGCCCGCGCAGGCATTGCACACGCGGACCACGAGTCGGTGTTCGCTGGCCGCCTTCCAGAATCCGCCGGTTTCCTCGTCGTCGACGACCGGAAGCGGGCGCGGGCTGCCGGCGGACATCACGCCGCCCTCAAGATCATCGCGCTGGTCATCGCCGGCGCACCCGATGTGACCAGACACGTCTGCGCCGACGGCACCTGCGACGTCGACTGGCCACGCAGCTGCCGAACTCCCTCCAGAATGTGATTCATCCCGTGGATGTAAGCCTCGGACAGATTGCCCCCGGCGGTGTTGATGGGGATGCTGCCGGCCATGTCGATGGCGCCGCTGGAGGCAAAGGCGCCGCCCTCCCCGGTCGCGCAGAAGCCGTAGTCCTCGAGCTGTAACAGCACCGTGATCGTGAAGCAGTCGTAGAGTTGGGCGACGTCGACATCGGCCGGGCCCAGCCGGGCCCGTCGGTACAGCTCGCGGGCCACGCTTCTGGACGGGTTGGTCATCAGGTCAGGGCGCATCAACGCAGGAAATACCTTACCGCCCTGCATTTCTGGAACGGTTCCCTGAGAGACCGCGCGAATCAGCACCACCGGCTGTGGCGAGTCAGCGGCGCGGTCGGCAGCGGTGACCACCACAGCGCACGCTCCGTCGGACTCCAGACAGTAGTCGAACAGCCGCAGCGGATCGGCGATCATGCGCGACCGGTGGTAGTCGGAGAGCGACATCGTGCGGTCGGCCATCATGGCCGCCGGGTTCGCGTTGGCGCGTTTGCGGACGGTCATCGCGATACTCGCGAGGTCGTCTGCAGTCGAACCGTATTCGAGCATGTGCCGGCGTGCGTAAATCGCGTACAGCTGCCCCGGGGCCATCAGGCCGAACGGCAGGAAGAACTCATCGAGGGTGCCGCCGCCACCGACGCGGTGTGCGCCGCCGGACTGCTGAATCGCCGTTCCCTTACCGAATCTCAGACCGGACCGGCCGTTGAGCGCCCGGTAGACCAGGACGTTGTCGGCCTGACCGGACATGATCGCGGCAACCGCTTGGCCGATCATGCCGCAGGGGGAGGCCCCGCCGGTTCCGGTCGCACCCCAGTAGGTGAGATTGGTCAACCCCAGCCACTGACCGATGTCGCTGTGATGAACGGTGTCGTAGTCGGAGCGGACCACACCGTCGATGTCCGCGGCCGTCAGCCCGGCGTCGGCGATCGCCGCCAGGCTGGCCTCGGCCGCCAGCGCGGCGACACTACGACCCGAGGTCTTGGAGAACTCCGTCGCGCCGATCCCGATGATGGCGCACGTGTCACGGTGGTGGTGGTCAGTGTCGGTCATTTCAGACCCTGAAGTCGCCGGGGTCGACTAGTGGTCGTCGGACTCACCGGCACGCACGATGGTGGCCCTGGTCTCGTACGCGCGCGACTGCACCCACTTCGACAGGATCTCCTGGTATTCGAACGTCCCACCACCGTAGGCATCGACCCAGATCGGCCGACCGTGCTCGAAATTGCCGGTGTCGGCGTCGAAGTCACCCTCGTTGTTGAAATAGCCGGGTGTACAGGCTTGGACCGCCTCTGCATTGAAGACCAGGCCCACCTTCTCGTCCATGACATCACACCACTCCTGAACGGCGGATTCGGTGATGTCGATCTTGGCCACGTCCTGCTCCCGCAGCGCTGCGATGTAGGAAGCCACGTGCCGGGCCTGATAGTTGAACGCGTAGGTGTTGTTGACGGTGACCGCGGTCTGCCGCAGCCCGCCGACGATGTACATGTTCGGGAAACCGTGAGTCTGGATTCCGTGCACCGACCGCACTCGCTGCTGCCAGGCCTCGGCGAGGGTGCGGCCGTGGCAACCGATGACATCGAAGCCTCCGGAGCGGTCAGGGGTGACCACGGCCTCGAAACCGGTGGCGTAGACGATGACGTCGACCTCGTATTCCTTGCCGCCGACGACGATCCCGTTCTCGGTGACCGCGTCTGCCCCCTTGCCGTCGGTGTCGAGCAGGTGCACGTTGGGCCTGTTGAAGGACTGCAGGTACTCGTCATTGAAGCCGGGCCGCTTGCAATGCGTGGCATACCAGGGCTTCAACGCCTCAGCCAGTTCGGGATCGTCGACCACTTCCTCGATCCGCGCCCGGGCACGTTCCATCTGGGCGATGTCGTTGTCCTCGACCCTGCGCAGATACGCGTCCATGTCGGGTTCGGAACCGTCCTCGGGCGTCTCCAGGGGTGGGATGCTCCATACCCGGGTCCACTCGTCTTCGACGATCTTCTCCTCGACCGGGATGCCGAGCATCTGCGCCTCGAAGTTGGCCCAACGCCTCTCCTGCCAGCCCGGCTCCTGATTGACGAACCATTCCTCGTCGGTGGGCCCGTTGTTGCGAGGCAACACGATGGTGGGCGTGCGCTGCACCAGGTAGGTCTCCTTCGCACTCTTGGCCACGTGCGGAAAGGCCTGCAACGCCGTCGGTCCGGTGCCGACGATCGCGACCCGTTTGTCGGCGAGCTTGTGCAGATTGCCTCGTGAGTCCCCGCCGGTGACATCGAAATCCCATCGGCTCGAGTGAAACCAGTGGCCCTTGAAGGTCTCGAGTCCGGGAATGCCGGGCAGTTTGGGGCGGTGCAGGATGCCGCCGGTGGCCAGGACGACGTATCGCGCCCTGATCTGGTCGCCGCGGTCGGTGGTCACCGTCCAGCGAAACGCGTCGTCGTCCCAGACGACATCGCGGACCCGGGCCTGAAACACCGCACCCTCATAGAGGTTGTACTGTTTGGCGATCGCCTTCGCGTAGTCGAAGATCTCGTCGCCCGGGGAGTACTTCATCGCCGGAACGTAGCCGGTCTCCTCCAACAGGGGAAGATACAGATAAGAGTCGGTGTCACAGGCGATGCCGGGATACCGGTTCCAGTACCAGGTCCCGCCGAAGTCGGCCGCCTTGTCGATGACGGTGATGTCGTCGACGCCCTCTTTCCTCAGGTGTACTGCGGACAGCAGACCGGCGAAGCCGGCCCCGATGACCGCGACCTCGGTGTCCTTCGTGATCGGCTCGCGGGGATGAGTTTTGGTGAACGGATCTGCCTCGACCTCGGAGCCGATCTCGACCGGAATGTATTGACCCGCGCCGTCGGCCCGGATGCGCTTCTCGCGCTCCTCCGCGTACTTCCGTGCCAACTCCTGCGGGTCAACCATGCTTGTCGCCTCCTACGGATGGATTGGGGTGTGGGGGTCAGACGTGCCGCTATTTGAGCGCGATGGGGTTCACGGGTGAACCGACAGCACCAGTGACTCGCAGTGGGGGCGCCACCAACTGGAACTCGTACACACCGTCGGCGGCACAATCAGCCGCCAGATCATCGAGGAACCAGAATTCGCCGAGCATCATGCCCATGTCCCGCAACGTCAACAGGTGCAGCGGGTTGAACATGCCTTCGACTCCGGACTCGAGGCTCTCGACTTGGACGTTGTCCGACGCGACGGCAGCGACCTCATGGTCGTGCAGCCAGGACGCGACCGTCCAGGCCAGGCCCGAGTAGGGCTCCAGGGAGTTTCCGGTTTGCCGGAACTTCGCGATCCAGCCGGTGCGGACAGCGACGACGTCGCCCCGCTGCACGGTGACGCCCTGCGCGGCGGCGGCCGCGTCGAGCTCCGCCGGGGTGATGTCGTTACCGGGTTCCAGGAAGTCGACACCGCGGTGCTTGACGATGTCGATGAGCACACCGCGCGTCGTCACCCCCTTGATGTCGACCTTGTCGATCGAGCAGTAAAAAGCGCCCGCGCTGGTGACCGACGCGGCCGGAAAGCCGTTGTAGAGCTGGCCGTCGTAGTATGCGTGCGACAGCGCGTCCCACTGCGTCGATGCTTGGAGAGGCATGATGATCATGTCGTCGTTGAATCGGAACGCGCTGGCGCCGAAGTAGTGGCTGATCTGTTGCGCGGTACTGTTTTCCGGCCACTGACTGCCGTACCTGGCCCACTGGGTCTCGTCCCCGCCGTCCACGGTCATCAGGTGAATCGGCTTGTTACGGAAATCAAGACCACCCTGCGGGCTCGAGGTCCCGAACTCGATTCCGAGCGGAAAGACCTTGCCCTTCTTCACCAGGCTCGCGGCCTGCCTGACCTTGTCGTCGTCGATGAAGTTGAGGGTGCCCAGTTCGTCGGCCGGACCCCAGCGACCCCAGTTGCGCACCTGGGCAGCAACTCGATGGAATTCGCTCAAACTATCCACTTGGACTCAATCTGCTCGGTCGTGAAGGTTCACCATCGCCTGGCAGGGCTCGGAACTCTGTTCCAGCGCAGTATTGCATCCAGGATGCGCATCGACAAGACCACCTTTTGATTTACCTGATTTACACTGGTCTCACAGCGCGAACCCGAAGGAAGGCGGCGTGATTCGGCCACGCGTCCGGCGCGTGGGACGCAGGGCCGAGATCCGCTGGCAGACTCCGGGCCCGCCCCTAAGGAGGAACAATGACGGCCGACGCATCAACCCGCATGGAGTTGCTACGGCGGACCCCACGGTTGGTCGACGAAGTCATCAACCGGCTCAGGGAGAGCATCGTCGACGGGACGCTGCCCGCCGGCACCCCGCTTCCTCAGGTCGCGCTGGCCGCCCAACTCGGCGTGAGCCGCACACCGTTGCGAGAGGCGCTCCGCGTCCTGGACAGTGAAGGACTGGTACGTAGGTCGGATGGCAACCGGACCGTCGAGGTCGTGCAGATCAGCCCGGACGAGCTGCGGGAGATGTACGAGCTTCGTGAGGTCATCGACGGGCTCGGGGCCCGCCTCGCTGCGCGAAATGGCCTGGCGGAAGGGGACGAACAGCGCGCTCGCCACCTGCTGGCCGAGATGGCGGACTCCTCGGATCCCTATGACCCGGTCCGCCGCAACCGTGCGCACGCGGAGTTCCATGAGTTGTTCGCACTCGCGTCGGGCAATGCCAGGGTGCAGTCCTTCTCCTCGTTGATCCGCACCAGTTCGGCAATGCTGTACCTGCCGCTCGTGCGGGAGACCGCCGCCGCGAACCTCACCGCCGCAAACCCGAACAACACGTACAAAGAGATCCTCGACCAGGCGCAGGCACAGCACAAGAGCATCCTGGAGGCGGTTGTCGCACGCAAGCCCGAGGCGGCGGAGCAGGAGGCGAGGCGCCATATCCAGCGAACACTGCGCCTCGCCCCGTATTTCGGCTGACGGTACCCCCGGTCACCGAAACGATTGACGGCGTGTTTGGTTCTCCGGTAACGTCCGGCTTGTCTGTATCCAGGATGCGCTATGCGACTGGATCGGCTGGATGCGAGTAGTCAGCCGCGGGAAATATCCGAGAACCGGAGAAATAAGGGACACCATCGATGAAGGTTCTAATCGACCAGGACCGTTGTCACGGCCACGGGCGTTGTTACGCCATCGAACCGGATTTGTTCGAACCCGTCGACGACCATGGCCATTCCGGATTCCTTCCTGACGGGCTATCTGCGAATGACGCTGATCTGTTGGCTCGGGTGGCCGAGGTCAGCGCGAACTGTCCGGAGCAGGCAATCACGATCCACGAGAGTGAGAGTGCGCAGCGATGACCAAGGTGACCGAATCGACCGCTTGTCCGGTGAGCTACTCCGATTTCGACCATATGACGACCAAGCCCGACGGGCAGTCGCCATACCCGATCTACCGCGAGCTCAGGGCCGAATCCCCGGTTGGCAGAAGCGAACTGTACGGCGGCTTCTGGGTCGCCACCGGTTACCAGGAATGCTACGAGATCATGCACCGGCCAGAGGTTTTCTCGTCGCGTCGCATCACGTTTCCGGCATTCCCGCAGGATGCGCCGATGATTCCGATCGAACTCGATCCGCCAGATCATGCGCTGTACCGCTCGTTGCTCGCGCCGGCGTTCTCACCACGGCGAACCCGGGAGCAGTGGGAGGAACCGATCCGCGCCGTGGTCAACCAACTCATCGACGGATTCATCGACGCCGGCCGGTGCGACGCGTACAAGACACTGGCAGAGCCGATTCCGTGCTACATGGGCACCACGCTGCTGGGTGTGCCCAACGAAGACGCACCGCTTCTGTTGGAATGGGTGTCCGCGGTGGTCGACAACTCGCCGGATGATCCCGAGGCGCCCAAGGTGGCGATGCAGAAGCAGTACGAATACTTCACGGCCAAGCTCGAGGAGCGGCGTGCAGACCCCTCCGGAGACGACGTCCTGTCCCGGCTGATCCGCTCCGAAGTCGACGGCAAGAGCCTCACCCAGGAAGAGCTGCTCGGCTTCTGCCTGCTTCTGCTGTTGGCCAGTATCGACACCACGCAGAAGGCCATTGGCTCGATGATGTGGCATTTGGCCAAGGACCCCGACCTTCGTCACGAGCTGGCCTCCGATTACTCGAAGATCCCCGGCGCGGTCGAGGAGATGCTCAGGTTCTGGTCACCTTCGCAGCCCAGCCGGGTGGTGGTGCAGGACATCGAGTTTGCCGGACAGCAGATGAAGGCCGGCGACGTGGTGATCATGATGGTCGGATCTGCGGATCGCGACGAGCGGGAGTTCCCGGAAGGGGAGACCTTCGTGCCCGACCGTAGCCCCAACCGTCATCTCACCTTCGGCGGGCACATCCACAAGTGCATCGGAGCTCACATCGCGAGGCTGGAAATGCGCGTCCTCCTCGAGGAGTTGTTACGCCGCATCCCAGACTTCGAAATCGAGGATGATTCCAAGGTGCGATGGTGCCCCGGACAGGTACAGGGGTATGTCTCGGTTCCGATCAAGTTCAACGTCGGATGACGGCCATGTCGAGACTCGAATCGAAGGTCGCCCTGGTGACCGGCGCCGCCAGAGGGCTGGGCGCCGCGGTCTGTGAGTGGATGGTCGCCGAAGGGGCGACGGTGGTCGCCGCGGACGTCAACAGCGCGGACGGCAAGAGCCTCGTGGCCGGCCTCGGCGATCGGGCGTCGTTCGTCGAACTCGACGTGACCAGCGAGCTGTCCTGGGACAGTGCCGTTTCCGAGGTCACCCGTCAGTTCGGACGCATCGATGTGCTGGTGAACAACGCGGGTGTGCTCTGGATCGCGCCGGTGATCGGTAGCTCACTGGACGACTACCACCGGGTGGTCGCGGTGAACCAGACCGGCCCCTACCTCGGGATGCGCGCGGTGCTGCCCGGGATGGTGGAAGCCAAGAGCGGTTCGATCGTGAACGTCTCCTCGATGAACGGCATCCGCGGCATGCCCGGCGAGGCGGTCTACAGCGCCACCAAACACGCGGTCATCGGACTGACCCGGTCGGTCGCCCTGGAAGTCGCCGAATCAGGCGTCCGGGTCAACGCGGTCTGTCCGGGCCCGATCGACACCCCGATGCTGGAGGAAGCCGACATCGGGGCCGAGGAAGGCACCGCGGAAGCGTTGAAGCCGTTGGTCCCGTTCAAGCGACTGGCCACGCCGGCAGAAGTCGCCGAAGTCGTCGGGTTCCTTGCATCAGATGCCGCTTCCTATTGCAGCGGAGCCGAATTCGTCGTCGACGGAGCTTGGACCTCGGGCCTCTCGTTCTCGTAGAGGCGACGCGAACACCCACCGACTGAACGGTGGATCAGACCATCCCGGATGCAAGGCCGCCTCGATGGTCCGGTCAACCCGGACCGATGGCCTTTCACCCTGTGCGAGAACGGGTTTTACATGACTCACACACCGTCGGTCCCGGTGGCGGGCACCAACGCCTGTCACGCCGTCGGCGCTCGACACGATGTCCGCGCAATAGCCGAAAGTGACCGAAAAGGGCCTGTTTCGGCCGTTTTCGTGCACCGATACGGGGGATTGACGGCATGATCGGCCTGCTGTACGTTGAGCAGCGTCTGTATCCAGGATGCGTGGCCGTGCGGCGGCTGTCGACCATGGAGGGAGGACCTAGCTGGCATGGCAGTTCAGACTGAGGTCCCGACCGCTGACCCCGAGAGGGCGATACACGTCGTTGCCAAACCGGCGCGCGAGATCGGCAACTTCTTCGCCGTTTCGCTCGACATTCTGGTGCAGATGTTTCGGCCGCCGTTCGCGTGGCGCGAGTTCATCGACCAGACATGGTTCGTCGCTCGGGTGGCGATCGTCCCGGCCATCCTGCTGTCGATCCCGTTCAACGCGTTCGCCGTCTTCCTGCTCAACGCCCTTCTGGTCGAGCTCGGTGCGGCCGATGTCGGTGGTGCCACCGCCGGCGTCGCGTGCATCACCCAGATCGCGCCGATGGTCACGGTTTTGGTGGTCGCGGGCGCAGGTGCGACAGCGATGTGCGCCGACCTCGGGTCGCGAACGATTCGCGAGGAAATCGACGCACTGCGCGTGATGGGACTGGACCCGGTTCGCGGGCTGCTGGTGCCCAGGGTGGCCGCGCTGACGGTCAACGCCCTGCTGCTCAACGCCATCACCACCGCGACCGGACTGGCGGCCGACTATGCCTTCACGGTCTACCTGCAGAACGTCACGCCGGGTGCCTTCGCATCGAGCCTGACCCTCCTTGTGGGACTTCGTGAATCGTTGATAGCGATTGTCAAGGCCGTCCTGTTCGGTCTGGCCGCGGGATTGATCGCCTGCTACAAGGGCATCACGGTAGGGGGCGGGCCGCAGGGAGTCGGAAACGCGGTCAACGAGACCGTCGTCTTCTCGTTCATGACGCTGTTCATGATCAATGTCGTACTGACCGCGATGAATGCGCAGATGGCCTCATGAGTACTCCCACCCGCCAACCCTGGCCCCGAATCGTGCACATGCTGCGGAAGTTCGGCGACGAGTGGAATCGCGCCGGCGTCCAGGCGGCGTTCTACGCCAACACGTTACGGCTGATTCCCAACGCCCTGGCTCGCTACAAGGTCGAGACGTTGCGGGTGATCGCCCAGACCAGCTTGGGTGTGGGGACGCTGGCCGCCATCGGCGGAACCGTCGTCATCGTCACGTTCCTGCTGATGTCGCTGGGGGCACTCAACGGACTCGAGGCGCATCGGTCACTGAGCCACGTGGGCGCCGACGCGGTGGGCGGGTTCTTCTCCGCATACGTCACCACTCGCGTCTCGGCGCCGCTGATCACCAACATCGCCCTGGCCGCCACAATCGGTGCCGGCGCCACGGCGCAACTCGGTGCGATGCGCATCAACGAGGAGGTCGACGCGCTCGAGGTGATGAGCATCAACTCGATGGCCTACCTGGTGTCCACCCGCGTGGTGGCCGGCGTGATCGTCACCATCCCGCTGTTCTGTCTGTCCGCACAGGCGGCATACCTGACCACACGCTTCGTCTACGTCTATGCGTTCGGACAGTCGGCGGGTGTCTACGACCACTACTTCACCACCTACCTCAAGCCACTCGACCTGATCTGGGCGCTGACCCAAGCCGTCGGAACGGCCCTGGTGGTGATGCTGCTGCACACCTACTACGGATTCACCGCCAAGGGCGGACCGGCAGGTGTCGGCGAAGCGGTCGGTCGCGCGGTACGCGCGTCGTTGATCGTGGCGGTGGCCACCACGCTGATGATCGGCATGGCCGTCTACGGCAAGGCCGGCGATTTCAACCTATCGGGATAGCGAAGATGAGACCTAAATCGCGTGTGGCCGGGCTGCATCCGGCGATTTGGATGACGATCCAGGTGGCGGTGATCGCCGGCCTGGTCGTGTTGACGGTCGGCATGTTCAACCGCGACTTCCGGCCGTACACCAGAGTGACGCTGACGTCAGACCGGGTCGGCTTGGTGATGGAGAAGGACGCCAAGGTCAAACTGCGCGGTGTGCAGGTGGGTCGGGTGGCCTCGATTCAGGCGGACAACCCCGTGCGACTCGAGCTGGAGCTCTACCCCGAGCAGTTGAAATACATTCCGGCCAACGTCGAAGGCCAGATCGCCGCGCCCACCGCGTTCGGCGCCAAGTATGTCGAGCTCATCACGCCAGAGCAGCCAAGCGCGAAAAGCCTTGCGGCCGGGGCGGTCGTGAGGACACGCAATGTGAGCATCGAAGTGAACACCGTCTTCCAGAACCTGGTCAACCTGCTGCAGCAGGTCGACACATCGAAACTCAACGCGGTGTTGTCCGCATTGGCTGAGGGGCTGCGCGGTAAGGGCGAAGGACTCGGGGAGGCCATCACCGACATCAACGAGGTGATGTCGGCGGTCAACCCCCGCAGTGAGACGATGCGGGAGAACTTCCGTGCGCTCAAGTCCGTCGCCGACACTTACGGCGCCGCGGCTCAGGACATCGTGACGGTTCTGGACGCCGCGAGCACAACGAGTACCACGATCACCGAGAACGCCGAGGCGTTGGATGCCTTGCTGCTCAACCTGATCGGGCTGTCTCGCACCGGTATCGATCTGATCGCTCCCAACAAGGACAACCTGGTGGACAGCATCAACTCGCTCGAGCCGACCACCCGTCTGTTGAAGAAGTACGACCCGGTGCTGACCTGCACGTTGGTCGGCGCACAGAAGGCCATGGACATGGGTTGGGGCGAGATCGCAGGCGGGCGCAACGGCAAGTCGATCATCCTGGATGTCGCACTGCTACCGGGCGACGACCCGTACAAATACCCGCAGCACCTACCCGTCAACGGCGCCAAGGGTGGGCCCGGCGGCAAGCCGAGTTGTGGTTCGCTGCCTGATGTCTCGAAGAACTGGCCGCAGCGCTACCTGGTCACCAACACCGGCTGGGGAACCGGGTTGGACCTGCGTCCGAATCCGGGTATCGGTTTCCCGGGGTGGGCGAACTACTTCCCCGTCACCCGCGCGGTGCCGGAGGCGCCGAGCATCCGCTACCCCGGCGGCCCGGCTCCGGGGCCGATCCCGTACCCCGGTGCGCCACCCTACGGCGCTCAGCTGTACGCGCCGGATGGCACGCCGTTGTACCCCGGCCTTCCGCCGGCACCGCCACCCGGCGAACCCCGCGAGCCCGGTCCGCTACCACCCGGAGAGGAGCCGTTCCATGCTCCGCATCCCGGAGCGCAGCCGACTCCATTACCGGCGCACCCACCGCTGGGTCCGAGCTAGGCGGTTAGGCGGATGAACATGCAAAAAGGGCTGCTTTCAAAGATCCTGCGACTGGCTGTGTACGCGACGGTGTGTATCACGCTGACAGTCACCCTGATCGCGATCATGGCGGAATTGCGTTTCCAGCCGCAGCAGACATACGCGGCGGTGTTCTCGAACGTGACCGGGTTGCGGCCCGGCAACTTCGTCCGCGTCGCCGGCGTCGAGGTGGGCAAGGTCAAGAAGATCACCGTCCGGCGGGACTCCACGGTGCTCGTCGAATTCGGGGCGAACGACTCCGTCATGCTGACCGACGGCACCAGGGTCGCCGTGCGTTTCGACGATCTCATCGGCGGTAGGTTCCTGGCGCTCGAACAGGGGCCCGGTGGGGTCGAACGGCTGGAGCCGGGGGCGACCATCCCGCTGGCTCGAACAGAGCCGGCGCTCGACCTCGAGGCACTAGTCGGCGGGTTCCGGCCTCTTTTCCGAGCGCTGGATCCCGACCAGGTGAACGCACTGACCGGCCAGCTCATCGCGGCCTTCCAGGGCCAGGGCGTGACGATGAGTTCGATACTCGCCGAGACCGCGTCATTGACGAACACGCTTGCCGATCGTGATCAGCTGATCGGTCAGGTCATCGGAAACCTGAACACCGTCCTCGGCTCGCTCGGCGACCAGAGCGACAAATTCGGCACCGCCGTGGACTCGCTGTCCGAGCTCGTCGCGGGTCTCGAAGCGCGGAAAAAGGACATCAGCAACGGCGTCGCATACGCCAACGCCGCGGTGGGATCGATCACCGACCTGCTGCAGGAAGCCCGCCCACCGGCGAAATCGGTGATCGCTGAGGCGGATCGGGTCGCGGGAGCGGTGGTGGCCGACCACGAGTACGTCGACCGTCTGCTCGAAACATTGCCCGACGCTTACCAGTTACTCGACCGGCTGGCCCTCTACGGCGACTTCTTCAGCTTCTACATGTGTGAGGTCGTCCTGAAGGTGAACGGCAAGGGCGGCCAGCCCGTCTACGTCAGGCTGGTCAACCAGCCATCGGGAAGGTGTGAGCCGAAATGACAAGGTTCACCGAACGCAATCCGTATACCGTCGCCGCCGTCGGCGTCAGCTTGACGGTCGCAGGCGCGCTGCTTGCGTTGAACTACGGCAAGTTGCCGTTCTTCAACACGGGTAGGGACTACGCGGCGTATTTCACCGAGGCCGGCGGGCTGAAATCCGGTAGCGCCGTTGCTGTTTCGGGCTACGACGTCGGCAAGGTCTCAAGTGTGGAGCTGGACGGTCCGGGCGTGCTGGTGAAGTTCCGGGTCGACGGAGTGGACCTGGGGGATCGCACCGAGGCATCGATCAGGCTGGAGGGCCTGCTGGGCACCCGCCACCTCGAACTCACGTCGCGTGGCGACGGTGAGCTGACCGAGCCGATTCCGCTGGAGCGCACGACATCGCCCTACGAACTGCCCGACGCGCTAGGCGATCTCTCCAGGACGATCAGCGGGTTGGACACCGACCAACTGTCGGACTCGCTGGCCGTTCTCTCGGAGACATTCTCCGATACCGCCCCCGCGTTGAAGGAAGCCGTCAAGGGTGTGGCGCGGGTGTCGGAAACCCTGGACAAGCGCGACGAGTATCTGCGAAATCTGCTGAAGAACGCCAACAAAGCGACCACGGTGCTGGCCGAGCGCAGCGATGCCGTGGTGAAGCTCGTCGGCGACACCAACGCGTTGCTGGTGGAGTTGCGGACCCAGAGCGCCGCCCTGGATCACATCTCCACCAACCTGTCGGCGATGGCCCGTGAGCTCAAAGGTTTCATCGCGGACAACAACGAGACGATGAAGCCGATGCTGGACAAACTCAACGGCGCATTGACGATCGTCGACAATCGCAAGGAGAACGTGCAGCAGGCCATCAAGAAACTCAACCCCTATGCACTGGGTCTGGGTGAGGCGTTGGCGTCCGGGCCGTTCTTCAAGGCGTATGTGGTCAACCTGCTGCCCGGTCAATTCGTCCAGCCCTTCGTCGACGCGGCTTTCTCCGATCTCGGATTGGACCCGAATGTGTTGGCGCCCACCGAACGCCACGACCCCCAGGTCGGTCAACCGGCAACACCACCACTGCCGGTGCCTTATCCGCGCACCGGTCAGGGCGGAGAGCCGCATCTGACGCTGCCCGACGCCATCACCGGAAAACCCGGCGACCCGCGCTACCCCTACCGGGAGCCGCTGCCGCCACCACCGCCGGGCGGTCCGCCACCGGGGCCGCCGGGCTTGCCGGTCGACCACACTCAACCAGCTGAGGAGAATGGGCAGTGAGATTCCCTAAGGCGACGGTCGCAGTGGCCGTGGCACTGGCCGTGGCGCTGGTCGGCGGAATCGTCGTGGTCACACGATCTGTCGGAGGTCTGGGCCGCACCCAAGTCGTCGGGTATTTCGACAACAGCAACGGGATCTACGTCGGTGACCATGTGGTCATCCGCGGCGTGCCGGTCGGCAAGATCGACAAGATCGAACCCGAGCCCGACCGGGTCAAAGTCTCCTTCTGGTACGACAACAAGTACCAAGTGCCTGCCGACGTGAAGGCCGTGATCCTGTCGCCCACCCTGATCACCGCTCGGGCGATACAACTGACACCGCCCTACAGCGGCGGCCCGGTGCTGGGAGACCACGCGACGATCCCCCAGGAGCGCACGGTGGTGCCGATGGAGTGGGACGACCTGCGGATGCAGCTGGAGAAGCTGACCGAGACGCTGCAACCGACAGAACCCGGCGGCGTCAGCACGCTGGGCGGTTTCGTCAGCACCGCCGCCGACAACCTGCGCGGGCAGGGGCCGGACATCCGCGAGAGCGTGACGAGGCTGTCGCGGGCGATGTCCACCCTCGGTGATCACAGCGACGACCTGTTCTCGTCGCTGAACAACCTGGCAACGCTGGTGTCGGCGCTGGAGGACAGCGACTCGTTGTTGACCGCGCTGAACCAGAATCTGGCGGCTGCCACACGCCTTGTCGCCAACGACCCCAACGAGGTCGGCAACGCCATCAGGGACCTCAGTGACGTCGCAGGCGACGCCACCAGGTTTGTCGCCGACAATCGGGAAGCCCTGGGCATCACCACCGACAAACTGACGTCCGTCTCGACCGCGGTGGTGGAGATTCTCGACGAGATCGAGCAAGCGCTACATGTCTTCCCGACCACCGCACAGAACTTCAACAACATCTATCAACCCGCCCAGGGCACGTTGACCGGCATCTTGGCGGCCAACAACTTCGCCAACCCCATCCAGTTCCTGTGCGGTGCGATACAGGCGGCGTCACGGTTGGGTGCCGAGCAGTCGGCCAAGCTGTGTGTGCAGTACCTGGCGCCGATCATGAAGAACCGGCAGATCAACTTCCCGCCGCTGGGGATGAACCCCTTCGTGGGTGCGACGGCGCGGCCCAACGAGATCACCTACAGCGAGGACTGGCTGCGCCCCGATTACATCCCGCCCAGTCCACCCAGTCCACCGAGTCCACCGAGTCTTCCGGCCGAGCACGGCGCGGTCGCGATGCATGGCGATTCGGCGTCGACGGAACCGGCCGACGGGCTGCGGACAATGATGGTTCCACAGGGGGCCGGACAATGAGCAGACGGTCGCACCGGTATCGCCTCGGTCTGCATGTGCTGATCGCCATCGCGATCGCGGGTGTGCCGGCCTGCAGCGACTTCCAGGGTCTGAACTCGGTGAAGCTGCCGGGCACGAAGGGCGGCGGCCCGGGCTCGTTCACCATCCAGGCCCAACTCCCCGATGTGCAGAACCTCGAACGGAACTCGCGAGTCCGCGTCAACGACGTGACCGTCGGCAACGTGGAGAAAACCGAGGTGCAGGGATGGCATGCGCTGGTCACGATGACCCTCGACGGTGGTGTCGATCTGCCCGCCAACGCCACCGCCACGGTCGGCCAGACCAGCTTGCTGGGTTCGGTGCACGTCGAGCTCGCGCCACCCAAAGATGCTGCTCCCGAAGGGAAGCTGAAGGAAGGCTCGCTGATCCCGTTGTCGTCGGCGGGGGCGAGCCCGTCGACCGAGGAGACCCTGGCCGCGGTGGCGATGGTGCTCAACGGGGGTGGTGTCAGCCATCTGCAGGACATCGTCACGACATTGAGCACCGCGTTCACCGGCCGCGAGGATGAGCTGAGAAGCCTGATCGACCAGGCCGATACATTCATCGGCAACCTCGACGACCAGAAAGACGACATCATCGCCGCGACGGAGAGCCTCGATGATCTGGTGGGCCAGTTCGCCGCGCAGAAACCGGTGATCGACCGTGCGCTGGAGACCGTCCCGCAGGCGCTCACGGTGCTCAAGGACGAGCGTGAGGTGCTGGTCGACGCGGCTACCGAGGGCGGCAAGTTCAGTGCGCTGGTCGCCGATACGGTCGACCAGACCAAGGAGAGTCTGGTCAAGGAGCTGCACGATCTGGGGCCTGTGCTGAAGTCCTTGGCCGACGCCGGGCCGGCGATGACCAGGTCGCTGGATCTGCTTTCGACACTGCCGTTTCCGAATCCCACCCTCAAGAACTGGATCCGGGGCGATTACGCGAACCTCACCGCGGTGGTCGATTTGACGTTGAGTCGTATCGACGCGGGGCTGTTCACCGGAACCCGTTGGGAGGGTGACCTGACCGAACTCGAGATGCAGTGGGGCCGCACGATCGGACAGATGCCAAGTCCGTACACCGCGGCCAACCCACTGGTCGCTCCCTACCATTTCGACCAAGGGCCCTAACATGCGTTTGAAACGAGGAGTCAAGATCCAGCTGGCGGTCTTCGCGGTGATCGCCACCGTTGCGGTCACGGTGATGTTCTTCAACTACATGCGGATACCGGCGGCGTTCTTCGGTGTGGGCCACTACACGGTGACCGTGCAACTGCCGCAGGCCGGCGGCTTGTACCCGGAAGGCAATGTCACCTACCGAGGTGTCAAGGTGGGACGCGTCGTCGACGTCCGGCTGACCGAAACCGGCGCCGAGGCCGTGTTGAGGCTGAAGTCGGGAATCGACATCCCCGCTGATCTCGATGCCGAAGTGCACAGCGTCTCGGCCGTGGGCGAACAGTATGTGGCGTTGCTACCGCGGACACGGGAGGCGTCGCCGTTGAAGAACGGCGACGTGATTCCGATCTCGCGCACCAGCATTCCGCCGAATATCAACTCGCTGTTGGCCTCGGCGAACCGTGGTCTGGAAGCGATACCCCGCGACGATCTGAAGACCGTGGTCGACGAGTCCTACGTCGCGATCGGCGGCCTGGGGCCTGACCTTTCGCGGCTGCTGAAGAACACGATCACGTTGTCCAGAGACGCACGGGATAACCTGGACTCCATCGTGGCATTGATCGACAAGTCGAAGCCCGTGCTGGACAGTCAGATTCAGTCGTCCGATTCGATCCAGGCCTGGGCGTCCAACCTGGCCACCGTCACGACGCAGCTGAAGGACAACGATTCTGACGTCGCAGGGCTGCTGAAAAAGGGCAGCCAGTCCACCGACGAGGTGCGGATGCTGCTCGACCGGGTGAAGCCGACCCTGCCCGTACTGCTGACCAACCTGGTCAGTGTCGGTGAAGTGGCCCTCACATATCGGGACAACATCGAAACGCTGTTGGTGGCGGTGCCCCAGGCGGTCGCCAATGTCCAAGGGATCCTGGTGGCCAACGCGGACACGAAGCAGGACTATGCCGGCGCCTATCTGAGCTTCAACCTGAACCTGAACGCGCCGCCGCCGTGCACGACCGGATTCCTGCCGGTGCAGCAGCAGCGCGCGCCCAGCTTCCAGGACGCACCGGATATCCCGGAAGGCAGCTTCTACTGCCGCATTCCGCAGGATTCACAGATCGCCGCCGTCCGCGGTGCCCGGAACCTGCCGTGTGTGACGCGGCCCGGCAAGCGCGCACCGACGGTGAAGATGTGCGAGAGCGACGAAGAGTATGTGCCCCTCAACGACGGCTTCAACTGGAAGGGCGATCCGAACGCGACCCTGTCCGGCCAGGACATCCCGCAGTTCGCGCCGGGCGAGGGGCCCAGTGCGCCCGAGGTTGCGCCGCCGCCCGTCGCGGTCGTCGAGTACGACCCCGACACCGGCACATACATGGGTCCCGACGGACATATGTACACCCAACAGGATCTGAACAAGCATGCCGGCGAGCACAAGTCGTGGCAGCAGATGCTGATGCCGCCGGCGCAGAACTAGGCGCGCCGTCGCCCAGGAGGTGTGATGAGAAGCCAACGCATGCTGGTCGCAGCCGTGCTCGTCGTGGCGGGTGTCAGCGGCTGTTCGTCGGGGGTGGGCGCGGCCGAGCCGGGACCGGGACAGCTGTCCCCCGGTACGGCCCAGCTCACCCTCGACGGCCGTGAGACGGTCAAAAGCGAAGCGGTGCAGTGTTTACCGAACGAGCACCTGATGATGATCACGATCGGCGAAGAACCACCGATCGCGGTGGCCATGGTCTCCAATACCGACGACCTGGCCGTCAAGTGGGTCAGATTCCATGATGCGGACGGCTTTTCCGGCAGCTACAACGACGGACTGGGCGGGAAGGCCAAGGCCACGCTCGCCGGATCGACGTATCAAATCTCCGGCGTCGCCGAAGGTTTCAGAGAGCAACAAGCCGCTCGGCCGACAACCGAGACGTTCGCGGTAGAGGTCGCCTGCTAGCCGCCACGCGCTAGGCAAAGCACTGTGCCGCGGCCGACACCAGATGTGTGCCGGCCACGGCACCAGAGGCTTAGCCCCGCCGGAACAGCTTGTTGCCCAGCCACACCACGGGGTCGTAGCGGCGGCCGGCCACGCGTTCCTTCATCGGGATGATCGCGTTGTCGGTGATCTTGATGTGCTCGGGACATACCTCGGTGCAGCACTTGGTGATGTTGCACAGCCCCAGGCCCGCTTCGTCCTGGGCCAGATCGCGCCGGTCGGCGGTGTCCAGCGGGTGCATCTCCAGTTCCGCGGTGCGGATGAAGTAGCGCGGCCCGGCGAACGCCTTCTTGTTCTCCTCGTGATCACGCATCACGTGACAGACGTTCTGGCACAGGAAGCACTCGATGCACTTGCGGAACTCCTGTGACCGTGTGACGTCCTGCTGCATCATCCGGTACTCGCCGGGCTGCAGATCCTTCGGCGGGGTGAACGACGGGATCTCCCTGGCCTTCTCGTAATTGAAGGACACGTCGGTGACCAGGTCGCGCATCACCGGGAAGGTCCGCAGCGGCGTCACCGTGATGGTTTCGGAGGGGTCGAATGTCGACATCCGCGTCATGCACAGCAGTCGCGGCCGACCGTTGATCTCCGCCGAGCACGATCCGCACTTGCCGGCCTTGCAGTTCCACCGCACGGCGAGATCGCCCGCCTGGGTCTGCTGCAGTCGGTGGATGACGTCGAGCACCACCTCGCCGTCGTTGGCTTCGACGGAGAAGTCCTCCAACTGCCCGCCGTTGTCGTCGCCGCGCCACACCCGCAGCTTTGCCTGGTAGCTCATCAGCTTCTCCTTGCCGAGTGGTTGGCGAGTTCGTCGGGAGTGAAGTACTTCTCCAACTCGTCGATGTCGATCAGTTCCATGAGGTCCTCACGCATCGGAACCTGATCCTCGCGGGTGATGGTGATGTCGGGGACCACCGGGGCGCTTCCGTCGGCCTGCCCGTTCTGGCTGGCACGGCAGACCAGCAGCGTCTTGCGCCAGTTCGCCTCCATCGACGGATAGTCGTCTCGGGTGTGTCCGCCCCGGCTCTCGGTGCGTTCCAGCGCCGCCTTGGCCACGCATTCGCTGACCAGCAGCATGTTGCGAAGGTCGACGGCCAGGTGCCAGCCGGGGTTGTAGTGCCGGTCTCCCTCGACCCGCACGCGCTTGTACCGCTCGCGCAGTTCGGTCAGCTTGCCGATCGCCTCGGTGACCTCCTGGGCGTGGCGGATGATGCCGACCAGCGAGTTCATCGTGTCCTGCAGATCCAGCTGCAGCGTGTACGGGTTCTCGGTGGGCTGACCGTCGCCTGGCCCGTCGAACGGCTTGAGCGCCAGATCGGCGGCGGCGGTCACCGCGTCGTCGGAGACCGTGGGCCGGTCCTTCAGAGCGCGCACGTAGTCAGCCGCGCCCAGCCCGGCCCGCCTGCCGAAGACCAACAGGTCCGACAGCGAGTTACCACCCAGGCGGTTGGAGCCGTGCATACCGCCCGCGCACTCGCCGGCGGCGAACAGGCCCGGGGTCTTGGCGGCCGCGGTGTCCGGATCGACCTCGATCCCACCCATGACGTAGTGGCACGTCGGGCCGACCTCCATCGGCTCCTTGGTGATGTCGACCTCGGCCAGCTCCATGAACTGGTGGTACATCGACGGCAGCCGCCGCTTGATCTCCTCAGGGGACAGCCGCGACGCGATGTCGAGGAACACACCGCCGTGTGGCGAACCGCGACCGGCCTTGACCTCGGAGTTGATGGCCCGGGCCACCTCGTCGCGAGGCAGTAGATCCGGGGTGCGGCGGGCGGAGTCGTTGTCCTTGAGCCACTGGTCGGCCTCTTCGATGCTCTCGGCGTACTGGCCCTTGAACACCGCCGGGATGTAGTCGAACATGAACCGCTTGTCGTCGGAGTTCTTGAGCACCCCGCCGTCGCCGCGCACACCCTCGGTGACCAGGATGCCCTTCACGCTGGGCGGCCACACCATGCCGGTGGGGTGGAACTGGACGAACTCCATGTTGATCAGCGTCGCGCCCGCCCGCAGGGCCAGCGCATGCCCGTCGCCGGTGTACTCCCAGGAGTTCGACGTCACCTTGTAGGACTTGCCGATGCCTCCGGTGGCCAGCACCACCGCGGGGGTCTCGAACAAGACGAATTTGCCGCTCTCGCGCCAATACCCGAAGGCGCCCGAGATCCGGTCACCGTCTTTGATCAGGTCGGTGATCGTGCATTCGTGGAACACCCGGATGCGGGCCTCGTAGTCACCGAACTCGGCCTTGTCCTCCTGCTGCAGCGAGACGATCTTCTGCTGCAGGGTGCGGATGATCTCCAGGCCGGTGCGGTCACCGACGTGGGCCAGCCGCGGGTAGGTGTGCCCGCCGAAGTTGCGCTGGCTGATCTTGCCGTCCTTGGTGCGGTCGAACAGCGCGCCGTAGCTCTCCAGCTCCCAGACCCGGTCCGGCGCCTCCTTGGCGTGCAGTTCGGCCATCCGCCAGTTGTTGAGGAACTTGCCCCCGCGCATGGTGTCCTTGAAGTGCACCTGCCAGTTATCCTTGGGGTTGGCGTTACCCATGGCCGCCGCGCAACCACCCTCGGCCATCACGGTGTGCGCCTTGCCGAACAACGACTTGGTGATCACGGCCACCTTCAGGCCGCGTTCGCGGGCCTCGATGACCGCCCGCAGACCGGCGCCGCCGGCACCGATCACCACAACGTCGTAGGAGTGCCGTTCGACATCCGATGTGCCGCTTGCGCGGCGGTTTCCAACTTCAGTCATTGATCCTCATTGAATCTGTGCTAATTGACGAATCCGGTTATCACCCAAAGAAACGGAAATCAGTGATCGTTTCGCTGGCGACCAGCATGATGTAGAAATCGGTGAGCATCAGCGTGCCCAGCGTGATCCATGCGAACTCCATGTGCCGGGTGTTGAGCTTGCTGATCTGAGTCCACATCCAGTAGCGCACCGGGTGCTTCGAGAAGTGCTTGAGCCGGCCGCCGGTGATGTGGCGGCACGAGTGGCACGACAGCGTGTAGGTCCACAGCAAGACGATGTTGACCACCAGGATGAGGTTGCCCACCCCGAAACCGCCGGCCGGCGACATGAAGGACAGGATCACGTCGTAGCTGTTGATGATCGAGATCACCAGAGCGGCGTAGAAGAAGTAGCGGTGCGAGTTCTGCACGATCAGCGGCAACCGCGTCTCACCGGTGTAGCTCGAATGCGGTTCGGCGACAGCACATGCCGGCGGCGACTGCCACACCGAGCGGTAGTAGGCCTTGCGGTAGTAGTAGCACGTCAGCCGGAAGCCGAGCAGGAACGGCAACGACAGCGCGGCGTAGGGCAGCCACCACACATCGGGCAGGAACTGGCCGAAGTGGCTGGCCTCGGGGATGCAGCCGGTGCTGATGCACGGTGAGTAGAACGGCGTCAGGTAGCCGTACTCCTCAACCCAGTACGCGCTGCCCCAGAAGGCTCGTACGGTCGCGTAGATGACGAACGCGGCGAACCCGAGGTTCGTCCAGAACGTCGGCATCCACCAACGGTCGGTGCGGAGGGTGCGCGCGGGAATTTGGGCACGACCCGGCGAGAAGACGCCGGTCGCCTTGCGGTCGGCGGTCGGTGCGCTCACTGTTGCCTTTCGGTGTTCGGGTTATCCAGGTGCTGATGCGGCATGCGCTTATCGCGTACCGCCGAGACCCTCGTCGTCGACACCACGCCAGAAGTCGGTGTCGTACTGAGTGTCGGGAATCGGAATGCGTTCGCCGGAGTGCTGGGGATGAACCACACCGCGGGAAAGTTCGAACTCTTCAGCGTCGATGTCCAGCCGGTCGATGTCGTTGAGGATGCGTTCGGCGTCGTTGACGAGGCGTCGGGTGGCGGGGGTGTCCCCGTATCTCGACGCCAGCGATGTCACGCACCGCCGCAGGCTTCCGATCAATTCATGCAGTTCAGCAAGTTCGGGAGCGCCGGACATGTGACCTCCTTGGGCTGAAGGGTGTCGTGATCACAGTACGACACCGGTTGTAGGCCACATCATGTAGTACAGAGTGAGACCGATCACTTGGAAAACGGAGGTTGCGGCAAATGTCAGATCAGGATCTCAACGGGCAGGCGCGGACGCTGCTGGACCTCCACCAACCCGGAAATCCGGTGGTGCTGCCGACCGTGTGGGACGCCTGGTCAGCGAAGCTCGCGGCCGACGCCGGTTTCGCCGCGCTCACCGTGGGCAGCCACCCCGTGGCCGACTCCCTCGGCAAGAAGGACAACGAGGGGATGGCGTTCGACGACGTCTGCGCCAGGGTCGCCCAGATCACCGCGGCCGTGGACCTGCCGGTGTCGGTCGACCTCGAAGCCGGCTACGGCCTGCCGCCGGAGCGGCTCATCGAGGGGTTGCTGGGGGCAGGCGGGGTGGGGCTGAACATCGAGGACACCGTGCACAGCGAGGGCGGTCGACTGCGCTCGGACACAGAACACGCGGAGTTCGTCGGCGCGCTGCGCGCAGCGGCCGACGCCGCCGGTGTGCATGTCGTCGTCAACGCGCGCACGGACCTGTTCCTGCGCCAGATCGGCGACGAAGCCGACCGCGCCGAGCGGGCGATCGCCCGGCTGAAACAGGCCGCGCAGGCAGGTGCCGACTGTCTCTACCCGGTTGGGCGGCACCAACCGGAGCTGCTGCGCCGCTTGACCTCGGAGCTTCCCCTTCCGGTCAATGCCATCGCGCTGCCCGATCAGGACGATCCGGCGTCGTTCGGCCCGCTGGGGGTCGGCCGGATCAGCTTCGGCCCGTTCTTTCAGGGCGCGCTGTCGGCGCGGGCCGCCGAGATGCTGGGCCGCTGGCGCTAGACGATCCAGCCGGCGACGAAGCCGGCCAGCAGCACGGCGAAGCCGCCGATCTCGCCGACGATCAACGCCGCCATCGCCAGGTGCAGGCCGGCGTCGGGATGCTCGAACTGGTTGGTGGTGTCGCGCCGAGCGCCGTGGAAGATGTACGACGCGATCGCGGCTACGAAGAAGAACACCAGCACCATCGCTGCGGTCAGATCCACCCACATCGGCCACGCGCTGAGCTCGACGAAGACCGCGACCAGCATCGTGGCGAACGCGTAGAGCAGCGCGGCGCGGTGTGCGATGTCGACATAGGGATGGGCGAGATGGGTCTCGCTGGTCGCCATCTCCCGGTACTTCCAGACGCCCAGGCACAGAGCGAGAAGGAAAATCAGGCCGGCGGCGAAGATGGTGATGACGGTGTCGGTGCCAAGTGCGTACATGGTGTGTCGCACAGTACCGGGCCGGCCGGACGGGCCCCTCAAAGGCGAAGAGTCCGGTGGGGCTCGTCACCTCACCGGACTCGGATACTCGGGTTTACTTGCTTTCGATCGCGATGCGCTGGGTGTCGGCGCTCTTGTAGGCGCCTGCCACGCGCACGCTCAGCACACCCTTGTCGTAGGTGGCCGAGATGTCGTCGCTGGTGATGTGCGCCGGAAGCTTGAACGACCGGCGGAACGATCCGTAGCGGACCTCCCGCAGCATGCGGCCGTCCTTGTCCTCGGAGTGCTCGTCACGCCGCTCACCGTGGATCACCAGTCGACCCTGATCGATCTCGACGTTGACGTCCTTGTCGACGTCCACGCCGGCCAACTCGAGCCGGATCACCGCGTCGTCACCGTCGCGGGTCATTTCCGCGGCGGGGGTGAACGCGCTGCTGGTGAACCAGTCGTCAGCGGTGGCCGGGCCGAAGAAGTCGCGAACCCAGCGCTCGAGGTCCCAGGCGGGACGTGTACGTAATGCCAAAGCGCTCATCGTCATCCCTCCTTTTCCTGTCTGTCTGCATGTGTCCGACCGGCTCTCCGCCGGTCTCCACCCCTTTAGGACGTGGGCTGACCCGCGGTTATTCCCGCATACCGTCAATTTCGGTGGGTTCCGGCTGAATCCCGTTGACCTCCCGCACTTTCAACGCAGGCCTCGTCTGCTTTCGTCCACTCACATTCGCGCGCGGGCCTGGGTGAGCACACCGTGACGGGCGCTTCACACGACGCGACACGGCCGCAATATCGGCTGCCTAGCGTTCTGCGACATGCGTTCAACGCGAAACGTCGTAGTCGTCGGGCACGGCATGGTCGGTCACCGGTTCGTCGAGGCGCTGCGCTCACGCGACACCGACGGCCGGTGGCGGGTGACCGTGCTCGGCGAGGAGGCCGATCCGGCCTACGACCGGGTCGGCCTGACCGGCTACACCGAGCACTGGGATCGTGGACTGCTCGCGCTGCCCGGTAACCGTTATCCGGGCGACGACCTCGTCGAGCTGCGGTTGGGCCGCCGGGTCACCGGCATCGACCGAGCCGGCAAGGCCGTGCTGACCGCCTGCGGCGACCGCATCGGCTACGACGCTCTGGTGCTGGCCACCGGCTCCTACGCGGTGGTGCCGCCGGTGCCCGGCCACCACCTGCCGTCCTGCCACGTCTACCGCACCCTCGACGACCTCGACGCGATCCGCGCCGATGCCCGCCGCGCCCTCGACACCGGGCCCGGCGCGGGTGTCGTGGTCGGTGGCGGGCTGTTGGGGCTGGAAGCCGCCAACGCGTTGCGCGCGTTCGGGCTGCAGACCCACGTGGTGGAGATGGCGCCGCGGCTGATGGCCCAGCAACTCGACGAGGCCGGCGGCGCGCTGCTGGAGCGGATGATCACCGAGCTGGGAATCGAGGTGCACGTCGGCACCGGCACCGACGCGATCGAGCCGGCGGCAGGTGAGTCGGTGACGGTCACGCTGACCGACGGCACCGTGATCGAGGCGGGCGTGGTCGTCTTCGCGGCGGGTGTGCGTCCGCGTGACGACCTCGCCAGAAGGGCGCAGCTGCCGATCGCCGAGCGCGGCGGGGTGCTGACCGAATTGTCCTGTGTCACCGCCGATCCGAGCATTTACGCCATCGGAGAGGTGGCCGCCGTCGAGGGCCGCTGCTACGGCCTGGTCGGCCCGGGCTACACCGCGGCCGAGGTGGTCGCCGACCGGCTGCTGGGTGGGGCCGCCGAATTCCCGACGACCGACATGTCGACCAAGCTCAAACTGCTCGGTGTCGACGTCGCCAGCTTCGGCGACGCGATGGGCGCCACGCCGGGGTGTCTGGAGGTGGTGGTCAACGACCCCGTCAACCGAACCTATGCCAAGCTCGTGCTCTCCGACGACGCCGCGACGCTGCTGGGCGGCATCCTGGTGGGCGACGCCTCGGCGTACGGCATCCTGCGCCCGATGGTCGGCGAACCACTGCCGGGTGATCCGCTGGCTCTGATCGCCCCGGCCGGGACCGCCGACGGGACAACGGCTCTGGGGATCGGCGCGCTGGGTTCGGCGGCGCAGATCTGCTCGTGTAACAACGTCACCAAGGGTGATCTCGCCGACGCGATCGCAGGAGGCTGCCGTGACGTGGCGGCGCTGAAGGCCTGCACGTCCGCGGGCACATCGTGCGGGTCGTGCGTGCCGCTGCTCAAACAACTGCTCGAGGCCGAGGGTGTCGAGCAGTCCACGGCGCTGTGCGAGCACTTCGACCAGTCGCGGACCGAGCTGTTCGAGATCGTCACCGCCGGACCTGTCGACGCCGTCCGCACCTTCTCCGGACTGATCGAACGGTTCGGCCGCGGAAAAGGTTGTGACATCTGCAAACCCGTGGTTGCTTCGATTTTGGCCTCGACCAGTTCCGACCACATCCTGGAGGGTGAGCAGGCCTCCTTGCAGGATTCCAACGACCACTTCCTCGCCAATATCCAGCGCAACGGCAGCTATTCGGTGGTGCCACGGGTACCCGGCGGCGACATCACCCCCGAACAGCTGATACTGATCGGCGAGATCGCGCGTGACTTCGACCTGTACACGAAAATCACCGGCGGTCAGCGCATCGACCTGTTCGGCGCCCGGGTGGAGGACCTGCCGCGGATCTGGCGGCGGCTCGTCGACGGCGGAATGGAATCCGGCCATGCCTACGGTAAGGCTTTGCGCACCGTGAAGAGCTGTGTGGGCAGCGACTGGTGCCGCTACGGACAACAGGACTCGGTGCAGATGGCCATCGATCTGGAGATGCGCTACCGCGGGCTGCGGGCGCCGCACAAGATCAAGATGGGCGTCTCGGGCTGCGCCCGGGAATGCGCCGAGGCGCGCAGTAAGGACGTCGGCGTCATCGCGACCGAATCCGGCTGGAACCTGTATGTCTGCGGGAACGGCGGCATGACGCCCACACACGCTCAGCTGCTCGCGGGTGATCTCGACGACGAGACCCTGGTGCGTTACATCGACCGGTTCCTGATGTTCTACATCCGCACCGCGGACCGGTTACAGCGCACGGCGCCGTGGCTGGAAAGCCTCGACGGCGGCCTGGACCACCTGCGAGAGGTGGTCTGTGACGATTCACTCGGATTGGCCACGGAGTTCGAGGAAGCCGTGCAGCGCCATGTCGAGGGCTACGCCTGCGAGTGGAAGGGCGTGCTGGACGATCCCGACAAGCTGGCGCGCTTCGTGTCGTTCGTCAACGCCCCCGGGGTCACCGACCCCACTGTCGAATTCACCGATCGCTCGGGCCGCAAGGTCCCGCTGATGATGCCGGAGGTACCCCGACGATGACCCTGCTCAACGAGATTCAGACATGGACCACCGCATGTCGCTTCGACCACCTGATCCCCAACCGGGGCGTCGGGGTGTTGCTGCCCTGCGGCGCGCAGGCCGCCCTGTTCAGGCTCGACGACGGGTCCCTGCACGCGGTCGGAAACATCGACCCGTTCTCGGGTGCGGCGGTGATGTCACGCGGCATCGTCGGCGACCGCGGTGGGCGTGCGAGCGTGCAGTCACCGATCAAGAAGCAGGCGTTCGCCCTTATCGACGGCGTCTGCCTGGACGCGCCCGAGGTCACACTGCCGGTCTATGCCGCCCGGCTCACGGTCGACGGGTACGTCGAAGTGGCCGCCTAGCTGCACCCGCCGGAACCGGCCGGTGATCAGTCGGGCCGTGGCCGGATGTGAGCCGAGCGGTTCCGTGACGGCGTCGGCGCCGCTTTCGCACAGGCGGGCGTGGAACACGCCGGGCGCCAACAGGTAGGAGGCCACCACCACCCGTCGGGCGCCGCGGCGGCGCAAGCGGGCGACGGCGTCGGTCACGGTCGGCGAGCCGCCGGCGGCGTAGGCCAACTCCACCCGCTGTCCGAGCAGTGCCGAAAGCACCGCGCACGCCCGCCGCAAGTCGGACTGGGCGTGACGGTCGGCGGTTCCGGCCGCGGCCAGCACCACTGAATCGCCTGGGCACCAGCCGGATTCGGCAAGCCGTCCGGCCAGCGCGTGGGCCAACTGCGGGCTGGGCCCCAGCGCGTCGGTGACGACGACGCGACGGTGTCCGCTCGCGGCCACCTGCGCCGGGATGTCGACGTTGACGTGATATCCGCGCGACAGGAACGCAGGCACCACGACCGCGGGCGCCGCGAGGCCTGCCAGCACGTCGGCGGGTGTCGGACCCAGCACATCGACGAACGCCACCGCCACCTCGGAGCCCAACAGGTCGGTCACTCGTCGTGCGAGTTCGGCGATCAGCGCGACCCCGTCGGGCTTTCGGGTGCCGTGCGCCACCAGCACGTGCGCCCGCCCGCACGGCACGTTCATTCCGCGTGGGCCATGTCGTCGTCCACCGTCAGCCGATAGCCGCGCTTGACGACCGTCGACACGATGTTCTTGTCCCCCAACGCGGTCCGCAGCCGAAGCACCGCCGTCTCCACCGCGTGGGTGTCGGTGCCGCTGCCCGGCAGCGCGGCCAGCAGCGTGTTGCGTGACACCACCGCGCCCGGGCGCACCGCGAGGGCGCGGATCGTCGCCATACCGGCAGGCGACACCGCCTTGACGTCACCGTCGACCAGCACACACGTGCCGCGGATCTCCAGTGAATGCCCGCCGGCCCGCAATGTATGCGAACACAGCAGCGGCAATTCGTCGGTGATGTGACGGGCCAACGCGCCCAAGCGCATTCGCTCCGGCGCCGATGTCGGCACCCCCAGCCGCGCCAACGGGCGCGCGGTCACCGGCCCGACGCACATCGCATGCACGTGAGTGCGCATCGCCGCCAGCACCCGGGCCTCGATGCCCATCTCGGCGGCGCGCATCAGCGTCGCGGCGACCGCGGGTGCCGAGGTGAAGCTGACCGCGTCGAACTTCTCCTCCGCGATACCCGCCACCAATGCGTCGAAGTCGCCGCCGCGGGCGGTCGGACGCCAGCGGTAGACCCGGATCGGCACCACCTCGGCGCCCGCGGCGCGCAGTTCGTCGAGGAACTCCGGGTAGGGGTCCCACTCGTCGGTCGCCCCGTGCAGTTGCACCGCGATGCGCCGGCCTGCGATGCCGCCGTCGACCAGGTAGTGCAGCAGTTCGCGCAGCGACTCCGAGTCCGGCGACCATTCCTCGGGCAGGCCCGCGGCGCGCAGCGCTCCGGTCGCCTTCGGTCCGCGCGACACGACGCGCGCTCCGGACAGAGCGGCGAGCAGCTCGCCCGCCACCCCCCAGCCGTCGGCGGCCGCCATCCAGCCGCGAAACCCGATGCCGGTGGTGGCGATGACGATGTCGGGCGGGGCGGCCAGCAGGGCCGCGGTGTGTGCGCGCAGGTCGTCGTCGTCGGGCAGTGGCACCATCGCGATCGCGGCCGCGCTGGTGACCGTCGCGCCGCGGCGACGCAGCAGCGCGCTGAGTTCGTCGGCGCGCCGGGCGGACGTCACCGCCACCCGAAACCCGGTGAGCGGCGCCCAGTGGGGTGCACTCATGCGACCTGTGTATTCAGGTCATGTTTCGCAACGATTACTCACCCATTGCCTCGACGTGTCAGCCCCGGCTGGGTGGTGAAGTTGCAGGTCACCACACCTCGCCGTCGCGCCAGTCGCAGGTGATCTCGGCGGTGGGGTCCAGAGCGAGCCCGTCGGGCAGGTTGACCGGAAGTACGAACAGCGCGCTGTCGTCGTCGGGGGTCCGTGTGACGCCCACCGGCGCAAGTACCGACGTCGGGCCTCGCCACGGCAGCCAGCCCCGAGCCTCATAGATCGGCCGCCCCGCCTCCGATGCGCTGAGCGCTCCGACCTGATAGGCGCCCCGCAGCACCTGCTCGACGGCGTCCATCACTGCGCGTGCCAGCCCCTGGCCCCGCCAGTCCTCGCGCACCGCGACGGCTTCCAGATAGCCGCACCGCAGCGGGATGTCGCGGTAGAGCAGCCGTCGCTGCACGACGGCGGCGTGGGCGATCACGGCGCCGTGGTCGAAGATCACGGCGTGCATGCCACCGAGTGAATGCTCCCAGTCGGCATCGGTGAACTCACCGTCGAACGCTGTGATGACCATGCGGCGGGCGTCGTCGCGGGTCTCGGGGTCGAGGTCGGAGGTGTGGATCAGCCGAGCGGTCTGGACACGGGTCAGCTGATCCTGACGAACGTGCGGAGCACTGACGTTGTGCGCGTACACACTGCCGTTCTACCAGGAGTTTCGCGGGTCTGCATCAGTCGAGCGGGCGGCGCGGATGCGACCAGTGCATCCGCACGGTCTGGCCCGGCCGGATCTGGGCGACCTTGTCGATGTCCTCGTCGGTCACCACCCCGATCACCGGGTAGCCGCCGGTGACCGGATGGTCGGGCCCGAGGATGACCGGAAATCCGTTCGGCGGTACCTGGATCGCGCCGCGGGTGGCGCCCTCGCTGGGCAGCTGGCTGTCGGGCCGCCGGTACTCCAGCGGCATCCCGACCAGGCGCATGCCGACCCGGTCGCTCTTGTTGGTCATCAGCCAGTTCGTGCGGATCAGGACATCGGGATCGACGAACCAGTCGTCGCGCGGGCCCGGCACCACGATCAGTTCGCAGATGTCGTCCTCGATGGACGCCACCGGCGCCTGGTCGAGTTCGGGGAACTCCTCGGTGTGCGCGCCGACCGGCAACATGTCGCCCGGTCGCAGCGGCAGCGGTCCGATCGCCGACATCACGTCGTAGGAGCGTGACCCCAGCACCGGGTCGACGTCGATACCGCCCCGCACCGCGAGATAGGTCCGCAGTCCCGAGCGGGGCGCGCCCAGCGAGATCACCTCACCGTCACGGGCATAGTGGATGCTGTTGGTGCCGAACGGTTTTCCGTTGACCGCCGGATCGGTGTCCGCGCCGGTGACGGCGATCGCGACGCCGTCCTCACCGCCGCCGTGCACCCGCGCCGAGAAACCGCCGAACGTCACCTCGATGGTGGCGCGGTCGTCGGGGTTGGCGACCAGCCGGTTGGCCAGCGCATGCGACCGGCGGTCGGCGGCCCCGGACGGGCCGACGCCCATGTGCGACAGGCCGGGCCGCCCCAGATCCTCGACCAGCGCCAGCGGTCCGGACCGCAGGATCTCCAGCGTGATCATGATCCGTCCGCCTCCTAGCCGACCGCCCGGAACCGCACCCAGACCCCCGGCGTGAGGAGCGCGGGCTTCTCCCGGTCGACGTCGAACAGCACCGCGTCGGTTCGGCCGATCAACTGCCATCCGCCCGGAGACTGTCGCGGATAGATGCCGCTGAACTGTCCCGCCAGGCCCACCGACCCGACGGGCACGCGGGCGCGCGGCTCTGCGCGGCGCGGCACCTCCAACCGCGAGTCGCCACCGACGAGGTAGGCGAAACCCGGTGCGAAACCACCGAATCCGACGCGCCACGGAGTGCCGGTGTGCGCCTCGACCACCTGATCGGGCGACAACCCGGTCCGTCCGGCCACCTCGTCGAGGTCGGGGCCGTCGTAGACGACGTCGATCTGGACGTCGATCTGCCCGGGGGCCCCGGTGAGGCGCCGCTCGGTGAGGTTCGGCCCGCTCAGTGTGCCCAGGCGTTGACGGGTCGGCGCGAGGTAGCGGGGTCCGGCCAACCTGACCAGGACGGTGCGCGCGGCAGGCACGACGTCGAGCACGCCCGGCAACTCGGCGCCGCGGATCGTCTCGGTCCACGCCAACACGTCGTCGGTGGTGTCGAACTCCAACAGCAGCGCCTGATCGCCGTAGTTCCGCACGGCGCGCAGATCCCTGGGGTCGGCCACGTCGGCAGTCATGCTCATACACCCGAACTTACCGCCGAGTAGCTACCGAAGCTCGTGCTCTGTGAGCCTTGCCAGAGGAGCCTTACCGAAGCCTCAAACGGCGGGTCGATACGTGGGCTCGCGACGTTTGATGAACGCGATCACCCGGTAGGTCAGCGGCAGGACCGCGACTTCGACGGCGGTCTTGTAGAACCACCCGATCGCGACGTAGGTGAGGAAGTCCGGCCAGGTGTCGATACCGATGGCGCCCGCGGCGATGGCGCAGAAAACCAATGTGTCGGCAAACTCTCCGACAATCGTCGAGCCGATCAGCCGCGCCCACAGATGGCGCTCCTTCGTGCGCGCCTTGATGCGCACCACCACCCAGGCGTTGAGTGTCTGCCCGACGATGAAACCCGCGAGCCCGGCGATGATCAGCTGCGTGAACGGCTTCACCACGGCCTCGAACGCGGCCTGGTTGGCGTAGAAGTCGGCCGCGGGCAGGTACGCGGTGACCCAGAAGGTGACCGCCGCGACGACCTCCATCGCGAAGGCGATGAAGATCGCGCGCCGTGTGGCGGCAAACCCGTAGACCTCCGAAAGCACGTCGCCGATGACGTAGGTCAGCGGGAACACCAGGAAGCCGCCGTCGGTGATCAGCGACCAGTCACCGACGATCGGACCGAACTCGATGCCCTTGGTGGCCGTCACATTCGAGATCAGCACCAGCCCGGTGAAGACGGCCACCAGCGTCGGATAGTAGGCCGAGCCCGTCTGCGCGAAGCCGCGGTGCTCGAGCGATCCGGTGCCGGTCACCCGGTCATCCTGTCAGGCCAGCGCCTGCGTCAGGTGCGGTGGCAGCCCCGCGGCGACCACCGGCAGTGACAGCGGCGAGGCGAACGCGATCGCGCCGGCGAGTTCCTTGCCGGTGAACACATTGCGGCCGCCGCGCTCGGCGATCGTGGGGTCGGCCAGCAGCGCCGCCTGTTCCTCGTCGCTCTCGGTGCACCAGATCAGCACGTCGGCCGAGCCCGGGTCCTCGGAGTCGGCGGCGAACCCCATCTGGGTGAGGAACTCGGTGCGCCACGGCGGTGTCATCGCTTGCGGGCCACCCTCGTCGAGGCGGCCGTGCAGTAGCAGCGCCTTCTTGCCGGCGAACTGGGGGTTGTCGGCGCCTGCCGTGGTGAACCGGTCGTCGACGGCCGCGATGAGTGCCTGCATCTCGTCGTGTTTGAACACCGCCTGACCGATGGTGGTGGCCTGGTCTTTCCACGGCTCGAAGAATGGGTCGTGGCCGGTCTGGGCGACGGTCGGCGCGATCGCGGACAGCCGTGTGTAGGTGTCGGAGTCCAGGCCGGCGTTGGTGGCGACGATCAGGTCGGGGTTCAGCGACGCAATCTGGTCGATCTGCACGCCGTCGGCGAGGCTGAGCACCACCGGCTGGGTCCCGCCCAATTTCGGTTGCGCCCAAGGCCATACGGCGAACGGCTCACCGCCGAACCAGTCGGTCACCGCGATCGGCACGACGCCCAGCGCCAGCAGGTCGTCCTGTCCGGTGAGTCCGGCGCTGACGACCCGGGTGGGTGGTGCGGGGATCTTGGTCTCACCGAAGGTGTGCTTGACCGTGACCGAGCCGTCCTCGGCGACGGTGCCCGGTTTGTCCGATCCGCACGCCGCGACCGCCGCGAGCGTCCCGGCCGTCAGCGCCAGGAAACTCCGCCGGGACAACGCAGCAGGCACCCGGCGAGAGTAGCTAACTCACTCAGGAGTGCGCGAGCTTCTTGTTGACCAGTCGGGTCAACCAACCCGGCGAGAACCGGGAGCCGACCGTGAGCATCTTGGTCTGCGAGCCGACGGGGAAGTGCACCTGGTGGACGGCGCGGCGCAGCCATGACGGCTCTGTCGCCTTGACGATGGCGTCGGCGATGTCCTGGGCGGTCAGGCGGATGCCGAGTGACTCCGTGGTTCCGGTCTTGACGTTCTCGGTCATCGCGGTCTGCACGTACAGCGGCCACATCGCGATCACCCGGATGCCGTAGCGACTCCACTCGATGTCGAGCGCTTCGGTGATGCCCCGAACGAAGAACTTCGTCGCGCTGTAGTTGGCCAGTTCGGCCTGACCGTAGATGGCCGACGCGGAGGACAGGTTCACCACGACGGAGTTCGGCGTGGAGCGCAGGTAACCGAACGCGGCATGCAGTCCGTTGACCACACCCTTGGTGTTGATGTCGATCTCCTTGAAATGACCGCGCAGGTCCATTTCCTCGAAGCGCCCGGCGCGCAGGATGCCGGCGTTGTTGATCATCACGTCGAGGCGGTCACCGGCGGCCCTGGCGAATTCGCCGACGCAGCGTGCCATCTCGTCGGGATCGGTGACGTCGAGGTGCCCGACGACGGCCTTGGCGCCGAGTCGGTCGATCTCGTCTGCCAGCGTCTTCAGTCCGACCTCGTCGATGTCGTAGCCCCCGACGGTGAACCCCTTCTTGGCGAACGTCAGCGCGGTGGCCCGCCCGATGCCTGCGGCGGCGCCGGTGATGAACACGGCCTTCTGTTGTTGAGCTCTCGGTGTGGTCATCACAGCGGCATACCCGCTTCGATGAAGTCCAGTGCACGCAACATGTCGTCCTCCACTGAGCCTTTCGTCCGATCGATGACGACCATCAGCGCCCCGACGACGGCGCCGTAGAACGTCCTAGCCGCGAAATCGTCGAGTCGCCTGCCCAGCCGATGGTTCTCCGCCTCGGCAAGTTTCCAGATGGACCGACGATAGGTGTCGAATTGCGCGGCCTTGAGTTCGGGTATCGAGAACACGATGCGTTGACGGGCCCGCTCGAGTTCCCAGCCCTTCTTCGACACCGTCGCCGCGGTGATCTCGATCGCGCGGCGAAACGCCTGCAGGGCCGGCAGCTGACGGGGTTGTGCCGCGAGCGCCTCGACCATGACGTGCTCGAGGTCGTCGGCCAGCAGCACCGCTTCCTTGGTCGGAAAGTACCGAAAGAAGGTGCTGGGCGCGATCTCCGCCGCCTCGGCGATCTGATCGATGGTGGTGTTGGCCCAACCGTTGTCCGTGATGAGCCGGATCGCCTCGCGACGGATTGTGTCACGGGTCCGCGCCTTCTTGCGCCCCCGCAGGCCGAGTGTTTGCTGGCTTCGCGCCATGGGGCGATTGTGTCAGGTCAGCGCCAGAGACACACCGAGTCCGATCATCGTCGTCGCGATCAGTGCGTCGAGGACGCGCCAGGTGAGCGGGGTGGCGAAAAGCCCGGCGAGTCGGCGGGCGCCTAGACCGAGGCAGACGAACCACACGGCGCTGGCGGTGACCGCGCCGATGCCGAACAGCCACCGCTGGCCGCGGTGTTCGTTGGCCAGCGTGCCGAGCAGGACCACGGTGTCGAGATACACGTGCGGGTTGAGCCAGGTGATGGCCAGGCAGGTGACCAGCACTTCGAGCAGACGGGTCGGACCGGCCGTCGACGGCGCCAGGGTCGACGGCCGCGCGGCGCGGCGCGCGGCGAGCAGGCCGTAGCCGGTCAGGAACAGCGCACCGCCGAACTTCGCCACGGTCATCGCCCCGGGGTGCGCCGAGATCAGCGCGCCGACGCCGGCGATGCCCGCCGCGATGAGCACGACGTCGGAGGCCGTGCACACCGCGACCACGGCCAGGACGTGCTCGCCGCGGATGCCCTGGCGCAGCACGAAGGCGTTCTGCGCGCCGATCGCGGCGATCAGGGTCAGCGACGCGACGAAGCCGACGAACAGCGGTGAGTCCACGGTGTCGACGCTGGCACGCCGCAGTGGATCAGTACAGCTAATGTTTCTGAATCCGCATTAGTGAACCTAATGCGAGCAGGCCGTCTGCTAGCCGGTCGGTACCGAGATCACCGGCGGGTTGGCGGCCGCCGGGTCGGGATTCTTGATCGGCAGTCCCATGAACCGGCGCGCGTTGTCGCCCAGATAGTCGTAGCTGCGGCGCTCGTCCATGTCCTCGGCGTACGTGTGGTACTTCCGGGGCTCCTCGAGGCCCTCGGGGTGCGGCCAGTCCGAGCCGAACAGCACCTTGTCCCATCCGACGCTGGTGACGACGTCGGCGACGTTGCCCTCCCAGAACGGGGAGACCCAGATGTTGCGCCGGAACACGTCGACGGGATGCTCCTCGAACGCTTTGGGCATCTTGCGGTAGATGTCGTCGAGTCCGTGGATCAGCGGGTGGATCCAGGAACTGCCGTTCTCCACGCTGGCGACGCGCAGTTTGGGGAACCGGGTGAGCGTGCCGTGACAGATCAGGCTGGTGATCATGTCGGCGATTTCGCGGTGGCCGAGCACCACCCACTTGAACGCCGACATCTCGAAGGCGCTGTTGGTGTCCGGCGGCTCCCACAGGTTGACGTACTGCTCAAGTGGCGGCTGGCTGCCGTGGATCACCACGGGCAACCCGAGCGACTCGACTTCGCGCCAGAACGGGTCGAACTCGGGCAGCGCGGGTGAGCGCCACCCGCGGAAGGTGTTCACCGGCGCGGGCTTGATCAGGATCACCTTGGCGCCGTTGTCGACGACGTATTCCAACTCCCGCATGGCGTTGTCGAGAATGCCCAGCGTGATAACCGGGGTGGAATAGATCCGGTCCTGGTAGGTGTAGCCCCACGTCTCCAGCATCCACTGGTTGAGCGCGTGGATGAGCGCGGCGGTGAGTTCGGGGTCTTCGGCCGCGGAGTGTTCCACCAGGTTGGCCAGCGTCGGATAGTTCAGGCACGCCTCGACGCCCTGGGCGTCGAGTTGCTTGATGCGCTCGTCGCGGTCGCGCGACGCCGCCGGCGGCTTGATCGGGGTGCCGCTCATCTCGCGCAGTGTCAGCCCTTCGGGATTGTTGTTGCCGTAGAACCGCTCGTGGGCTCCCGGGGCCGCCACCACTTCGAACGTCGGGTTGGGCATGTACTCGGTGATCTTGTTCAGGATCGCGATCCGGGTTCGCTTGCCGATCTTCACGAACTGCACGGCCTTGCGGTACTTCTCCGGCAGGTGGGTGGTCAGACAATCCGGAGTCTCATACATGTGCTGATCGGCGTCGAAGATCGGCACGTTCTGCGCGTCAAACATCGGCGAATCTCCTCTGTGGCGGGTGAGCCTAGCTTCGTCCAAGTTGACACTTGTGTCAAGTAGAAGCGCGAATCACCACCATAATGAGATGTGACCTGTGATCTTGCTGTTTGGCGAAAGCGTCAAGTACCGTCAGTGCCATGGTCGCCTCCACGCAGTCGCCAGCGGTCGATGTCGGCCGCGGCGAGCGCACCCGAGCGGTGATCCTCGAGGGCAGCCGCAGGCTGTTCTTGGAACGCGGCTACGCCGGGACGACGATCAACGCGATCACCGACGCGTGCGGGATTTCCCGCGCGGGGTTTTATACCTACTTCAAGGACAAACGCGAGGTCTTCAACATCCTCGGTGAAACCGTCTACCACGACACTCTGGCCGTGGTGGCGGAGTTCGAGAAGTTGCCTCGTCCGGTCGCGCTGTCGGACGTAACCCGCTGGGTGAAGACGTATTTCGATCATCTGGACACCCATGGCGCGTTTCTCATGGCGGCCCAGCATTCCGCTCCCGACGACGAGGAGTTCAAGCGCTCGCTTGCCCATACGTCCACCAGGACAGCGTGGAAACTCGGACAGGCGGTCGTCGGTGCGGGCGGACATCCGTACGAAGCGGTGGGCGTCTCGGTGATGGGTCTACTCGAACGCGCCTGGTACGCAGTTCAAACGCAGTCGGTACGCGTCGACAAAGACGAAGTGGCGGCCGTCGTCGCCGAGATGATCCACGCGATGACGCCTCAGGCGGAGAGCTGACGGTAGCGCTGCAGCCGACGCATGCCCGCAGCGGGCACCGGACCGTCGTGGGAGCGCAACGTGGCGTCGATGCGTGCGCGGACGCCGTCGACGTCGAACGCCGTTCCGATGGCGACCAAGCTGTTGGACCGAGCCGGCTTGGGCGGGGTCGCGATGTGCACCGAGGTGCCGACCACGTTGACGACATAACTGCGTGAGCGTGAGCCGGAGCGGACGTTGACGGTGCCCTTGAGCCGGTACACGCCGGCGGGTGGATCCTCGAGCAGGTCGACGAGGGCGCCGGGGTCGATGCAGCCCTCGCTGGTCGCGCTGACGGAGTCGGCGTGGACGTGGTGGTGTGCGTCGGCGAGCAGCAGTTCGCGAAAGGACAACTGTCCGGTCGCCTCGTCGGAATCGGCGACGTCGTAGAGCAACGCGGGATCCACCTGCCCGGCGATCGCGCCGACGACATGCGCATCCGGGTTGCGCTGGTGGACCCGTGCCTCGATTTTGTCGAGAACACCGGCGCGGTCCTCCCCTGCGATCTGGTCGAGCTTGTTGACCACCACCAGCGACGCCGCCCCGTATCGCGCGGGAGGCGTATCGCCGTCGTCCACGGTGTCGAAATGCGCGGTGACGTCGATGACGTCGACGATGCCGCCCGGCCGGATGCGTTCGACCCCGCTGAATCGGATGATCCGGGATATCGCGACGGGGTCGGCGAGGCCGCTGGCCTCTACGATGATGGCGTCCAGGCCGAGCCGTCGGTCGGAGAGTTTGGCCAGCGCTTCGTCGAGTCCACCCTCGTCGGGTAGACAACAGATGCAGCCACCCGCGATGGATGCGGGTTCGTCGACCTGCCCGGTCACCAGCGCGGCGTCCACGTTGAGTTCACCGAAGTCGTTGATGACCACGCCGATTCGGGCTCCGGGGCTCCGAAGAACATGGTTGAGCAGCGTTGTCTTGCCCGCACCCAGATAACCTGTCAACGCGATGACGGGGATCGTTCCCACTCTGCTCCTTCCCTCCGGCCGAGGCCAGTGTATGGGGTCGCGCGAAGCACAGCTCACTGCTGAAGAATTCGCTTGCGCATTAGCATCGTTGACGTGCGAATCGACGGACAGCAGCTGGCGGCGTTCGCTGCGGTGATCGAGCACGGCTCGTTCGACGTCGCGGCTACGCAGTTGCACGTCACCCCGTCGGCAATCAGCCAGCGCATCAAGGCGCTCGAACAGCGGGTGGGCCAGGTGCTCGTGGTGCGCGAAAAGCCCTGTTCGGCAACGGCTGCCGGAGTTCCGCTGCTGCGGCTGGCCGCGCAGACGACGCTGTTGGAGGCCGAGGCGATGGCCGAGTTGGCCGGCGGCGCACCCGCGGCACCGCGGATCACGATGGCCGTCAACGCCGATTCCATGGCGACGTGGTTCACCGAGGTGTTCACCGAACTCGACGATGTGTTGTTCGACATCCGGATCGAGGATCAGGACCATTCGGCCCGGTTGCTGCGCGAAGGCGTGGCGATGGGCGCGGTCACCACCGAGCGCACACCGGTGCCGGGTTGCCGGGTGCAGGCCCTGGGCGTGATGCGCTATCTGCCGGTCGCGGGCAAGGACTACATGAACAGGTATCTGCCCGACGGGTTCACCGCGCGTACGGCCGCGACGGCGCCCTCGCTGGCATGGAACCGCGACGACGCCCTTCAGGACATGCTGGTGCGCAAGGTGTTTCGCAGAGACATCGAAAGGCCCCTGCACTTCATCCCCACCGCTGAGGGGTTCGGCGCCGCGGTGCTGGCGGGACGGGGTTGGGGGATGTACCCGGAGAGCCTGGCCGCGCCGAACCTCGAGGCGGGCTCGTTCGTGCGCATCTGCGCCGCGTACCTGGACGTGCCCCTGTATTGGCAGTGCTGGAAGCTGGACAGCCCGGTCGTCGCCCGCATCACCGACGCGGTGCGACGCGCAGCGAGCGTGCTACGTCGTTCGCGATGAAGCCTCCGGCTCACTCGAAGGCGATGACCCCGCGGATGTTGCGGCCGGCCCGCAGATCCTTCATCGCTTCGTTGATGTCGTCGAGCTTGTACTTCTGGGTCACCAGTTCGTCGAGTTTGATGGTGCCCGCCTCATACATCGACAGCAGTTTCGGCATCGCGTCGCGCGGATTCATCTCGCCGTAGAGCACGCCCTTCAAGGTCTTACAGGAGCTGACCATATCGGGCAGGCTCAGCGGGACCATCAGATCGCTGACCTTGGCCATGCCGGTCAGCACGCAGGTGCCGCCCTTGCGTAGCAGCATCATCGCCACCATCACGAGGTCGGTCGGTACCACGCCGGGCGTCAGCACGACGCGGTCGGCCATGACGCCCCAGGTGATCTCCTTGACAAGCTCGAGTGCGGCGCCGGCGTCGATGGCGGTGTGCGTCGCACCGAAGGTGGGCGCGATCTCGCGTTTGAACTCATTCGGGTCGACGGCCACGATGTGTTTGGCGCCGGCCACCTTCGCGCCCTGCACGGCGTTCATGCCGATCCCGCCGACCCCGATCACCACGACGGTGTCACCGGCCTCGGTGCCCGCGGCCACCGATCCGGAGCCGAAACCGGTGGTGACACCGCAGGACACCAGGGAGGCCGCCTCGAGCGGGATCCAGTCGTGGATCTTGACCAGACTCCGTTCGGATGCGACGACGTACTCGGAGAACGTGCCGACCTGCATCATGGCCATCAGGTCCTCGTCGCCATTCGGACCGGACACGTGGCGCCTGCAGGTGCCGTCGGTGGTCATGGCCTTGCTGTAGAGATCGGCACCGACATCGCAGATGAAGGTGTGCCCGGTGGCGCACCAGCGGCAGTTTCCGCACGCCGGCAGGAACGAGATGGCAACGTGGTCACCGGGCTTGAGCGTCTTCACCTCTGGGCCGACGGCCTCGACGACACCGGATCCCTCGTGACCGCCCAGCATGGGAAACCATTCGGGCACCGGCACGCCGGAGGCCCGCATCATCTCCTCCATCTCGGGGCTCGGCACGCTGTCACCGGTATAGAAGTGCTCGTCCGAGTGGCAGATTCCGGCATAGGCCATCTTGACCAGCACCTCACCGGCGCGGGGTGGGTCCAGTTCGACGTCGGTGACCTCCCAGTCGACGCCGACTCCGCGCAGCACCGCGGCTCTTGATTTCATCTAGGACTCCTTTGGCCAGCCGACTGTCTTGGTTTCGGTGAAGATCTCAAGGCCCTCGATGCCGCACTGCCGCCCGACGCCGGATTGCTTGTAGCCGCCGAAGGGAGCGTCGGCGCCGTACCAGAGACCGCCGTTGATGCCCAGGGTCCCGGTGCGGATCCGGCTCGCGACGGACTTGGCCCGCTCCAGGTCCTTGGCGAACACCACGCCCGACAATCCGTAGATCGAATCGTTGGCGATGCGCACCGCCTCGTCGTCGCCGTCGAACCCGATGACCGACAACACCGGACCGAAGATCTCCTCCTGGGCGATCGTCATCCGGTTGTCCACGTCGGCGAAAACGGTCGGTTCGACGAAGAACCCCTTCGGAAGGTGTGCGGGAATGCTGCCGCCGGTGACCAGCCGCGCGCCTTCCTGCTTGCCCTTCTCGATATAGCCCATCACCCGGTCCTGCTGGCGTTTGGACACCTGCGGGCCCTGCAGCACCGACGGGTCGGTGGGATCGCCGTATTTGTTGTTCTCCATCGCGACCTTGACGATCTCGACGGCCTCGTCGTACCGGGAGTTCGGTACCAGCAGGCGGGTCGGCATCGCGCAACCCTGTCCGGCGTGCATGGAGATGAAGGCACTGCCGCCGACCGAGGCGCTGATGTCACCGTCGTCATCGAGCACCAGATACACCGACTTGCCGCCGAGTTCGAGGAACGTCGGCTTGACGGTCTCGGCGGCGGCCGCCATGATGCGCCGCCCGGTCGCCGTCGAACCGGTGAAGGCCACCATGTCGACCAGGGGGGAGGTCGAGAGCACCTCGCCGACGAGATGGTCCGAAGAGGTGACGATGTTGATCACCCCGGGCGGGATGTCGGTGTGCTCAGCGATGATCCGGCCGATGCGGGTGGCGTTCCAGGGCGTGTCGGGTGCGGGCTTGAGCACCATCGTGTTGCCCATCGCCAGAATCGGCCCGATCTTGTTGAGGATGATCTCGACCGGGAAGTTCCACGGTGTGACGACACCGACGACACCGACGGGTTCCTTCCACACTTCGCGGGCAGCCAGGGTGCCCATGCCGAACGCATCCTTGTCGGGAAGCGTTCGTTTCCAGGAGAACTGGCTGATCATGTCCGCGGGCCAGCTCAACGCCTCCTTGAGGGGCACGTCGAGCTGGGGTCCGTACGTGCTCAGCAGCGGGCAGCCGACCTCGGCGATGAGCTCGCTGCGGATCTCCTCGCGTTCGGCCTCCAGCGCCGCCTGCAGTTGACGCAGCCCGGCGGCCCTGGCCGCGCCGTCACGCGACCAGTCGGTGTGGTCGAACGCGTGCCGGGCGGCCGCCACCGCGCGTTCCATGTCGGCGCGGGTGCCGTCGGCGGTGCCGCCGAGAACCTCCTCGGTCGCCGGGTTGATGTTGTCGAACCGGCGACCGGTTTCGGATTCGACGAGCTTGCCGTCGATGAGCATGCGGGATTCGTGTGTCACGGGCGTTCCTTCACCACTGTCGAAGTTCGGCCACCGCGCCGGACGGTCGAGGAGCCAATGTCAGGTATGGAATGAAACTGCTGTTGCCACAAGCAAGTACGGAACGCACGACATCGACGAGGTGGTCGGCGTCGACGAGGCCACCCTGCATGTAGCCGTTGTCCATCCAGAACCGGATGGCGTCCTCCAGCGCCTTGGGGTCCCACGTCTTGTTGAACTCCGTCTGGGAGTCGCCCTCGCCGCCGAAGCAGTCACCGACCGCCAGTCGGGTGAAGCCGATGTTGGGATGCTCGATGCGCCACGCCTCGACGAGCTTGTCCAGGGCGGCCTTGGAGACGGCGTAAGCGCCGAGCAGCGGCCATGGCGCGGAGTAGGAGGCGCTCAGCGACGACAGGTACACCGCGGAACCGGCGGCCGCGGCGAGGTGGGGTGCGGCGGCCGCGGTGATGAGCGAAGCGCCGGTGACGTTGGTGGCGAACAGGTTTGCCCATTGCTCGGCAGAGACTTCGGTGAGGGGTGCGAGGACGCCCATCCCGGTGGTGTAGACGATCGCGTCCAGTCCGCCGAACTCGTCGACGACCTCTGCCACCGCCCGCCGGCAGGCGTCGGCGTCGGTGACGTCGCAGGTGACCGCAACCGCGCCGGTGCTGGCCTCGTTGGCGGCGTTGACCAGGCGATCGCGGCGTCTTGCCAAAAAGGCGACCCGCGCGCCCGTTTTCGCCAGCCCGACTCCGATGCACCTGCCGAGGCCTGCGGACGCTCCGATTACGGCAACTCGCAGTGGCGGCCGGTCCGGCATCAGATCTCCTTGAAAGAGGGGCGAACACACATTATCAGTTTGGTAGAAGCGTGATAATCAATAGCGGAAACATAGATTTCCGTTCGGGTGCCACCAGCCGGGCCCGGCCAATCAAAGGGCTAGCGCCTTAGTACTTCTCGGGGCTCGGTGGCGAAGCTGAGCAGCAACCGGTCGAGTACTTTCGCCGCTTGACGCCGCGCCCTGCCGGGACTCTTGGCATGCGCCACCAAAAGCGCCCCCTCCTCCAGCGATGCGACCAGCATGTGGGTCAGTTCGGCGACCGGAAGGTCGTCGATGACACCCTCGGCGATGGCGTTGCGAACCATCTCGTTGATCAGCGCGATGCTGTTGCCTTCTTGGATCGCGCGCAGGGTCTGCCAGCCCAACACCACGGGCCCGTCGACCAGCATGATGCGCTGCACCTCGGGTTCGGTCGCCGACTCGAGGAAGCCGTGGAGGCCCGCGCAGAGCCGTTCCCAGGAGTCCGCGCCGGACGGTGGGGAGGCCAACGACCGCAACGTGAGGTCGCGCTCGACCTCCTCGAACACCGCCCGGAAAAGCTCGGCCTTGTCCTTGAAGTGGTGATAGAAGGCGCCCCGCGTGCCGACATCCGAGGCGGTGACCAGGTCGCCGATGCTGGTGTTGAAATAGCCCTTCTCGACGAACAGGGCGCGGCCGGCGTCCACGAGGGTGCGTCGGGTTCGGTCTCCCCTCGCGCGCCGCTCCGAGTCTGTGCCCCCACGCCTGGCCATAGCGGTCATCTTAGCAACATTCATGTTGTAGGTTGCGGTGATGGCAGATGATCGTGTTCGCGCGTATGGCTGTGTGGCCCCACTGAAAGTCGGCCTGCTCAACGACTATCCGACCCGCGTGGGGACCGAGAACGACACGGTGGACGCGCTGCGGCTGGTGTTCGACGAGGCGGTCGCGGCAGACATCGTCGACCGGCCGATCGAGCTCGTCGAGCGCCACGTCATCGGCCTGCCCAACGGCACCTACCACGCCGTCGAGCGCGGATATGACGAGCTGGTCGACGAAGGTTGTCTGGCGATCTTCGGCCCCTACATCTCGGACAACGCGGTTCCGCTGACCGCGCACGCCAACCGGGTCGCCAGGGTCCCCAACATCATCCTGTCGGGGTCGGAGGGTGCGCTCGGCGAGTGGACCTTCGCCCTCAACAACGGGTCGATGCCGGAGGAACCGGTGATGCTGGCCGCGGTGCTGCTCGGGGACGGACGGTCGCGTATCGCCATTGCCTACGAGGCGTCGCTGATCGGCAAGGAGTACCTTGCGTTCGCCGAAAAGGCGTACTCTGCCGCGGGTTTGAAAGTTGTTGCCACGGTGGCTATCCCGCAGGTGGAGGCTGACAAGGCGGCGGTGGTCGCGGAGCTTCGCGCCGCCGAACCCGACGCCGTCGTGCACGTCGGCTTCGGTCATGGGTTGTGGGGATTTTCGGACGCACTGCTGGCCGCCGACTGGGACCCGCCGCGCTACACCACCACCGCGTTCGAGATGGCGCACATCAACGCCGATTGGATGCACCAGTTGCGGGGCTGGGTCGGGTTGGACAGCTACGACGAGCGAAACCAGGTCGGCCAGGCATTCCTGGACCGGTTCGAGGCGCGTTACGGCCGCCGGCCCGCGCACTCGATGCCGGGGCTCTGCCGCGATGTTGCCACCGTGATCGCCCGCGGACTGGCGGCGGCGCGCCCGCTGACCGGTGACGGGGTCAAGGACGGTATCGAGCAGGTGAAACTGGTTCTGGCGGCAAGCGGCGCGCCGGGCACGTTCCTGCGGTTCGGCCGCTACATCAGACAGGGCTGGCTGGGTTCGGACTACCTGATCGCGCGTCGGGTGCTGCCGGACGGCAGCGGGCACGTCTTTCACGCGACACCGAGCGAAAACTTTTGACTCTTGTCCGCCGAAACTGAGCTTGTGCCTCAAGATCCGGTGAATTTTCGTGCACAGCCTCAGTTTCGATGCTGGGCAAGCTGGATCGCCCCGAACACCGGCGCCGTGACGATTCCAGGCGGCTGCGCCAGCACATAGGGGATCGCACGCACGGCGCCCATCGCGATCATCAGATGCCCCGGCTGCGCGTGCTGTCCGGTGGGAGCCCGACCGTCCCAGCCGACGTCGAGTGCGAGCTCGAAACTCGGAACCCCCTTGATCACGGCGCGGATCAACGGCGCTTTCTCACCGGGCGCGAGCGGCGTGAGGCCCCACTGGGGTAGGTCGCGGGTGAGCACCCACTCCTCATGGATGGCAAGCAGCGGCCGACCCGACCAGTGGCCGATCCACGAGAACCGCTGTCCGACGACCGTTCCCGCCCCGATGGTGCCCGCGAGAACCTCGATGTCGTACGGCAGCGTCGTGGCGTCGACCGACACCTCGACGTGGTCCAGCGTGACGCCGAGAACATCGGCGGTCGCGTTGAGTGCCTGGCGGTATGCCATGTCGAGCTTCTTGATGATGGGTGAGTCGACGCTGACGTCCTCGGGCGGGCGGCCCATGCCCATGAGGTCGACGAGCATAGGACGGCTGTCGACGCCCGACACGTCGGTGGCTTCGTAGAGATCGATGCGGTCGATCGTCTTGCTCAGCCCGGTCACCGTCGCGACCAGCCGCTCGAACATGAATCCGGGGTTCTCTCCGGCGGCGTGGAAGCGCGACTGCCCCGCTTGACAGGCCGCCACGAACGCCGCCTCCGTTTCGGCGCCGTAGGTGGGCAAGTGGTTGTAGGACGTGGTGGTGATGACATTGGTGCCCGACGCCAGCAGTCGGCAGATGTCGTCGGCGTTGGTGTCGACGGTATGGGCCTTGCTGGCGGCATGGATGACGACGTCCGCGCCGAGTGCGACGATCTCGTCTTTGTCCGCGGTGGCCGACACCCCGGTGGTCGGAGGCAGGCCGCACAGCGCTCCGGCGTCCTGACCCGCCTTGGCCGGGTCGTACACCAGCACTCCGACCAGCTGGAAATCCGGGTTCTCGATGAGCTCTGTCAATGCGGCGCGTCCGACCGCCCCGGTCGCCCACTGCACCACTCGAACTGCCAATTCACCGCTCCGGGATCGAGTTTCGCAAACCTGCTGCGCTTAAGGGGGTCAACCTACAGTATGGTGGTTGCGACCGCCAGGGGGTATGTTGACAGCCATGTTTGAGCCCGCCAGCGTCGAGGAGCTCGAACAGAGCATTCGCGACGCGCAGGACAAATTCAACGAAGGCATGGGCGCCGACGGTGATGCCACGCCGTACCCGCTTCTGAAGGAACTTCGTGCGCAGGCGCCGGTGCACGCCGGGTGGCCCGAGATGGGCATGATCGGCAATTCCGGCGACGGGCCGCCGACGTTCACCGCCTACACGTTCGACACCGTCAAGGCGATCTTCACCGACCACATCACCTTCAGCACGCGGTGCTACGAAGACGTCGTGCGGCCGCTGCAGGGCCCGACGATTCTCGAGATGCAGGACCCCGACCATGCGGTCTACCGCAAGCTGCACGAGTTCGCGTTCGCGCGCTCGTCGATGAAGCGCTGGGACGTCGAACTGGTCGGCCCCCTGGTCGAGGGGGCCATGGCGAAGATCAGGGACGCCAAACGGGCCGATCTGGTCGATGCGGTGTTCATGCCGATTCCGGTGCGGGTGATCGCCGCGCTGTTGGGCCTCCCCGACTCTGACGTGTTGCATTTTCATCGGCTCGCGATAGATCTGCTGGGCTTCCGCGGCGACATGGAATGTGCGATGCGGGCGTCGGCGACCATGAAGGAGTATTTCGTCGACATCCTCGCCGACAAGCGCAGGTCGCCCAAGGACGACATGGTGTCGATCCTCGCGCAGGCCGAGATCAACGGTGTGACGATGTCCGACGAGCAGATCTACGGCTTCATGCGCAACCTGTTGCCGGCCGGTGCGGAGACGACGTCACGGTCGACCGCCAGCCTGGCGTACGCCCTGCTCACCCATCCCGATCAGCTCGACGCGGTGCGCGCGGACCGCAGCCTGCTGCCGGCGGCCATCGAGGAGGGCATCCGGTGGGAAACACCGTTGCTCAACTTCATGCGCGAGGTCACCTGTGACACCGAAATCGGCGGCGTCCAGGTTCCCGAGGGCGCGACGATGATGCTCAGCCTCGGCAGCGCCAACCACGACGAAACGCGCTGGACAGAACCGGAGAAGTTCGACATATTCCGGGAACGCAAGCCGCACATCGGATTCGCCCATGGCGCCCACGTCTGTCTGGGCATGCACCTGGCTCGGCTCGAAACCACCAAGATCTTCAACGCGCTGTTCGACGAATTGACGGGGCTGCGCCTCGACCCCGACGCGCCGCCGCCCTACATCACCGGCTCGGTGTTCCGATCGCCGTCACGCCTCGACGTGGTGTGGGACTGAGGAGGCGGTGACATGCCTCGAGTGATCCAATGGGCGACCGGCGTCACGGGCATGATGTCGCTGCGCCACGTCATCGGGCGTCAGGATCTGGACCTGGTGGGCGTGCGCGTCTACGACGACGCGAAGGCCGGCGTGGACGCGGGCACCCTGTGCGGGCTGGACGAGATCGGGCTACGCGCGAGCGCGGACCGCGATGACCTCATCAACACCGACGCCGATGTGGTGCTCTACATGGGCAAGGTGGAAACCGATACGCCCGGTTGCTTTGCCGACGTCTGCGACCTGCTCGCATCGGGTAAGAACGTGGTTGCGACCGGCAGCCGGTTCATTCATCCGCGGTCACTACACGAGTCGCTGGCTGACGACATCGAAAGTGCGTGCAACGTGGGAAGAACCTCGTTCCTGGGACTGGGTCTGTACCCGGGATTCGTGGCGGAGTCGCTGGCGCCTGTGCTCTCACGCCTGTCGCAGCGGACGAGCCGAATCAATGTCCGCGAGGTGCTCGACTACTCGACGTACGCCAGCCACGATCTGATCTTCAACGCCATGGGCTTCGGGCATGCACCAGAGGACACCACGCCGCTGCTGAGCAACACCGAGTACGCGGCGAGCGCATGGATGGGCAGCGCCACCGTGCTCGCACAGGCTCTGGGCCTGCACATCGAATCCGTCGAGGGATTCCGCGAAGTCGAGACGACACCAAGGACTTTGACCGTCGCCGCCGGCGAAATCCCGGCAGGCACCGTCGGCGCCATGCGCTTCGGTGTCGTCGTCGACTGCGGCGCAACCACGATCTCGGTCGAGCACCTCACCCGCATGGCCGACGATCTCGCGCCGGACTGGCCGACCGAGATCGGGTATACGGTCACCTTCGAAGGTGAGCCGAACCTGCGCATCCACCTCGAGATCGGTTCTCACGGAGAGGATCACGCCGAGCAGGGTTGCCTGGCCACCGCCATGCATGCGATCAACGCGATACCCGCAGTCGTCGCCGCCGAACCCGGACTCTACGACCTGTCCACGATCGTGCCGTTCGTCGGACCAAGTCCGTTACCAAAACCGGTGTAGCTGCGGATCAGTGGAAGGTCAGCCATCGTCGCGAAGCCGGCGGGCGCCGCGCAGACGGCCGGGATGGCGTTGACGACCTGCATCGCCACCGTGATGAGGCCGGCCCGAACATGCTCGGAGATCGACGCCTCGCGCGAGAAACTGGCCAGCGGAAAGAAGTGCGTACGCATCGACGGATCGCCCTCGATGGTCAACGTCCAACCGTCCAGCGGCGTGGGCCAGTGGTCGGGAAACTCGCCGCCGACGGTCCAGAGCGTCTCGAACTCGATCAGCGGCACGCCGTTGCGATGGCCGACGAAGTTCCAGCGCTGCCCCGCCGTCGTGCCTTGCCGTACCACGTGGTCGAAGACGTGGAGGTCCTTGCTCGCCGGCACGGTCTCCAAGGTCACCGAGACGTCATCGATGTCCGCGTGCAGGGCGTCGGACAGAAACCAGGTCTGCTCGACGAACAGCTTCGTCAGGAACCCCAGGTAGGTGTTGGCGGTCGGCGTCACCTCGTCGGTCGGTCGGCCGAACCACATTCCGTCGAAGGTGATCTCGGTGCTCTCCCACAGCGTCCAGTCAGCCCTCTCCTGCAGGGTGACCCGCTCGATCGTGCGGCTCATGCCCGACAGCGCGAGAGGCAGCACGCCGGAAAGATTGCCCGGGTTGAGGCCGCTGCCGTGAATGGTGCTGTTGCCCTTGATACATGCCGCCATCAACCTTTCCCGATCAGCCTCCGGAATTCGGCGTGGATGGAACAGGAACGACGGCGTCGCCACATTCTTGCCGCTCTCGAGCAGCGCGCAGACGTCGTCGAGGTCGGTGAACGACGGTGCGTACAACACGAGATCGGCGTCGAGCGCGAGGGTCGCGTCCACGTCGGTGGTGGCGGCGACCCCGATCGGCGGCCGGTTGACGAGCGTCCCGACGTCGACCCCGTTCTTCGTGTCGGTGTACACGCGGGCACCGACCAACTCGAGGTCGGGACGGTGATCGAGGATGGCGGTGACCATCTCGGTGCCGACGGCTCCGGTGGCCCACTGGATGACCCGCAACCGGCGGGTGCTGGAGGTCATGACCATCACCATTCCATGACATCGCCGATGATAATGTCTGTTCTCAATTACGGGCAAACAAAGTTCTCGACAGGAGCGTGCCATGCAGGATGTGCTCGGGTACCAGGGCAAATCGGTGGTCGTGACGGGCGCGGCGTCCGGCATGGGGCAGGCGACCGCGCAGATCCTCGTCGATCTGGGTGCGACGGTCACCGCCCTCGACATCAAACCGACGACGGTGCCGGTCGCCCGCGCGCTGCAGATCGATCTGCGTGACCGCGCCAGCATCGACGAGGTCGCCGCGGCCATCGACGGCCCGGTCGACGGGTTGTTCAGTTGCGCGGGGCTTCCCGGTCCGCCATTCAGCGAATGGGACACGATCCTGGTGAACTTCGTCGGGGCGCGTCATCTGGCTGAGCGTCTGGTGCCGAAGATGTCCGAGGGGTCGGCCATCAGCGTGATCTCGTCGTCGGCCGCGATCGGCTGGCAGGATCACATCAAGACCATCACCGGACTGCTCGAGACCCAGGGGTTCGAGGCGGCGGTCGAGTGGCTGACGGCGAACGAAAAGCTGTGGTCGTGGAGCGGTTACGCGTACTCGAAGTACATCATCGACGCGTGGGTGGGTTGGTGGTATCCCGACCTCGGGCGACGGGGCATCCGGATCAACTGCATCAACCCCGGTCCCACCGAGACGGCGATGATGCCGGCGTTCCAGGATCTGATGGGTAAGGACACCGTCGATCAGGCCGTCGGACCGGTGGGACGGTACTCGACCGCCGAGGAGCAGGCCTGGCCGTTGGTCTGCCTCGGTAGCCCGCGCTTCAGTTACGTCGGCGGTGAGGTGCTGTGGACCGACGGCGGCTGGAACGGCGCCATGACCATGGGCCGTCACCAGGCGCAGTGGGCCGACACCGCTGCCGGGGAGATGTCAAAGCACAGCTGACGGCGGTCAGATGAAGTCGGAGCCGCCGTCGACGTTGACCGCGGCACCGGTCACGTAGCCGTTCCGGCGCGACACGAGATACGCGGTGGCCGAGGCGATCTCCTCGGGGAGTCCGGCCCGGCCGAGGTCGCACGGATGGCCGTGGGTCCGCTCCACCCAGGCCATCACATCGTGCGGGTTCGCGGAATCCAGTCCATCGGCGGCCAGCGTGTCCTGGAGGATCTTGGTGAAACTCGACAGCGCCGCCTTGGTCGCGGTGTAGGCGACGAGCCGGGGACTTTGACGTTGAATCGAGTGGGCGGACAGGGTGGCGACCCGCGCCCACTCGGCGGCGCGCAGCATCGGCAGCGCTGCGCGCACCGACCGGACCGCGGCCATGGTGCCCAGGTCGAAAGCGGCCTGCCAGTCCCCGTCATCGAGCTCGTCAAAGGTGCCCGCGCCCGACCTACGGTGTGCACCAACACATTCAGCCGGTTCCAAGCCTCGTTCACCGCGGCGTATCCCGCCGCGATCGACGTCGCATCGGACATATCGACGCTCAGCGCGAGTACTTCGGGAGCGCCGGCGGCGCGGATCCGTTCGGCCGCTGAATCCAGCGCCTGCTGTCCGCGGGCCATGATCGCCACCGATGCGCCCTCGGCGCCGAGCGTTTCGGCGATCGCCAGTCCCATTCCCTTGCTGCCGCCCGTAACGACTGGGGTCGCACCTTCGAAGCCCAGATCCATTGCCAGTCTCTCCTATCGTCCTCTGCTCGTTCGGGGAGCGAGATGCACGATGTCGCTGACCACCGTGGGATTCGCGCGCGACATGGCGATCAACGACAGCATCGCGTTCGCCACGTCGGTTACCGCGGACATCTCGGCCGGAATCTGGCCTTCCTGGGCCCACACGCGGTACAGATCGGCCAGGAGGTCACGGTCCGCGCCGCGCAGAATCTCCGTTCCCCCCGTCGGGCCGACACTGACTCGGATCACCGCCAACTCCGGATGTTCGGCCCGCCACGATCGCAGTATCTCGTCCAGTGCGGCCTTACTCGCGTGATAGGCCGCGACACCTGAGCGGGGGCGACCCACATCGTGGCTCGACGCCACGAGCGTGACCGCGCCATCGGCGAGATGGGGGAGCGCCGCGCGCAGTACATGCGACGCGCCGACGGCGTTGACGGCGTAGGCGTGCAACCACGTTGTCACGTCGGTCTCCTCGATCAGCGCGAACGGCACCACGGCGCTGGTGAACACGACGGCGTCGAGTTGGCCGAATCTGGCGGCCACCTCGCCGATGACCCTCTCGATCGCGTGGGCGTCGGAGACGTCGAGTTCATGGGCGGAACCACCCAACCGCTCGGCCAGATCGGACAGCAGATCCACCCGCCTGGCCGCGAGCGCGACGTTGGCGCCTCTGGCGTGGGCAGCCCGTGCCAGCGCGTGCCCGATGCCCGAGGACGCCCCGATCACGAGCATCCGCGAGCCCTCGATATTGGAGTGCCGATCATTCATAGTCTGCTTCTCCTGCCGTGTTTCGCAGTCACTGGGTGGGAGTCGATGATTGCGCGGATCGTGTGCCGGCACCTGCCGCACTCCGCCCCGGCACCGCACGCTTCGGACACCTCACGGGAGGTTTTCGCGCCGGCGGCAACGGCGTCGGAAACCGTTTCGATGGTGACGCCGTGACACAGGCAGACATACATCAGTGCAGGTCCGTTCCCGCTGTCGGAGCCAGTCGCATCGCATGGACGAACCTCCCGACGAAAACGGGCGGATAGGCGCCGACTCCGGCGGACGCCAGCCAGTCCGAGGCGATGTCCGACCGACCAGCCCACTGCATCGCGGTGCGCTCACTCGCGAGCTGCTGAAGGAACAGCACCTCGCGGGGGGTGTCGAAGGCGCGGTAGACGAGCGTTCGACGTATCCCCGACTGCGCGAAGTCGTCGAGCGATTCCCGCACCCGGGCCAGGAAGGCCTCGACGTCCTCGACCCGAGTCACGGCTGAAACCACGACTTCTGTTCCCGGAGCCGGAGATTCGCCGAGGTCGAATCGCTCGACGGTCTCACCGGCGAACACGGCGGGAAGGTCTTCGACACCGACAGCGTCGAACCACTCGAAGAAGTACGGCGAGCGCAGCAGGTTCAGTAACGGTTCCTCGGTGCGGACACCGATGACGACCAGGACCTTTCCCGCCTCGAGGATCGATTCGTATACGAACGCGTAGTGCGCGCCGAGCTCGCGCAGGCTTTCCTCGTGGCGTGCGAGTACCGGTCCCACCCGCTCGGATCTGGCGATTCGAAACTCCACCGCGAAGACGAAGCTGCGAACGGCGGAACTCGCCATGGAGCCGCCTCCTTCGCCTTCAGGTGCGCCACTGCGGTCACCCACCCGCTACCGAGAATCTACATTCTCATCCCGGCGGTGCGTCGACGCGGCCCGGGGTGGGTCGACATCCGATCCGGAAAAGGGTCTTCACGCGGGCTGATAACGCTTACTCTCATGGGGTGACATACAGGGTGAAGGTTGAACCCTATTACGACCCGTTCGACTTCGACATCGACGACGATCCCTATCCGGTGTGGAAACAGCTGCGTGACGACGCGCCGCTCTATCACAACGACAAGTACGGTTTCTACGCGTTGAGCAGGTACTCCGACGTCGTCCGTGAGTTGGTGAACTGGAAGGACTACCGATCTGGCAAGGGCACCACGATCGAGATCATCCTCAACGGGGTCGACGTACCGCCGGGCATCATCCTGTTCGAGGATCCGCCCATTCACGACCTGCACCGACGTCTGTTGTCAGGCGTGTTCACCCCGCGTCGCATGGCGGCCATCGAACCCCTGGCCAGGGAATTCTGCCGGCACGCCCTGGAGCCCCTCGCGGACGCCGACAGATTCGACTTCATCGCCGACCTCGGCGCGTGGATGCCGATGCGCACGATCGGCTATCTGCTCGGAATACCGGAGGACAGCCAGGTCGCAATCCGCCAGAACACCGACCGGATGCTGGAGCTCACAGACAGCGGGCCTGTCGAGGTAGCCGATGACGTGCTGACCAGAACCGGCTCGATGCTCGAGGAGTTCATCGACTGGCGTTACGACCATCCCTCCGACGATCTGATGACCGACCTGGTCAACGCCGAGGTCGAGGAACTCGACGGCAGCCGTCGACGGCTCACGCGCGGCGAGGTGCTGACCTACACGGGCACCATCGTCGGAGCGGGCAACGAAACCACGACACGTCTGATCGGTTTCGCCGGCCAACTACTGTCTGACCACCCGGACCAGCGCCGCGAACTCGCCGCGGATTTCGGTCTCATCCCGTACGCGATCGAGGAAGTGCTGCGCTATGAGGCACCTTCACCCGTTCAGGCCCGCTCTGTTGCCCGAGATGTCGACCACTACGGCGTGAAGGTCGCCGAAGGCTCGGTGATGCTGCTGATCAACGGATCGGCGAACCGCGACGAGCGACAGTACCCCGACGCAGACCGGTTCGATATCCACCGGAGGCCCACTCACCTGTCCTTCGGGCGCGGTATTCACTTCTGCCTCGGCGCCGCGCTTGCGCGGATGCAGGCGCGTGTCGCGCTCGAGGAGGTGCTGTCGCGCTGGCCGGACTGGGAGGTGGACTACCAGGCGGCCAAGCGTGCGCACACCACCAGCGTCCGGGGTTGGGCGACGCTTCCGGTGAGCGTGTGAGATGACGAATACCGCAGACAGCCAACAGGTTCTCGGAGTCACCCCACCGGACGAAGCGCGGCTCTCGCCATGGCCCGCCAGGTTGGGGTGGGGTCTGTTCTTCTCCGGCTATCTGGCCTTCGCGATCGTGACCATCGCGACGGTTCAGACCGGCCTGCACGGGCACCCCGCGAAGACCAACCCGGATCCCGGTCCGGCTCCGTACCCGCCGTTCCTCGGCTTCGACAACTGGCCGCTCGCCGTGGCGTCCAGTTCGATTCCGCTGGCAATCGGTCTGATCAGCGTGCTGGGGTGGTTGTCCTGGCGGCAACGCAAGGTGCACTGGGCGGTCATCATCGCCTTCGCCGGACTAATCACGGGCGCGCTTGACCCCCTCGCCAACTGGGCGACGTTCGCGATCTTCGATCCGCGTATGCTGCACTTCCCGCTGTCGTGGCGATACGTCAACATCTCGCCGAATCTCGAACCCGCGCTGGCGTTCCTGGGCGGATACGCGGCCTACTATCTACTCAACGGGCTCGGCTTCCTGAAGTTGCACGACCGCCTCTTCGAGCCGGTGATGCGGCGCGCCGGTTGGTTGGCCTCACACCGGCTGATCCGGGTGTTCATCGGCGCGACGATCATTGCGATCCCGCTCAACGGCCTGATCCAGTTCAGTTGGATGCGGGCCGGCATCTTCTTCTACACCGAAGCCGTCGGGCCCGTCCTGCAGATCGGCCACATTCACTTTCCGCTGATCATGGCGGTCTACGATTCGGTGATCTTCGCGATGGTCGCGGTGATGTGTGTGCGCGACGAGAGCGGCGAACTGGTGCTGATCAACCGGATTGCGCGCTGGCTGCCGTCACGGCGAGGCCGCCCCAAGGTGACGCTGACCCGGCAACTGCTGGTATCCATGACGGTCGGTCTGGTGTCGTTCGCGGTGCCGTTGGCGGTGCTCGCCGGACTGCGCGAAGCAGGTCTTTCGCGACCCTCCTTCGACAAGAATCCCTATCCTGAGATGAATCTCTATGATCCGTACGGGCATCTGGAAGACGCCGGCAAACCAGGACCCTTCTACCGATGACTAGTGAACGTTACCGAGTGGTCCACGTGGGGACTGGGCTGACCGGCCGCGAGGCGTTGCGGGCGATCATCGACGACCCTGCGCTCGAGCTCGTCGGGGTGAAGGTGTCGACCCCGGAGAAGGTCGGGCTGGATGCAGGGGAGCTGTGTGGCGCACCATCTGTCGGAATATCCGCGACAGATGACCTCTCCGCTGTGCTGGCCCTGCAACCCGACTGTGTGACGTACTGCGCGACGGCGGTTCGGCGCGAAGAGGAGGCGATCGCAGACATCGCCAGGTACCTCGACGCGGGAATCAATACGGTGACCTTCTCGCTGATCCCGATGGTCTATCCCCGGTCCGCCCCTGCGGAATGGCGCAACGTCCTCGAAAAGGCGGCCACGAAGGGCAATTCGACGTTCTACGCGACCGGCAGCGAACCGGGGTTCATCAGCCTGAACATCCCCACCGCGCTGCTGACCGGGGCGGGTCGCGTCGACTCCTACCGGATGGACGAGTACGCGCTCGACCTCGACAAGTCCTACCCGATTTGGGACGTCCTGCACGAGTCCATGGGTTTCGGTAAGCCCGACGGCCATGTTCCGGTCCGTATCGCCTCCGGGAAGGTACGCAACGACTGGGGCGCGGTCGTGACCTACCTCGCCGACATCCTCGGTTTCGAACTCGACGGAATAGAACTGGATTGGGAGACGCTGCTGGCGCCGACCGATCTTCCGACCGCACTCGGCGTCATCCCCGAGGGAACGGTCTGTGCGCACCGATGGCAACTCGCCGGGATCGTCGAGGGCCGCCCCGCTGTCGCGGTCCAGTACTTCGCGACGGTCAGCAGCACCCCGTGGCCGGATCGCTGGCCCAAGCCGAGCCGCGAGGGCGAGGGTGGAATGGTGTTCCGCGTCAACGGTTCCCCCAACATGAGCCTCGAACTGTACCTCGAGCAGTCGGACACCGACCGGGTGAATCCCGGCATCACGGCCACCGCACTGGCGGCGGTCAACGCGATACCCGCTGTCATCGAAGCGCCGCCCGGCCTGATCGCCGACCCGCTGGCGGGACCGCCGGTCGTCACGCGACAGTCGAGCGCTTAGCTGCCCGTCACACCGACATCTACCGGTATCGCGGCGGCCGTGACGAATTTCGCGTCGTCGGATGCCAACCACGAGACCGCATTGGCGATGTCCTCGGAGGTGGTGATGACGTCCGGAATGAGTTGCTTGGTGAAGCCGTGCCGAAGCGCCGGATTCGACTTCGCGGCATCGGCCATCGCCTCGATCATCCGACCGCTTCCCATCGGCGTCGCCACCGAGCCGGGGTGCAGGCTGTTGACTCGGATGTGGTATTTGCCGAGTTCGGCGGCGAATGAGCGGGCCAGGGCAGTCACGGCGTGCTTACTGGCGGTGTAGCCGATCATGAATGGCTCGATCGTCAGGCCGGCCGCCGAGCCGACGAGGATGATCGAACCGCCCCGCCCGGCGGCGATGATGTGTTGTGCTCCGGCCATCACCGTGTTCCAGGTGCCAATGACATTGATGTCGATGGTGTCGCGAAAGTCACGTGGTGACACCTGATCCCACACCGCCGGTGCGCAGATGCCCGCATTGGCGACAATGACGTCGAGTCGCCCGAGCTCGGCGACCGCATCATCCACAACGGCGCACAATGCGTCGTGCTCTCGGGTGTCGACGATTGCGGTCACTGCCCGCCGGCCATGAGCCGTCACCATCTCCGCCGTCTCGGCAAGATCGTCCGGGGTCGCGGAATCGTAGGGGACGCTCGGGGGCAGCGGCCCTGCGATGTCGACGAGAATCACGTCGGTACCGTCGGCGCTGAGCCGAACGGCGTGAGCGCGGCCCTGTCCGCGGGCCGCGCCGGTGATGAGCGCGACCTTGTCGGTCATGTCTGGCACACGGCGCACGCTACCCCGACTGGAGAATCAGCATTACCGTTTTCGAGAAGGGGTGTTGCGAAAGTGATAGCTTCCGAATCATGGGTGTACTCGACGGCCAGACGGCGTTCATTCTTGGTGCATCGGCGGGAATCGCCCAGGCTGCAGCAGGCCTGCTGGCCGTCGACGGCGCGACGTTGTATCTGCTCGGCCGCTCCATGACGAGACTGGAAGCTACGCGTGACCGAATCCACAGCGTCGCACCAGAGGCGGAGATCGTCCTGCACAAAGGTGACCCCGAGGACGAAGACACCGTGAGAACGGCGGCACAGGCCGCCCACGATGTCCACAACCGGCTCGACATCGTCATCGGTACGGTCGCCAGCGGGGGCACGGGACCGCTGGTCGAACAGGATCTCGAGACCTTCACCAACTTCGTGATGGGCAACCTTCGCTCGAACTTCCTTGCGCTGCGCTATTCGGCGCCGCTGATGACGGGCGGCGGTTCCATCGTGTTCATCTCGTCGACATCCGCCAAGATTCCGATGGAGGGCCTGGGGCACTACTCGGCGGGCAAGGCCGCGCTCGAGATGTTCATCCGCGTCGCGGCCTCCGAGCTGGGCCCCCGCGGCATCCGGGTCAACGCGGTGCGTCCCGGCCTGACAGAAGCCGCCACCACCCAGGGCTACATTCACCTCGAGGAGTTGACGAGCAGCTTCCTCGAACGGGTGCCGCTCGGCCGGCTCGGCGTCTCGGCCGATATCGCTCCCGGCGTGCGCTACCTCGCCGGACCCGAATCCGCTTGGATGACGGGGCAGAGCTTCGCGATCGACGGAGGCAACGAGGTTCGAGGCGCACCTCGCGGACCGATGTTCACGGTCTAGCCGAACTGCAGTGCGTGGCGCGGCGCCGTGATCGGAAGATCGAGCGACGTCGCGATTCCCGGGGCCGCATCGACGACGTACGGGATGGCGTTGACGACCCGCATGGCCGTCGCCTCCATAGCGTTGGCGTTGCCTGACTCCGGCGTGTCCTCGGTGCCCAGTTTGAGGTCGCAGCGAATGTGGGGTTCGCCCTCGATGATGAGACGGTAGGTGCCGTTGGGCGCCGACGCCCACTCGGGCGCCAAGTCCGGGGCCATCCGGTTGATGTGCTCGATCGTGATCACCGGATGGCCGTCGACGACGCCGGTGGTCTCGGCGCGTACCGCGCCGCAGGTGCCCGCGGGGATGGTTCCGCATGCGACGTGCAGGTCGCGCGGCGTGAGGACCCGTTCGTAGGATTCGGTGACCTTCTCGAGTTCGACACCGAGGGCCTTGGCCACCAGTCCGATCGGCGGTCCCCACGCGAACTGTTGTGCGCCCTCGAGTTCCAGCAGGGGAGTGAAGTCGAGTGGCTTACCGAAGCCCATCGCGTCGATCATCAGATCGCGGTTGGGATACGCCGAGTAGTCGAAGATCTCCTGCGCGCGGATGGACCGGATGGTGTTCGACAAGGTGGTCAGCAGCACCGCGAACTGGTCGCCGGCGAAGCCGGGCTCGATACCCGAGGTGTAGATCGTGACCCCGGCGGCCTTCGCGGCTGCCCGCACCTGATCGGCCAGTTGCGGAATCCATCTGTCGGGGAACATCATTCCTGGAGTGTTGGTGGTCACGACGTTGAGTCCACCGTTGAGCAGACGTACGTAGTCACGCACCGCGGCGGCATCCATCTCGGGACTGGCCGCGCCGTAGACGACGCAGTCGGGTTTCAACGCGATGATGTCGTCGAGATCAGCGGTGGTCGTCACTCCGATCGGCCCCAGCCCGACGATCTCGCCGGCGTCGCGGCCGACCTTCTCTGCACTGTGCACCCACACGCCGACCAGGTCGAGGTTCGGTCGGCGAACGATTGTCCGGATCGCCAGGCTGCTGATCCAACCGGTCGAAATGACGGCAATCCGCAATGGCTTCACAGTCACGCCGCGAATCTACCCCAATGAGAATGATTATTTCCGAAATCGTGAAACGCCGTGTTCGAGTGGCCACTTGTTGGGCGTAGATCGACGAAGTCCGTGCCATAACTGGCCGCTCGGCGCTTAACGGTCGGCCAGCAACCCGCTCAGCTGCTTGGCGAGGTCTGACTTTTTGACCTTGCCGGTGGCAGTGAACGGCAGCGCGTCCTTGCCCGTGACCCAGATGAATTTCGGCACCTTGTATGCCGACAGACGATCGCGAAGTTGCGCCCGCAATGCCGCCGGATCCAGGTGCGCGTCCCCGCGAGGCACCACCGCCGCGGCCACGATGGTTCCATTGCGGTCCTCGGCGCCGACGACGTACGCCTCGAGCACGCCGTCGCAACCGGCGAGCGCCAGTTCCACCTCGCCCGGCGTGACGTTGGTTCCGCCGCCGGTCTTGATCAGATCGCCCAGCCGGCCGGTGAACTTGATCCAGCTGTCGTCGTACTCGACCCCGCAATCGCCTGTGCGGTAGTAGCCGTCTGGGGTGAACACGTCCTCGCGTTCGCGTTTGTGCAGCCGTTGCATCAGCGAGTATCCGCGCACCCAGATCTCGCCCTCGGTGCCCGGCGGGACGGGTTCGCCGGTGGCCGGATCGACCAGTAGATGTGACAGTCCCTCGACCGAGTAGCCGCCGGTCTCGCTGCGGTCGGGAGGCTGCGGCGGATACGGGTCGACCCCGACGTGGTTGCCGCACAGTTCGGTCATTCCCAATGCATTGGGGCCCTTCGGCCGGCGGTCGGGCGGCACCATCGCGGGCATGCTGGTGCGCTGCACTGAGCTGAGGTCGCGGTGCGCGAAGTCCGGATGCTCGGCGAGCGACTTGCCCTGTTGTGGCCAGCCCAGCGTGATCGTGGCGCGATGGCGCTCGATCAACTCGAGTGCCTCGGCCGCGTCGAACGCCGGTTGCGTGACGAGTGTTGCGCCGTGGTGGATCACCGCGTGGATGCCGGTGATCAAGCCGCCCACCCAGAAGAACGGCATCGCGGTGAACATCACCGTGTCGGCCGTGACGCCGTAGTGGAACGTGAGGTTGTAGGTGTGGCGCACCAGGGTGCCGTGCGTGTGCACCGGGGCTTTCGGGTCGCCGGTGCTACCGGAGGTGTAGATGATCATCACGTCGTCGGCCGGCGTCACGCAGGATTCGACGGCGACCAGGAAGTCGGCGTCGTATCCGGCGGTCGGTTCAGCCGGAACCGCTGATGCCCACCGGCGGTCGCATCCGCCCCATACCGCGATCCTGCGCAGATAAGGTGCACCGCGCAGGGCCAAGCTTTCCGGAGAGTCCTGTTCGGCCAACCCCGGCAGCGCCTCCTCCAGGCGGTCGAGGAAGTCGTGACCGCGAAAGCCCGACTGGGCGAGGACCGCGCGTAGATCGGCATGGCGGGCCGTCCACGCGAGTTCCGAGGCCTTGTAGAACGTGTTCAGCGGCACCGCGACCGCACCGATGCGCGTCGTTGCGAACCAGGCGATCGCCCATTCGACGCTGTTGGGCATCAGGATGCCGACGTGGTCACCCTTGCCCAGGCCCATGGCCAGGAGCCCGCTTGCCAGCCGGGCTGACTTCGCGTCGAGGTCCGAATAGGTCAGTGCCTGCCCGTCGGCGATCAGGAACGGCCTGTCCCCGAACCGGGCTGCGCACGACCTGACGAGAGTTGGGATCGTGGGCGTGATCGTCGGGAAAGGCACGGCGCGAGGGTCCTCCGCTCGGACGGGTTCTATCAGGATAATCTTCCTTTCAAGAAGCGAGAATACTGGTTCTCGCATACCGTGCCGGGTCGTACACTCCAGTCATGTCGCGCTCGGACCGGCTCGATCGCCTGGAGTCCAGCTTCGAGATCTCCCAGCTGCCCAGCCGCTACGCGATGGCGCTCGATGCGCGTGACCTCGACACGCTGGTCGGGCTGTTCGTCGAGGACGTCGACGCGGGGGCGCAAGGCAGCGGCAGGGCAGCCCTCAAGCGCTGGTACGACGAGGTGCTCCGGCGGTTCTACCGAAGCATCCACCTGATCTGCGGGCAGGTGGTCGATTTCGTGGACGCCGACCACGCGACCGGGTCGATCTACTGCCGCGCCGAACACGAGGACGGGGACGGCTGGTACGTCATCACCATGCGGTACGACGACGTCTACGAGCGGCGCGACGACCGTTGGTACTTCGTCAAGCGACGCGAACACCCCTGGTATTCAGTTGACGTGACCGAGCGTCCCGGACCGGAGTTCGTCCGGTGGCCGACCGACGTACCGCTGCGCGCGGCGATGCCGCACCGGATGCCGACATGGCGGGCGTTCTGGGACGGGGGTGACCCGACGCTGCCGCAGCGGCTGTCCCGACGGCCCTAGTCCGTTCAGCAACCGGTCCGATAGTGTGATTCTCATATCCGTAAATGGTGGTTAACACTTGCAGGAGGACATCATTACCGTCGACAAAGTGCTCAACGGGATCCGGGTGCTCGAGGTGGCCGCATGGACCTTTGTGCCGTCAGCGGGCGCAGTCCTCGCCGAGTGGGGCGCCGAGGTGATCAAGGTCGAGCCGCGTGATGGCGGTGACCCCCAGCGTGGCCTGGTGACCATGGGCCTCGTCGACGAAGGCGGTGGGTCGGTCAACTACATGATCGAGATCCCGAACCGGGGCAAGAAGTCGATCGGCGTGGACCTGCGCACGCCGGGCGGTCGGGACGTGGTCCGCGAACTCGCCAAGTCCTCCGATGTGTTCTTGACCAGTTACCTGCCGGAACGCCGCAAGAAGTTCGGCATCGACGTCGACGACATCCGTGAGGTCAATCCGAGCATCGTGTACGTGCGCGGTTCCGGCCACGGGCCCAAGGGGCCGGACAGCAACAAGCCCGGATACGACGGTGTCTCCTACTGGGCGCGCGGCGGCATCGCCACCGTCCTGACCGAAGACGCCGACGAGCTCGTGCGGTCCCGCCCGGCGTTCGGCGACCTCCTCGGCGGCATGACCATCGCCGGCGGCATCGCCGCGGCGCTCTACAAGAAGGCGACGACAGGCAAGGGGTCCGTGGTCGACGTGTCGCTGCTCGGACTCGCTGCCTGGAACCTCAGCCCCGACGTCGCGGTGAGCCAGATCCACGGTGGCAGTGCCATTCCCAAGTTCGGTCACGCCGACGCCCCCAACCCGCTGGTGGGGACGTACCGCACGAAGGACGGTCGCTTTGTGCAGTTGATGATGCTGCAACTCGACAAGTTCTACGCCGAGGCGATGCGGGTGATCGGCTTGCCCGAACTGGTCGACGATCCACGGTTCGCCGATCCCGCGTCGCGGTACACCAACCGGGTCGCCCTGATCGCGCTGCTCGACGAGGCGTTCGCCAAGCGCACCCTCACCGAGTGGCGCGCGACGCTGGCGCCGCTCTCAGGCGCCTGGGGAATAGTGCAGACGCCCGCGGAACTCTGCGAGGATCCCGCTGTCACCGCGAACGGGTATGTCGCACAGACCGAAACGGTCAACGGCGCACCGTTCTCGCTGCCGACCAACCCGGTCCAGTTCGACGAACAGCCGGTGATCCCGCCTGGGGCGCCCGAGCACGGCCAGCACACCGAGGAAGTGCTGATGGACGCCGGAATCGACTGGGACACCATCGAGAGGCTCAAGCAGTCGGGGGCAATCCTGTGAACGCGACGTCACCGGATGTCGACCACAGCTCCGCCGAGTTCGATCCGTTCTCGCAGGATTTCTTCGACGGGGCATACCAGACCTACCGCCGCCTGCGCGACGAGGCGCCCGTCTATTACAGCGCGCGGTGGGACTTCTGGGCGCTGACCCGCTACGACGACGTCGCACCGGCGACCAAAGACCACGAAACGTTCTCGTCGGCCAAGGGCGCCACCCTCGACATGGTCAAGGCACACGACGACGCCATCCCCGTGCCCAAGGTGATCATCTCGATGGATCCGCCCGAGCACCAGAAGATGCGCCGGCTGGTCAGCAACGTGTTCACCCCCCGCGCGATCGCCGCGCTGGAAGACATGGTGCGGGAGAAGGTCTACGAACGCATCGAAGCGTTGAACCCAGAATCCTTCGACGTGGTCGCCGATTTCTCGGCACTGTTTCCCAACGAGGTCATCACCACCATGCTGGGGGTCCCCAAGGAAGATCGGGACCAGATCCGGCACTGGCTCGATCTTCTGCTCGAACGTCGTCCCGGTGAGATCGCCGTCCCCAGAGAGGGATACGAGGCGTCGATGAACACCGGCCTGTACTACTACGACCTCGTCCAGCAGCGCCGGGCAGTGCCGCAGGACGACATGATCAGCCGGCTGATCGAGACCGAGATCGAACGTGACGGTGTGGTGGAAAAGCTCACCGATGTCGACATCACCGGCTTCGCGACGATGCTGGGAGGTGCCGGAGCCGAAACGGTCACCAAGCTGATCGGCAATGCCATGGTGGCGTTCGCCGATTTCCCCGACCAGTGGCGCAAGCTCCGCGAGGACCGCAGCAAGATTCCCGCCGCGATCGAGGAGCTACTGCGGTACGAAGCGCCGTCGCAGTATCAGGTCCGCACGGCGACAAGAGATGTCACCTATTACGGCACCACCATCCCGGAGGGCGCCGCGGTGTTGCTCGTCACCGGGGCCGCCCTGCGCGACGAGCGCAAGTTCGCCGACCCCGACCGGCTCGACATCGACCGCGAACGCATGATGGGCTTCAATCTTGCCCTCGGCTATGGCATCCACAGTTGCCTCGGAGCCGCGCTGGCGCGGATGGAGAGCCGCATCGCGCTCGGCGCACTGCTCGATCTCATACCCGAGTATCAGGTGGACCGCGACGGTCTGCGGCGGGTGGCGATGTCGAACGTCTGCGGCTACTCCAATGTGCCGGTGCGCAGGACGGGCTGAGGCTCGCGTCAACCCGGCGGGGCCGTCAGCGGATGTCGTCGGCCGTGAAAAGACTCGACCGGTGAGGACGACGGTGCGGCGTCCACTGCCTTCAACGCCTGGTGCTTGAAGGCGCACGCGGCGGCACTCAGGTGATGGCCGACGCTGGACGCGGAAGATGGTGCGGTGGGCCAACTTCCGCCCCACGCGACCACGTCGGCACCGTTTCGCCGGGTGGCCTCGGTGATGAAGCGACGGATGCCGCGGTGCCGGTCGAACATCGATGCGGCGAACGCCACGGCATCGGGCAGGTGCGAGCCGAAGTCGAAGGCGGACGGCAGAGTGCGGGCAGATACGCCGAGGATGCGCGGTGCCCGGGAATCGCAAACGGTCTCGAGATACAACTCCACACGCCAACCGGCGCGAAGCGCGTCCACAATGAGGCCCCCGGCCGCCGACGCGGCATCCGATGCTTCGGGCGCCAGCACCACCAGCCGATAGGGCGCTGCGCGTCCTCGCTCGGCCTGCTGCGACTGCCGCGCCGCCGATGCTGCTGTGGATTTCACCCAGACCCCCTTGAGCCGCCGCTGCCGATATCCAGGCTCAGCGTCGCCGGTCGACGAATCCGTTGACGACGTACGCCCGAACGAAGGCGGCCACCGCGTCGTCGTTGCGCATGTCGATGGTCGGCGAGGGAGTGGTGAACAGCGAGAACAACATTCGGGCGAACCACTCGGTCGCCGACGGCACATCCAGGTCGGCACGCACCTCACCGGTCAGCCTCGCCGCGGTCACATAAGGGGCCAGGAAGTCGGCGCACTCCTTGAGCAAGGTCGCGGCGTTCTTCGTCATCATGACGTTGACTTCGGCCGAGTCGAAGTACGCTTCCGGTTCGACGACCTGACGCGCCTGCGTGACGAAGACCGCGGCGCGTACCAACCGGCCCTCCAGGGTGCTGCCGCCGTGCCGGTCGATCGCCTTGGCCATGTTCCGGTAGAACCGCTGTGACGCCGCCTCCGCGCAGGCCGCGACGATGGTCTCCTTGTCCCGGAAGTATTCGTAGAACGTGCTGCGCGACACGGCGGCCATCCGGGCGATGTCGACGATGGTGGTCTTGGCCAGCCCGCGGGTGCGGAAGCAGGCGAAAGCCGCCGAGATGATGACATCTCGGGTATCGACCGCCACCGATTGACTCACGTCAGAAGCCACCGCACGACATTAACCACTCAGTGGTCGGGCGCCAGGATGAGGCCACTGGTCGGGACGCCGGTGCCAGAGGTGACGAGGACGTGCTCGACGTTGTCGACCTGGTTGTACGACGTGCCGCGGACCTGACGTACGCCCTCGGTGATGCCGTTCATGCCGTGGATGTAGGCCTCGCCGAGCAGACCGCCGTTGGTGTTGATCGGCATGCGGCCGCCCAGGGACAACTCGTCGACCGATACGAAGTCCTTGGCCTCACCGCGTCCGCAGAAGCCGAGTTCCTCGAGTTGCGTGAACACAAACGGGGTGAAGTGGTCGTAGAGGAATGCCGTCGAGATGTCGTCCGGTTTGAGCCCCGAGTCGCGCCACAACTTGTTACCGACCACACCCATCTCGGGCAGACCGGTGATGTCCTCTCGGTAGTAACTGGTCATCACCTCGCCGTCGTAGGCCGCACCCTGGGCCGCCGCGGCGATGACGGCCGGCGGCTTGGCCAGGTCTCGCGCCCGCTCGACGCTGGTCACCACCATGGCCACGCCGCCATCACTCTCCTGGCAGCAGTCGAGCAGCCGCAGCACCGGCTCGATGATCCACCGCGACTGCTGATGGGCTTCCAGGGTGATCGGTTTCTCGTAGAACCAGGCGTCCGGATTGCGTGCCGCGTGCTTGCGATCGATCACCGAGATCTTGCCGAAGTCGGCGTTGGTGACGCCGTAGGTGGTCATGTAGCGCTGGGCATGCAAAGCGACCCAGGCCGCCGGTGTCATGAACCCGAACGGCGCGTACGGCGCCATCCACAGCGGGGTGACGCCGGGTTGGCGTCCGGCGCCGCCGAACCGGAACCCGGAGCGCTCGTTGAACGCCCGATAGCAGACCACCGCCTCGGCGGCTCCTGTCGCGACCGCCATCGCGGCCTGCATCACCGTGCCCGCGGCCGCCCCGCCGCCGTGCGGGACACGGGTGAAGAAGCTGAGGTTTTCTATGCCGACGTTGCGGGCGACCTCGATCTCCTCGTTCTCGTCGACGGTGAAGGTCACCATGCCGTCGATGTCCTTCGGGCTCAGCCCCGCGTCCTCGATCGCGGCTTTGACTGCCTCGCAAGCCAATTGCATCTCGGTGCGGCCCGACTCCTTCGAGAACTCCGTCTGGCCGATGCCGACGAGCGCCGCCTTGCCGCCGATACCCGTCATGCCTCGACCCCGTCGAGCAGGCTCAGGACCGCGGTGCCCTTGACGTGGTCACCGAGGCTGTTGGTGCCCGTGAAGGTGACCTCTACGAGGCCTTCGCCATCCGAGGAGGACTTGCCGGTGACGCTGCCCTCGAACCGCAACGCATCGTTTGGATAGGCGGGCACCCCGAGCCGGATGGACAGCTTCTTGACCATGGCCTCGGGTCCGGCCCAATCGTGCAGGAACTTCACGCACAGCCCGTTGGTCGTCAGGATGTTCAGGAAGATGTCCTGGGATCCTTGGGAGTTGGCGAAGTCGCGGTCGTGGTGCACCGGCATGTAGTCGCGGGAGGCGATGGCTCCCGCGACGATCAGCGTGGTGGTGACGGGAACGTCCATCGGGGTGATCTCGTCGCCGACGTTGATGGAGTTCCACTTCAGCGTGGTGGTGGGGTTGAGCGTGGCAGTCATTGCGTCGGTCCTTCCGCATAGGTGTTGCCGAGCCGGGCGAGCTGCTGTGACGCCGACCCGAGTGAGAGCTCGATCTGTTTGGCCCACAGGAAGTAACGGGACAACGGATAGGTCACGTCGATGCCCATACCGCCGTGTACCTGCTGGGCGGATGCGGTGACGCGGGCCCCCGCCTCCGCGGCCCAGAACTTGGCGATCGCCGCTTCCCGCTCGGCGGGTCTGCCCTCGGCGATCAGCCACGCCGCATGCCAGGTGGTCCAGCGGATCGCCTCGGTGTCGATGAAAGCGTCGGCCAGCCGCTGTTGGACTGCCTGGAACGACCCGATCGGACGGCCGAACTGCTCTCGTTCGCTGGTGTAGGAGGCCGCCAGTTTCAGCGCACGTTCTGCGACGCCGATCTGCATCGCGCACAGACCGACCAGGGCCCTGGTGTACAGCGCCCGAACGATAGCGCCGTCGTCGTTGTCGGTGAGCCGCCAGCCGACCGCGTCCGTCAGTTCGAGGTCGGCGAACGGCTCGCCGTTGGTGGTCCGCGCCGGCGTCACATCCACTCCGCTGCCGCCGGTTTCGACGACGAACAGGCCGGGCCCGTCGTCGGTCCGAGCCGATACGACGATGGCCGCGGCCAGTTGAGCGGCGGGTACCAGCTCTTTGGTGCCGGTGAGTCGCCAGACGTCGCCGTCAGCGCGTGCGGTGGTGCGCGGGGCGGTCGGATCGGAGGTTCCCGGTTCGGACAGCGCCGCGGTCAGGAGCGTGCTGCCGTCGACCACTCCGGGGAGAAACCGTTGCTTGAGGGCCGAATCACCGTGCCGGGCGATCGTTTCGGCGCCCAAGGCGAGCGTCGCGTACACCGGAACCGGCGCCACGCTGTAGCCGACCTCGCTGAGTAGCACGCCGAGCTCGAGAAAGCCGCCGCCGGTGCCGCCGACGGATTCGGGCAGTGCGATGCCCAACAGATCGGCCGCCGCGAGTTCGGCCCAGAGTGCGGGGTCGTGACGTACCTGGCTCGATTCGAGCTCGGTCAGATGCTCGGGTGTCGCGCGGTGCTCGAAGAGCTGGCGGGCGACCTTGGCGACCGTCTCCTGCTCGTCGGTGAAGGTGAAGTCCACTCGTCGTTTCCTTCGCTCAGTGGGCGGGCCGAAATTGGTGCAAGACCAGCTCGTCCCCGCTGGGAAGGGCCTCGAAGGTCTCGTAGAAGGCCTCCACGGCCATTCCCACCTCGATCGCCTCGGGGGCGATGTCGCACAGGTTCGACACGATGCGGACGCCCTCGTCGAGTTCGATGAGCGCGACGACGTAGGGGTATTCGAGGAACGGCAACGGCGGGTACTGCGGCATCACGAAGCTGTACACCGTGCCGCGTCCGGTGGACACCACGTAATCCCAGTTCAATGACTGGCACTTACCGCACATCGGTCTGGGCGGAACCCGCAACGTCGTGCAGTCCGTGCACCGCTGGATACGAAGCTCATGGTCTTTGAGTCCCGACCAGAAGAACTCTGTGTCCGGGCTGATCGAGGGAGCGAGTCTGCTGGCCATTCAGTTTCCCGTCTTGAATCGCAGGGTGCGGAACCACTGGCGGCCGAGGACGTCGCCGTCCTGATCTCGGTAGGTGGTGACCCAGGTGACGAAGAAGCCGTTACCCATCGCCGTCTTCTTCTCATCCGAGATCGATTCGAAAACCGTCTCCGAGGTGATCTGGTCTCCGACACGGGGATAGCGCTCGATTTCGAACTCGGAGTTCGTCGCGATGATGCCGGTGTAACCGGCGTCGGAGAGAAACTGCAACGGGTTGGTCTTGATCTCGATCGGCACCCCGCCGCGCTCGTGGATGCCCGCGAGCTTCGGCGGCGGCATCGTCCAGGTCTGCAGCATCACCGGTGGGGAGACGATGCCACCGTAGCGGGAGTTCTCCGCGAACTCGGGATCGAGGTAGGCCGGGTTCATGTCGCCCAAGGCGTAGGCCCAGTGCCGAATCATCGCGGTGTTCACCGGATCCGGCGCGTGCACGGGCTTGCCGACGCCGTCGGTGGGTGTGCCGATGAGCGCGTCGAGGCGCTCGCGCAGGTCATTTTTGGCTGAATCGGTCACTGCTGGATTCCTTTCAAGACGCTCGCATATCGCGGGGTGCGCGCGGCATCCCCAGTCCGGCCATGGCAATGATGTCGCGTTGCAGTTCGTTCGCACCGCCACCGAAGGTGTTGATGACCGCCAGCCGGTAGGCGCTCTCGAGTTCACCCTTCAAGGGCGCGGTCTGCTCCTTGCGGGTACCGGCCTGGCCGACCACGTCGAGCAGCTCGCGGGCCACCTGCTGGGTGAGTTCGGTGCCGAAGACCTTCGCCGCCGAGGCCTCCCCCATCCCCAATGCACCGGAGCTCATGTTGCTGTTGACCCGCAGGTTGAGCAGTCGGTAGGCGGCGACCTGTGCCTCGACCCGGGCGAGCGCCTGCTGGACCCACGGCTGGTCGATCACCCGTCCGTCGTCGAGTGGCGTGGTTCTGGCCCATTCCAGGGTCTTGGCGAACAACGGTTCCAGCGCTCCGAGATTGCCCAGCGCGGCGCGCTCCAGGTTCAGCTGGTTGGTCACCAGCTTCCAGCCTTCGTTCTCGCCGAGCACGATGGCGCTCTCGGGGACCCGTACGTCGTCGTAGAACGTGTAGTAGGTCGACACCCCAGGCATGGTGGGCAGGGGTTTCCAGGAGAAGCCCGGTGCGTCGGTGGGCACGATGAACACCGTGATGCCCTTGTGCTTCTTGGCTTCCGGATCGGTTCGGGCTGCCAGCCAGATGTAGTCGGCGAACTCCGCGCCGCTGGTGAACATCTTCGAGCCGTTGATGACGAACTCGGCACCGTCGCGCACGGCCGCCGTCCGCAACGACGCCAGATCGCTGCCCGCGCCGGGTTCCGAGTAGCCGATCGCGAAGTCGACCTCACCCTTGAGTATCGCGGGTAGAAACTTCTGTTTCTGTTCCTCGGTGCCGTACTGGATCAACGTCGGGCCGACGGTGTTGAGCGTGACGAATGGCAGCGGCGCATGCACGCGACGCGCCTCTTCGCTGAAGATGTACTGCTCGAGTGCGGTCAGCCCACGCCCGCCGTACTCCACGGGCCAGGCCACACCCAGCAGGCCGGCGTCGCCGAGCGCCCGCCTGCACTCGGTCATCGCCGCGCCGCCCTCCATCAGGCCCGCCACGGCCGCGCGTCGTTCGGGCGTCATCACCGCCTCGAGGCGCTCCCGGAACTCGGCGCGAAGTCGCTCTTGTTCAGGGGTGTAGTCGAAATCCATCAAACGCTCGCTTTCAGCCGCACCGGCATGCGTTTGACACCGGGCACCATCGTGGCGCGCAACCGAGTCACGTCACCGGTCAACTCGATGCTCGGGTAGGCGCCGAGAAGCACCTCGAACATGATCCGTGCTTCCAGTCGTGCCAGCTGAGCACCGAGGCAGGCATGCTCACCGGCGCCGAAGGCGATGTGCGGGTTCGGGTTCCGGGTGATGTCGAACTGCTCGCTGGTAGCGCCGAAGATCTCCTCGTCACGGTTGGCCGAGCCGTAGAGCATCACCACCGTGTCGCCGGCCTTGATCTTCTGCCCACGGATCTCGACATCGGCGGTGGCTCGTCGTGCCATGTGCGTCACCGGGCTGGTGAAGCGCAGCATCTCCTCGACGGCGCAGGTCAGCAGCGACGGGTCCGAACGAAGCGTCGCGAACTGGTCGGGGTGTTCGAGCAGCACCGCGGTGCCGAGCGCGATGAGGTTCCGGGTGGTCTCGTTGCCGGCCACCAGCAGCAGGAACGAGAAGTTGAGCAGATCGGCGTCGGTGAGGCGTTCGCCGTCGACTTCGGCGGCGGCCAGGATGCTCAACAGATCGTCTTGTCCGGTGACCTCGCCGGAGCGGCGGGCCTCGATGAGCTTGGTGAAATATTCGTACAGCTCGCCGAGTGCCACCAGGTGATCCATCTCGATGTCCGGGTCTGCCGTCCCGACGGCGGCATCGGACCAGGTGCGGAACTTCTCCCAGTCCTCCGGGGCGGCGCCGAGCATCTCGGCGATCATCCTGGTGGGCAGGGGCGCGGCGATCTCCTCGGCGAACTCGTACTCACGGGAGGGATCGATGCCGTCGACGATGCCGTCGACGATCCGCCGGATGGTGGGTTCCAGCAACGAGACCTGGCGGCGGGTGAACCCCGCGTTGATGAGCTTGCGCAGCTGCCGGTGCCGCGGCGGATCGGTGAAGATCAGGTTGCCTTCCTGAACCGGCTCCGGCTGGCTGGGATCCGGAATCGTGATGCCGTACTGCGATGAGAACAACAGCGGCTGGCCGGAGACGAAGCGCACGTCCTCGTATTTGGTCAACGCCCAGAAGTTGGTGACGTCGTTCCACACCACCGGTGTGGTGTTGCGCAGTTCGCGATAGGCGGGATACGGATCGCCGGCGTAGAAGTCGGGGGAGTGCAGCGGGTGGGTCGAGGTCGGTCGGGACGTGGATTCAGTGGGCACCGCAGGCTCTCCTCAACACATCGGCCATCGGACAGATGCTGTCGCAGTGTCCGGTGCAATTGTGTCTACCGCACGTGAGTTAGGCCTGTCAATCGCCTATTAGCGCAGTAAATCGCGGTCTTTCGTTGACTAGCGGCGACAGATGGGTGTACACACATGACATCGATGTCGGACAGCCCACGTGTGAGTGGGACGGTCGGTCACCCTCAGTCGAAACTCAGGAAGGTCCAGTGATCTGATGGCCGCGTCGAGCCTCGTCGACAACTACGACCTCTTCATCGACGGCAGGTGGGTGGCGCCCGCTACCGGCAGGTATGACGTGATCGACCCGGCCACCGAAGCGGTCATCGCGTCTGCGCCCGACGCCGGGGTCGCGCAGGTCGAACAGGCGATCGCCGCCGCGCGGGCCGCTTTCGACAGCGGGCCTTGGGCGACTGCGGCGCCGCAGGAGCGGTCGCGGTGCCTGCAGCAGTTGAGCGATGCGCTGCTCGCCCACGGGGACGAAATCTACGGCCTCGCGCAGACCGAGTGGGGATGCACAGCAAACGAGCGACTGATCCATGTCGATGGGCCCGCCTTCATGGCTGGGCACGCCGCCGAGCTCGCGCTCGAGCCGGCCGAGGCGCCGATGGACGCCTGGGGCGCAGCGGGGACCACGCTGCTGCGGTACGAACCCCTCGGCGTGGTCGCGATCATGACGCCGTGGAACTTCCCGCACACCCTCAACGTCATGAAGGTGGGAGCGGCGCTGGCCGCGGGTAACACGGTGGTGCTGAAGCCCTCGCCGCTGACGCCGCTGGCGGGCTTGGCGCTGGCGCGAATCATCAAGGACGAGACCGACATCCCCCCGGGCGTCGTCAACGTCGTCACGCCCACCGGGCTCGAGGCGAGCAAGGCCCTGACCCTGGATCCGCGCGTGGACATGGTGAGCTTCACCGGCAGCTCGTCGGTCGGCCGCGAGGTGATGGCCATGGCGGCGGGGACGATGAAACGGATCCTGCTGGAATGCGGCGGCAAGTCGGCCTGTGTGCTGCTCGACGATGTCGAACCGACCGATGAACTGCTCGAGCGGCTGCTGTTCGAAGGTTGCACGCTGCACGCGGGTCAGGCGTGCATCCTCAACAGTCGACTCGTGGTGCCCGCCGCAATGCACGACACGGTGGTCACCCGGCTTGCCGATCTCGCACGCGCGGTGACGGTCGGCAATCCCGCCGACGACGGGGTGGCGATGGGCCCGTTGATCAGCGGGCAGCATCTGGAGCGGGTGCAGAGTTTTGTCCGGCGCGCTGAATCCGACGGCGCGAAGGTGGTGACTGGCGGGGCTCGTCACGAAAACCACTCGGGTGGATTCTATTTCGAGCCGACAATTCTCACCGATACGAGCCCCGACTCCTACATCGCGCAGGAGGAGGTGTTCGGTCCGGTGCTGACGGTCCTGCGTTACCGCGACGACGACGAGGCCGTGGCCATCGCCAACAACTCGGCGTACGGGCTCGGCGGTGCAGTGTGGGGTGGCGACGTCGACCGGGCCCTCGGGATCGCCCGTCGCATCAGAACGGGCCAGGTGTCGATCAACGGCACCATCCCCGGCGACGCACCCTTCGGCGGCTTCAAGCAGAGCGGTATCGGGCGTGAGGGCGGGGTGATGGGACTGCGTGCCTATATGGAGCCCAAGGCAATCGGGGTGCCGGCGTGAGTGAAGCACTGAGCGGGCTGCGGGTCGTCGAACTGGGAAGCGAGATCGCGGCACCGTACTGCACCAAGCTTCTGTGCGACCTCGGCGCCGACGTGTGCAAGATCGAATCGCCGCAGGGTGATCCGCTGCGCAGCTGGGGCCCGTTTCGCGACCACGCCCACCAGCACGGCGGACTATTCGAGTATCTGAACGCCGGAAAGCAGGGCCTGACAGTCGATCTCGGCACAACATCCGGTTTGGCACGAGCCCACGAGGTGATCGCGCAGGCCGACGTGCTCGTCGAGGATCTGCCTGCCGGGTCGGTCGACCGCTTCGAATGGGGACTCGATCACGAAGCCCTGCAACAGATCAACCCCGACCTTGTTGTCGTCAAGGTCTCCGACTACGGTCAGGAAGGTCCGCGGCGGGCGCATCCGTCGACCCCGCTGACGCTGCAGGCCGCCTCGGGATGGGTCAACACCCGGGAGTTCGGGCGGCCGCCGGTGCAGGCCGGAGGGCGCATCCCCGAATACATCGTGGGAGGCTATGCGGCTCTCGCGGCGTTGACCGCACTGCGCGTGGCCGACGCGCAGCAGGGCCGCGTCGTCGAAGCCGACGTCTCGGCCTTCGAATCGCTGTTGAGCACCCTGCCGTATCCGATGCTGCTGGCCGCGCGGCTGAAAGGCATGGGCCTGCCGACGAATTCGAAGGCGGCGCCGATGCTCGGCATCGTCCGGGCGGCCGACGGCTGGATCGGGATCAACTGTCTGACCGGACAGCACTGGCTGGATGTGTGCGCGATGATGGGGTTGGGTGAGTTCGGCGAACATCAACTCGCCATCATGCTCGGCGGTCCTGAGCGCGACGAGTTCTTCGCCAAGGCGCAGCCGTGGCTGGACTCGATGCCGGTGGCCGACCTGGTGGAACTGAGCCAGGCCATGCGGATTCCGGCCGCCCCGATCAACGACGGATCCTCGATTCTGGACTGTCCGCAGTACCGGGACCGCCATTTCTTCGTCGACGCCGGCCCCGACGGCGCGCGCTTCACACGTCCCGGGGCGCCATTCCGGCTGTCGAGGACCCCGGTGGGTGCCCCGCGTCCCGCGCCGCTGCTCGGCTCGGCCGACACGGTGCGGTGGAAAGGCCGGTGGAAAGACCACAACCAACGCGGCGCCACGAATAGCGGCGAGGCGGCAGCCGACGGTGCGAGCCCGTTCGGCGGCCTGAAGGTGTTCGACCTCAGTACGTTCTGGGCCGGTGCGTACCTCACGTGCTACCTCGGCGCGTTCGGCGCCGACGTGGTCAAGGTGGAGTCGATCCAGCGTCCCGATGGACATCGCTATTCGGGCTCGCTGCTGCGCAGCAGCGATGACTGGTACGAGATCGGGCCGTTGTGGCAGGGCACCAACCTCAACAAACGCGATATCACCCTCGACCTGAGCAGCGACACCGGACGAGAGTTGGCGCTGCGGCTGGCGGCCGACGCCGACGTGGTGATCGAGAACTTCTCGCCTCGGGTGGTCGAGCAGTTCGGGCTGGACTACGACTCGCTGAGCAAGATCAACCCCGGGGTGGTCATGGTCCGCATGCCGGGTTTCGGGCTGGAAGGGCCCTGGCGGGATTACGTCGGCTGGGCCTTGAACATCGAACAGTTGGCCGGGATGTCGGCGGTCACCGGTTATGCCGACGGTCCGCCGTGCAACCTGCAGGGTCCGGCGGATCCGATCGCCGGCGTGCACGCGTCGGTGGCGCTGCTCGCCGCGCTCGAGCACCGGCGCCGGACCGGCGAGGGGCAACTGATCGAGGTGGCGCAGATCGAGGTCGGCGCCGCGGTCACGGCCGAACCGGTCATCGAGTACTCGATGACCAAACGCGTGCGCGAACGTGAGGGAAACCGGCACCGCCACCGTGCACAAGGCGTATACCGCACGCAGGGCGACGACGATTGGATCGCCCTTTCGGTGCGGGACGACACCGACTGGGCCACGGTGACCGAGGTGATCGGCCGCCCCGATCTGCGCGACGACCCGAGATTCGCCTCGGCAAAGGCCCGGTTGCGCCATCACGACGAGTTCGACGAGGTGATCGCCGAGTACGCCGCGACCCGGTCGGCCGAGGAGTTCGCCGATGCGCTGCTGCGGCGCGGCGTGCCCGCGCAGAGATTGATGACCGGCGAGCGGATGTACGACGTCGACCAACTCGACGCCCGGGGATTCTACGAGGACCTCGAGCACCGGATCGCGGGACGGCAGCGTTTCCCCGGCTGGCCGTTTCGGATCACGCCCGGGCCGTCTCGCCACCACTGCTCGCCGTCGCCGACCCTTGGTCAGCACAACGACGAGGTGCTCGCTGAGCTCGGCCTGACGCCGGAGGAAATTTCGGACCTGCGTGAGCAGCAGGTCATCGGTGAGCGACTGCTGAATACTTGACCGTCGTTTCGGCGATTGACCGGCGCGATTGTTGTACAGTCTGCGCACGGATGAAAATGATGATTCTCAATCGTGGCGAATGCGCGTTCTAAGAGGAGGGCCGCATCGACAATGCATGAGGCGTCGCCGCGATACGGCTACCGGAGGCCGCTGGCGGGACTGCTGACGATCGCCGCAATCGTCTCGGTCTTCGCGCTGGCGGTACAACTGTTTCGCGGTGAACTGCTCACCGAGACCGTTCCGGTCACCGTCGTGGCGGAGCGCGCCGGCCTCGTGATGTATGCGCAAGCCAAGGTCAAGATGCGCGACGTCGAGGTCGGCAGGGTGTCCTCCATCGAGGAACTCCCGGACGGCAAGGCCGCCATCCATCTGGCCATCGATCCCGCCGAGATCACCTCGATTCCCGAGAACGTCGACGTGAACGTCGCCGCCAGTACGGTTTTCGGCGCCAAATACGTCGATCTGGTGCCGCCGACGGATTCGTCGCGAAACGCCCTGCGCCCGGGGCAGATCGTCGCTGCCCAGCACGTAACCGTCGAAATCAACACACTGTTCCAGAAACTCACCACCCTGGTCGCGGCGATCGAACCGACGAAACTGAACACCACGCTCACCGCCCTGGCGACGGCCTTGAGCGGCCGCGGCGAAAAACTCGGCCAAGCCATCACGGACATGAACGGTGTGCTGGCCGAACTCGACCCCAGCCTGCCGAACCTGAGTCACGACTTGTCCGTGGCGCCGTCGGTGCTGCATACCTTCGCCGAGGTTGCGCCCGATCTGATGCGCGTCCTGGAGAACTCGAGCGCGCTGAGCGGCACGGTCGTCGACCAGGCGGTGAACCTCGACCGGTTTCTGGTGAGCGTCACCGGTCTCGCCGACACGGGCAACGATGTGATCGGCGGCAACCGGCAGGCCCTCTCCGAGACACTGCACCTGCTGGTGCCGACCACCGATCTGCTCGATGAGTACCACCCGGCCCTGAATTGCCTGCTGTCCGGGCTGATCCCCCTGGTGAACGCACCGCCGCTGAGGCTGCCCGGCGCCGAGGTCAGCACGGGCTTCACCTGGGGGGTCGAGCGCTATCGCTACCCCCAGGACCTGCCGAAGGTCGCGGCCAAGGGCGGGCCGCAATGCGCGGGCCTGCCGGTTCCTTTCGAGAAACGACCTCCTTACCTGGTTGCCGACACAGGTGCCAACCCCTATCGGTACGGGAACTCCGGAATCGTCCTGAACGCAGACGGAATCAAACAACTGCTGTTCGGTCCGATCGACGGCCCGCCCCGCAACTCGATGCAGATCGGACAACCGGGGTGACGAAGATGCGCGCCACCTTCGCGAAGTTCGCCGTCTTCGCGGTCGTCATGTCGCTGCTGACTGCCGCCTTGTTGGTGGTCTTCAGCGAGCATCGAGGCGGCGCCTCCCACGGATACTCGGCGACGTTCCGTGACGCGACGGGGCTTGAGGTCGGCGATTCGGTACGCGCGGCAGGACTGCGGGTCGGCACCGTGAGAAGTGTGGCGTTGCAGCCGGACAAGACCGTCGTCGTCGATTTCGATGCTGACCGCGCCGTCGCGCTGACCATCGGCACCCACGCCGCGGTGCGCTACCTCAACCTTGTCGGCGACCGATACCTCGAACTGGTCGACCAACCCGGGTCCACCAGGCTGCTCCCGCCGGGCAGTCGGATCTCCGTCGACCACACGTCCGGGGCCCTTGATCTCGATGTCCTGCTCGGCGGCCTCAAACCGGTGATCCAGGGCCTCAATGCCTCGGATGTCAACGCGCTCACCGGCTCGCTCATCGGAATCATGCAGGGCCAGGGCGGCACGGTGGAGTCGCTGTTCTCGCGGACGTCGTCATTCACCAATGCGTTGGCCGACAACCACCAGATCGTCGAACAACTCATCGACAATCTGAATCGCGCGATGGGCACGCTCGCAAAAGACGGTGAGCGTTTCACCGCCAACATCGACCGGTTGCACCAACTTGTCGCCGAACTGTCGGCCGAGCGCGAACCGATCGGTACCGCCATCGACGGGCTCGCCGACGGCACCTCCTCATTGGCCGACCTACTGACCGAAGCAAGGTCACCGCTGGCGGGCACCATCACGGAATTGAGCAGGCTGGCGCCGAACCTGGAGGCCGGCAAGGAAAGATTGGACGCTGCGCTCACCAAGGCGCCGGAAAACTACCGCAAGCTGGCCAGGATCGGGGCCTACGGCGGCTTCCTCAACTACTACCTCTGCGGAATTCAGGTCCGGGTCAGCGACCTGCAGGGTCGCACCGCGGTGTTTCCGTGGGTCAAACAGGAAACCGGTAGGTGCGCCGAAAAGCCATGATCAAATACCGTGAATCGAACCTGATCCGCGCCGGGATCCTCGGCGCAGTCCTCATCGTGTTGATCATCGCGGTGGGGCTGCAGCCCGAGCGAATCATCAGCTGGGCGACGACCATTCGCTACCAGGCGCTCTTCGCCGAGGCCGGTGGGCTGACCGCCGGTAACGAGGTGAAGGTCTCGGGAGTCAAGGTCGGGTCGGTCACGGGCGTGTCGCTGCAACGAGGTAAGGCGCTAGTCGACTTCACCGTGGACAGCACCGTGGTCCTCGGATCGGAAACCACGGCGCACATCCGCACCGGCACGCTGCTCGGCGAACGCATCCTGACCTTGGAGTCGGCCGGTACCGGTTCGATGGGCGCTCGGGACGTCATACCCGTTTCGCGCACCGCCTCGCCCTACTCGCTCAGCGAAGCGATCGGGGATCTGACCGCGAACACCGCGGGAACCGATCTCGGTTCGCTCAATCACTCGTTGGACACGCTGTCGGCCACCATCGACCAGATTGCTCCGCAACTGGGGCCGATGTTCGACGGGCTGTCCCGGCTGTCGAAATCGATCAACAGCCGCAACGACACGGTGGCCGACCTGCTCGACGACACCGGTGCGGTAACCAAGATCCTCGCCGACCGCAGCCAGCAGGTGAACCAGTTGATTCTCAACGCCAACGACCTGACGGCCGTCCTGGTGCAGCGACGACATGCCATCGTCGCGCTGCTGAACTCGACATCAGCGCTCGCCCAACAACTCTCCGGTGTAATCGCCGACAACGAGCAGGAGCTGGCGCCGACACTGGAAAAGTTGAACACCGTGTTGGCGGTGCTGGAGAAGAACCGCGACAACCTCGCGAAGGGACTTCCCGGGCTCACCAAGTATCTGACGACACTCAGTGAGATCGTCGCCAACGGGCCGTACTACACCGCCTACGTTCCGAACCTCATTCCCGGGCAGTTCACCCAACCGTTCCTGGACTACCTGTTCGGCTTCCGGCGGGGAACCAACGCCGGTCAGCCACCCGACAACGCCGGGCCTCGCGCCGAACTTCCCTTCCCGTACAACGGAATCCCGCTGGAGCCACGATGACCGTCAGGAATCCCCGGGCCGCGCTCACAGCGGCACTGCTGATCGGACTGCTGGTGGCCGGCGCGGGCGTGCTGGTGCGCGGAACGTTCTTCGCATCGAGAACACTGACGGCTTATTTCGTCAAGACGACTGCGATCTATCCCGGCGACGAAGTGCGGGTCGCCGGGGTGAAGGTGGGGCTGATCAAGTCGATCGAGCCGGACGGACCGCAGGCGAAGGTCACCATGGCCGTCGACCACGACGTCCCCGTGCCCGCGGACGCCAGCGCGATCATCGTCGCACCGAACCTGATCGCCGCACGCTATGTCGCGCTGACCCCCGCCTATGAGACGACCGGACCGACGATGCCCGACGGCGCGGTGATTCCGATAGAGCGCACCGCGATACCGGTCGAGTGGGACGAAGTCAAAGAACAACTCACCCGATTGGCGACCGAACTCGGCACGAGCGGGGATGCACCGGACACATCGGCGGCGCGCTTCATCGACAGTGCTGCCAACGCCATGGGCGACAACGGAACCCGGCTTCGTACGATGTTGGCCCAGCTGTCGGAGTCAGGCCGGATACTCGCCGACGGCAGCGGCAATATCGTCGACATCATCGAGAACCTGGCCACTTTCATCGGCGCCCTGCGCGACAGCAACGCCCAGATTGTGCAGTTTCAGGACCGCTTCGCGACGCTGACCAGCGTTCTCGACGGCAGCCGGTCGGATCTGGATGCGGCGCTGACCAACGTCTCGGAAGTCGTCGACGACGTGGGGCGGTTCGTCCGAACAAGCCGGAATCAGACCGTCGAACAGGTGCAGCGGTTGACGAACGTCACGCAGGTGCTGGTCGATCACCAACGCGCCTTGGAACAGTTACTGCACGTGGGCCCGACCGGGATCGCCAATACCCTCAACTTCTTCGATCCGAGGGATGGCGGCATCGTCGGGACGTTCGCCTTCGCGAACTTCTCGAATCCGGTCCAGCTGATCTGCGGATCGATCGCCGCGGTGGAGAACGTCACATCCGCACAGAGCGCGAAACTGTGCGCCGACTATCTGGGTCCCGCGTTGAGCACGATGAACTTCAACTACCTACCGCTGCCGATGAACCCGCTCCTGGCCGCGGTCCCGCCGCCTCAGGATTACCTCTACACCGAGCCGCGCCTGGCGCCGGGCGGGGAGGGACCGAAGCCGGGACCGCCGGAGATGCCGCCGGCGGTGTCGGCGTATACCGGACTTCACAACGACGTGCCGGCCCCACCGGGATACGGCCCGACACCCGCTCCGTCGGCGCCCACGAATCTTCCCGAGATGATGCTTCCGCCGATACCACCCGGAGCCCCACCCTCATGATCGGTTTGCGGTTCGCGAAACGTGTTGTTGCCGTGGCATGTTGCATCGTCGTCAGCGCTACCGGCTGCAGCTTCACCGGGTTGAACTCGCTGCCGCTGCCCGGTGCGGTCGGGCGAGGCCCGGGTGCCGCTGTCTACCACATCGAACTGGCCAATGTCGGCACCCTCGAGTCGAACTCGCCGGTCATGATCGACAACGTCGTGGTGGGCAGTGTGGGTGTGATGAAATTCGACGACTGGCACGCCGACGTCGAAGTGTCGGTACTGCCGGACGTCGTCGTACCCGCCAATTCGGTGGCAACCGTAGGGCAGACGAGTCTGCTGGGGTCGATGCACATTGCCCTCGATCCGCCGGTCGGTGAGTCGCCGAAAGGCGCCCTGCCACCCGGGTCGACGATCCCGCGGTCAGCGACGTCGACCTACCCGTCCACCGAACAGACGCTCACATCTGTCTCGACTCTCGTTAACGGTGGCGGCGTCGGGCAGATCGGTGACATCGTGCGCAGTCTCAACGTTGCATTCTCGGGCCGCGAACCACAGGTGCGAGACCTGCTGGAGCGCCTCGACCGGTTCGTTGGAGTCTTCGACAGTCAGCGCGGCGATGTGATCGAGACGATGAAGGCACTCGATCGTCTGTCCGGCACCCTGGTGGCGCAACAGGACGTGCTGACTTCGGCGTTACGCGACATTCCCCCCGCCCTCGATGTGTTGATCGCCCAGCGGCCGAACCTGACAACGGCATTGGAACGTCTCGGCACCTTCGGTGACACCGCCACTGCCCTGGTCGACGACGCCGGCGCCGACCTGGTGGCCAATCTCAAGAACCTCGATCCGACACTGAAATCGCTGGCCGACGTCGGACCCGATCTGGCGAAGGTTCTGGGCTACCTGCCCACCGCGCCCTTCAACCAGAACATCATCGACCGCGGCGTCCGCGGGGACTACATGAACCTGTACATCATCTTGGACCTGACAACCGCTCGGTTGAAACGCACCCTGCTGGCGGGAACCCGGTGGGAGGATCAGCACGCTCAACTCGTGCCGGCCCCCGGCGATATCGGTTACGACGCCTACTACTCCAGAAACCCACTGGGTGCACCTATCTCGCCGCCACCGGCCACCTATGAGGACTCGTTGCGAATCGTGCCGCCGCCACCGCCAGGAGGTGGTCGCTGATGTTCACCCGGCTGATCCGTGTGCAACTCGTCATCTTCACCATCGCGTCCATCATCGGCATGACCGCGATGGCCGTGGGCTACCTTCAGGCCCCGACGCTTCTCGGAATCGGCAGGATCAGCGTCACGCTGGAGCTGCCCTCGGGAGGCGGCCTCTACGAATTCGCCAATGTCACTTACCGTGGGGTGAAGGTCGGCACGGTCGCAGACGTGACATTGACATCGACCGGAGCCAAAGCCACACTGTCGCTTGATACTACGCCCAAGATACCCGCCGACTTGGTCGCCGAGGTACACAGTCTCTCGGTCGTCGGCGAACAATACGTCGACCTGCTGCCGCGCAACTCGTCGCCGCCGTACCTGCAGGAAGGTTCTGTGATCTCGACGGGCAGCGTGCCCCAGCCGACAGGACCGATGCTCGACACGGCCAGCACGCTGCTGGACAGCATCCCCAGGGAGCGCCTGGGCGCGTTGCTCGACGAATCGGCGAAGGCGCTCGACGACGCCGGATACCATCTCGGCTCGCTGATCGATTCGGGGGCGACGGTGGCCCACGGCTTGCAAGGAGTGTCCGGACAGACCAGGGCGCTGATCGACGACACTGTGCCGCTGCTCGACGGCGCCGTGCAATCAGCGGACGCGACGCGGATATGGATGCGCAGCCTGGCCGGCGTCACCGATCAGTTGGTCGCCAACGACCCTCAGGTGCGCCCGTTGCTACAGGAGGGCCCTGCCGCCTTCGACGAGGTCAGCAGGCTGATGAGCGAGGTGAGACCGACGCTGCCGGTGCTGCTCGCCAACCTGACCAGCCTCGGCAAGGTCGCGGTGACCTACAACCCCTCGCTGGAGCAACTTCTGGTGCTGGTGCCCTCCTTCTTCGCTGGCCTTGGGGCGTTGTCGCACATCGCCAACGCAACCGGACTGCCGCTGGGAAACTTTCGGGCCGGCATGGGAGACCCGTCTGCGTGCACCGTCGGGTTCCTCCCACCGTCGCAATGGCGAAATCCAGCCGACACCACGACGGTCGACACCCCCGATGGGTTGTATTGCAAACTGCCGCAGGACTCTCCGCTCATGGTCCGTGGCCTTCGCAACCTGCCCTGCATGGCACATCCCGGTAAACGCGCCCCGACAGTCGAAATCTGCGACAGCGACGAACCTTACGTTCCTCTCGCGCTTCGGGAGCACGCGGTGGGCCCGTATCCGCTCGACCCCAACCTGATCTCCCAGGGAATCCCCCCGGACGACCGGGTAACCAGGGACGACCACCTGTACGGTCCCGTCGAAGGCACTTCCAACTCGGCGGCGGTGACCACTTATGACCCCAGGACCGGGCGCTATCTCGGCGCCGACGGACTGGCACGCACCCAGTCCGACCTGATCGAGCCGTCGACACCCAAGCGCTGGCAGGACCTCGTGTTCCCGGTGCACGAGTAGGCGAAGGGGCCCAGTATGTCGCGAACGAACCGGATGCTGGCCATCCTGGTGCTGCTCGTGGGGTGGGGCGCCGGGGGCCTCACACCGACGATCGCCAGCGCTGATCTCGACCGGTTCGCACTGAACGGCACGTTCACCGCGATCTCGGACGGTGTGTTCGCGAAGACGAACGAACGGCGCGAGAGACAGGCGACGGTGGTCAGCACGTGGACGATCACCACGTCATGCCGGACGGCGATCGACTGCTCGGGACGAATGACGAGCGATCAGGGCTGGACCGCGGACGTCACCTACACCGAGCCACTGTGGTACGTCACGCGCACGCTGCCGGACTGGCTGAAGTGTCCGGACGGGACGGCCGTGCCCGGCCAGCAGACGTTCAAGTTCTTCGAAGACCAGTTCGACAAGCCCAACCTGCGGGGGTGGGACAACACGCTGGCTGTAAGCGGGGCATGCGGGGTGAACAAGGTTCTCAACATCGAGATGCCGTTCAAGCTGATCCCGATCGGATGAGCCCCAACTGCTCGATCGCGTTGCCGCCCATGATCTTCGCCTTTGCCGTTTCGGAGACGCCGTCGAGCCGGTCCACGAAACTCAGCGGGTCGCCGATGCCTTCCGGATGAGGGAAGTCGGACCCGAACATCACGTGGTCCTCGCCCATGATGTCGATGATCCCGGCCAGGTCGTCCTCGAGAAACGGGTGAATGTAGATGTTGCGCTTGAACACCTCGACGGGGTGTTCGTCGAATTCCTTCGGCATGATCTTGTACGCGGTGTTGAGCTGGTCGAGCAGGTTGCGCACCCACCCGCTGCCGTTCTCGACACACAAGATCTTCAGATCCGGGAAGCGCGACAGCGCACCGTGGCAGATCAACGCCGCCAGGGTGTCCTCGATGGCGCGGTGGCCCATCACCACCTCGCGCAGCGCGCTGGGCTTGAACGACAGGTACTCGTCGCCGCCCTCCCATTCCATCAGGTGCTTCTGGTAGCCGCTGTCGGAGGCGTGCAGGGTGACCGGGATGCCTGCGTTGACGACCTCCTCCCAGAACGGGTCGAATTCGGGCAGCCCCATGGAGCGCGATCCACCGAACCGGCTCGGCACCGGCGCGGGCCGGACCAGGAAGGTCTTCATGCCGCGCTCGAGACCCCAGTGGAACTCGCGAATGGCCTCGTCGACCAACGGCAGGCAGATGACGGGCGTCGCGAAGATCCGGTCGTGGTAGTTGAACGTCCAATGCTCGTACATCCACTCGTTGAGCGCATGGATGATCGCGTGGGTCAGGATCACGTCGTCGGTGGTGCGTTCCTCGATCAGACTGGCGAGGGTGGGGTACATGACGCACTGGTCGAGGCCCAACTCGTCCATGAGCTCGAGACGGGGGGCCGGTTCCTGGTATGCGGGGATCACATCCATTGCCTCGCCGATGAATTCGCGGAAGTTCAACCCTTCGGGATTGTTCCCCATGAAGTAGTCTTCGGCGCTGCCGGGCCGCGCCACCCGTTCGAAGGTCGGGTTCGGGATCATATGGCTGATGTGGTTTTTCACGACGAGCTTCGGCCGCCCGTTGACCTCGACGTAGCCGACTTTGCCGCGGTGTTCCTTCGGCAGGTACTTCGTGAGGGCGTCCGTGGTCTCGTACATGTGGTTGTCGATGTCGAAGACCGGGTACGGCAGGGACCGGGTAGCCATGTGGCCGACCTCCTCAGAGCAGCGAATATGACCGTTTACGGTAAGTGAGAATGACGTTATCACCAAAGCGTCGGCGACATCCATACCGGGTTCAGCCGGCGGCGAGGTCCTTCCACGCCTGGACCACCGCGTCGGTCGTGGTCACCGTCGCGAGCAGGGCCAGCGAGTTGTCGATGACCGACTCCGCATACTCCCGCGGATAGCCGCTCACCGCGTCGCGAGGCAGGACGAACTGGTAGCTGCGGTTGACGGCATCCATCACGAAGTTCGGTATCGCGATGTTGACCGAAACACCGACTCCCACAATCGTGCTGATATTCAGGTTGCGCAGCACAGAGTCGAGGTCGGTGCCCGTCATGGGGCCGACGCCGTGCAGACGAGTCAGGACGATGTCGCTTGGGTCCTCGCCGAGCTCCGGTAACAGGGAGGCGCCGGGGCTTCCCGGCGTCAAGTCGGCGGGAAAGGACTTGCCCGCCATGAACAGCCTGGCGTTGGTGTTGGCCCCGCGGTTGTCTGGGCGCCTCTGAATCAGGCAGTGCACCACCGTGACGCCGGCCGCGCGCGCGGCGTCGAGCAGCCTGGCGATGTTCGGGATCGCCTCGCGACGCGCCTCCTCGGCGAGCATCGGCAGGCCGGCTTGCGGGCCGATCACCCCGCCCTGGCACTCCTGGGTGACCAGTGCGGTGGTGGCTGGATTGATCAGGTCGAGCAGGCTTGGTTGCGGCATGAGAACACACGTTATCGTGAGTCGGCAATTTATGTTTACAGGAGTGCAGATGGACAGCTGGGAGCTGGAGGTGCGGGAGTCCGTTCGTCAGACGCTGTCCGACTACACCGCGGCCACCGAACGTTTCGACCTCCACTCGCTGGCGCAGTGTTTCGCGCCCGACGGTGTCCTGGAATTCAGCGGCGGTGCCGAACCGCTGACGGGGCCCGCGGCCATCGAAGCGGGTCTCGCTGCGGCGATGGCCCAGGAGCCGGGTGCGGCCAAGCGAGGTCCGTCGCACGTCCGCCATCACGTTTCGAGCATTCGCTTCGGCGCGGTCGCGCGGGATCGTGTCGAGGTCAGCAGTTACTTCGCGGTGCACACCGACGTCGGGCTCGACCACTGGGGCCGTTATCGCGATGTCCTGGTACCGGTCAACGGGCGGTGGTTGTTCGCACACCGGCGGATCGGTGTCGACGGCTTTGCCGCCGACAGCCTCATGCGGTGATGAACTCCTCGGCGAACGCATGTGCGCGTTCGAGGACTTCGGCGCGGTTGGTGCCCTGGGGAGCGATGGTCAGCCAGGTCACGCCCATCGCCTCGAGTTTCGCGATGGTGGCGTGGCGTTCGTCGGCCGATCTGCTGTCGTCGAGCATGGTGCCCGCCGAGAAGCAGATGTCCAGCGGCTCGGTGCGACCGATCTCGGCTGCGTACTTCTTGGCCCAGCCGATCGCCGCCTCCAGTTCCTCGAGCGTGGAGATTTCGGCAGTGCGCGACGCCGTCGCGTAGCCGAAGGTGTTGAAGGGTGCCCAGCCTTGGGCACGTGTCACCGCGCGCCGCACGGCGGGTTTGCTGTTGCCGCCCACCCAGATCGGTGGAGGAGCCACAGGAACCGGTCGCAGCCGGACTCCGCGCGCGTTGAACGACGTGCCTTCGTAGGCGGTGTCCTCACCGGTCATCACCTTGGCCAGCACGTCGAGCGCTTCGTCGAGCAATGCCCCGCGGTTGTCGAAATCGACTCCCAGCGCCTTGAATTCGGGCTTGAGATAGCCGGCTGCCGTGCCGAGGATGAGCCTGCCCCCGGACAGCACGGCAAGGCTGTGGATCGACTTCGCGCCCAGGAAGGGGTTGCGGTAGGCGGCGATGTAGACGTTGGTCAGCAATTTCACGTCGGTGGTCGCCGCGGCCGCGAACGACAGCGCGACGAACGGATCCAGCGCGTGGTGTCCGCCGTGGTCGAGCCACTTCGCGTCGGGTGCGGGGTGGTCGGTGACGTGCACCGCGGCGTACCCGTTGGCCTCGGCGACGCGGGCGATCTCCGCAATCGCCTCGGCGGTGACGAACTCCGGCACTGCCTCCACCCGTTGGGTGGGCAGTTCGAGCGAGTACGAAACGGGCATCGTCGTCCTTCCGGCTAGTGGCTTGATCTAGTGGCTTGATGTGGTGACCAGGGTGGCCAGGCGTTGGGCGTGGTAGTCGGGGCTGCCGAAGATCAACTGGGTGGCTTTCGCGCGACGGACGTAGAGGTGTGCGTCGTGCTCCCAGGTGAACCCGATGCCACCGTGGATGCGCATGTTGTCCAGTGCCACCTGGAGAAACGCCTCCGAGCAGGCCATCTTGGCCACCGAGGCCGCCACGGCCCGCTGTTCACCGTCGGGAACCTCGGCGGCGTGCTGCAACGCGGACCGGGCGCCCTCCACCAGTACGAGCATGTCCGCGCAACGGTGCTTGACGGCCTGAAAGCTGCCGATGGCGCGTCCGAACTGGATCCGTTCTTTGGCGTAGCGCACGGCCATGTCGAGGCAGCGTTGCGCCGCACCCACCTGTTCGGCGGCGAGCGCGACGATCGCGAGGTGGTATGCCCGCTCGAGGCCGGCGGCCGCGCCGCCGTCGGCGCCGATGAGGCGGGCGGGGACGCCGTCGAAGCTCAGCTTGGCCACCTTGCGCGTACGGTCGAGCGTTGCCAGTGGTTCGCGGGTGAGCCCGTCGGCGTCCGCGCTGACCGCGACCAGAGAGATGCCCGCGTCCGTACTCGCCGCGGCCAGAATGATATTCGCCGTGTGTCCGTCGATAACCCGTTCGGCGTCTCCGGAAAGCCGGTAGCCGTCGCCGTCGCTGCGCGCCGTCAACGTCACCGCGTCGGGATCCCAGGCATCGAGAGTTCCGTTGAGAACAACGGTGGCGGTTTTCGAACCGTCGGCGAGGGACGGTAGGTACTCGCTCATCGCGATCGTGTCTGCGCTGCCGAGCAGCGTCGGGATCGCCAGTGCGACCGTGGAGAAGAACGGGGCGCACAGCAGGACCGCGCCCGTTTCCTCGAAGACCACCGCGAGTTCGGCCAGGCCGGCGCCCGCACCACCGAACTGTTCGGGCACGGCGATGCCATGTAGACCTAACTCGTTGGCCATCTGGGACCACACCGCCGGATCATGGCCCGCTTCGGTGGCCATCAGCTCGCGGACTCGACTCGTCGGCGAGACCGACCCCAGGAACTCGCGCACTGCCTGCCGAAGTGCGTCGGTCTCGCTTCCGGTCATGGGGGCCGAGGATAGTATGTTTTCTGGATTAGGAGAATACGGATTCTCGGGTGTGAAGGAGCCGGCAGTGACGACCAAACTCGATTACGAGATCTTTGACTGCGATACGCACTGCTACGAGACCCGTGATGCGTTTACTCGGTATCTGCCGAAGCAATTTCACGATCGGGCCATCACCCCGGTGCGGGCGGCCGATGGAAATGAAGTCATCCTCGCCGGTCATCGGGTTGCCACCTTCAACAGCGAGGCCGGCCTCGGTTTCGACCTCGCCTACCGACCGGGGTCGCTCAAGGAGATGCTCAAGCAGATGGGCTCGGGCAACCCCGATGAGACCTACCAGCCGCAGCCGATGCAGCCGGAGTGGCTCGAGCGCGAACCACGTCTGCAGGTGATGAGACAACAGAACGTCGAACGCGCGGTCGTATTCCCGGCGGGAATGGCGTTGGCCGCCGAGCACTATGTCGACGACACCGAGGCGCTCTACGCCAACCTGCGCTCGTTCAATCGCTGGTTCGACGAGACGTGGGGTTTCAACTACCGGGACACGATCTACGCCACCGCGCTGCTGTCGCTGCGGGATCTGGATTCCGCGATCGCCGAAACGGAGGCGATCATCGAGCAGGGAGCCCGCTTGGTGCTGTTGCCGACCGGGCCTGCCTACGGCCGTTCGCCCGGGGACCCCTACTTCGACCCGATCTACGCACGGTTGCAGGAAGCCGGCTGCACCCTGGTGTTCCACATCCAGCCCTTCTGGTACTTCGACGCCATCTCACCGGCCTGGGGGCACAACCCCGACCCCGCCGCCTGGCACATGTCGGCCTGGCAGTGGATGAACGTCTACGGCCAACGGCCGATCGAGGACACACTGTCGGCGCTGATCTTCGACAACCTCTTCGGCCGCTTCCCCGGGCTCAACGTGCTGGTCGCCGAACACGGCGCCGAGTGGGTCCCGCAGTTCGTCATCCACATGGACAAGAGTCGCGGCATGGGCCGCAACGGGCCGTGGATCGGCGGCAAGCTCACCGAGCGTCCGTCGGAGATCTTCCGCAGGCACGTCGGTGTGGTCCCCTATCCCGAGGACGACATCCCGGCGATCGTGGCGCGGTTGGGCTACGACGAATGCCTGCTGATGGGCTCGGATTATCCGCACGCCGAGGGGCTGGCCGAGCCCGCCGACTTCGTCAAGCTGCTCGACCCGCTCGATGACGCGGCCAAGAAGCGGATCATGCGCGACAACGCCGATCTTCTGCTCGCCTGGAGCTAACTGCGGTATGACGCAAGAGGATTCGGCGGACGTCGACCTCGATCTGCTGCGCGCCGAGGCGCGAGACTTCTTGGCAGGCCGGGGCGCCCAGAGCTCCGTCAAGGAGCTGGCGGCCATGGATTGGACCGGGTTGCTCGTCGACGAAGACCTTGGCGGCAGCGGGTGGCGGCCGGTGGAGACCACACTGCTCGCCGAGGAACTTGGTCGCGCACAGAGTGCGGCGCAGTGGCTCGGTTGCGTCATTGCCGCGTCGGCGCTGGGTTCGGCGCCGGGCGCGGCGCGCGACCGGTGGCTGCCCGGAATGCTCGACGGGACTGCCACGGCAGCGTGCGCGCTGACAGGCGATGTCGTCCGGGTTGCCAGTGCGGATGCGATCGACATCGTTGTCACGCTGGGCCCCAACGGAATCCAGCTTTTTGAGGGGGCCGACACGCTGCCGCGAGAGCACGACGACGAGCTGTTGGACGTCAGTCGTGGAGTCTGGCGAGTGCAACTCGGCGAGGCGCAGGGCACGCTCATCGGTGGACCCGAACGAGCGGACCAACTGCTTGCACTGGCCAGGGTCCTGCTCAGCGCGGACTCACTCGGGGCGTTGTCGGCGACATTCGACCGATTGGTCGGCTACCTCAAGGAGCGGGTGGCCTTCGGCGTGCCGATCGCGAGTTTCCAAGCGATACAACACCGGTTGGTCGATTTGTTGGTCTTCGAGGCGAAGGCCCGCGCGGTCGTCATGAAGGCCGCCCGGGCCTCGGCCGCTGGTGCTGACGACGCGCTCACCCTGTCCGCGGTAGCGCACGCGTTCGTCGCCGCCAAGGCCACCGCCGCGGTCGACGAGTGCATGCAACTGTCCGGCGGTATCGGATTCACCTGGGAGTATCCTCTGCACCACGAACTGCGCCGGGTGTTCACCAACGCCTTTCTGCTGGGCACGGCCCGATCCAGCAGAGCGCTTCTCGCCGACAGGGGCGGCTGGTGAACGCCCCGCGGCCAACGGAGGGCGAGTTGGCCGAATTCCGCAGCCGGATCAGGGCGCACATCGCCGAACATGCGCCACCATTCGAGGCGAGGGAAGGACGTCGGGCGCCGGACACCGCCGAGCAGCAGAACCAGCTGCGCACGTGGTTCGCGTCCTTGTTCGACGCGGGATTCGTCGGCGCGGATTGGCCGGTCGAGTTCGGCGGCCGCGCTGATCATCACCCGTTGCACGATCGCATCGTCTCCGAGGAGATCCTGCGCGCCCGCGCGCCGCGGCCGGTGGACCAGGTGAATCTGGCGGCTCATGTGCTGCTGCACTTCGGATCCGACGAGCAGAAGTCGACGCTGTTGTCGCCGATAAGGCGCAGCGAGCATGTGTGGTGCCAGCTGCTCAGCGAACCCGATGCGGGCAGCGACATCGCCGCCGTCCGGAGCAAGGGCGTACCGCAGCCCGACGGATCCTGGGTACTCGACGGACAGAAGACCTGGATCACCGACGGGCACTGGGCCGATATGGGTCTGGCGCTGATCCGCACCGACCCGTCGTCGTCGCGCCACCACGGACTGTCGGCGTTCATCGTGCCGCTGTCGGCGCCAGGGGTGGAAGTCCGCCCGATCCGAACGATCAACGACGCGATCGAGGTCAACGAAATTTTCTTCGACGGTGTGCGGCTCTCCCCGGACAGTCTGATCGGCGAACCAGGCCAAGGCTGGTCGATCATCATGGCGGGTTTGGACTTCGAGCGCTTCGGCATCGGCGGCAACGTCATCTTGCTGGAACTCTTGATCGACGACCTCGTCACGGTCGCCTCGCACGGTCTCATCGACGGCGTGCCCGGCACGCAGCACGAGGACATCCGCCAGAAGGTCGCCGAGTTGGCCGTGGAGGTGGAGGTGGCCAAGGCCTTCATCGACGACCACGTCGAACGTCTGGTCGCCGACGCCGAGCAGGTGGGCGACGGTTCGATCGCGAAGCTCAGTTTCGCCGAGACGTATCACCAGGTGTCGGCCTACGGCGCTGAGCTGGCCGCGATGGTTTGCACCGTCGACGCCGATCCGGGCGTCGGGCTGGCCAAACAACGTCTGAAAGAATGCTGGCTGTGGTCGCGGGCATACACCGTGTCCGGTGGGAGCAACGAGATGATGCGCAACATTCTGGCCAAACGGCGTCTGCTTCTCCCTTCCCGCTGATGGCGCAGACGTACTGGAGCCTGATCGACGCGGCGGCGCAGGCGTATCCGGACCGGGTCGTGCTCGTCGACGATTTCGGCCGCAGCCTGACCAACGCACAGTTGCGCGATGCGGCGCAGCGTACCGCCGCGGCGCTGGCCGAGCGGGGCGTCACCGACGGCACGGTGGTCTCCTGGCAGCTGCCGACCACGCTGGAGACGATGGTGGTGATGGTGGCGCTGACCCGGCTCGGCGCCGTCCAGAACCCGATCCTGCCGATCTGGCGTGAACACGAAGTCGGTTTCGCTACAGCACAACTCGGTACGGAAGTCATCGTGGTGCCGGGTAGATGGCGCGGGTACGACCATGTGGCGTTGGCCGAGGACCTGGTGAGCAAGCGGCCGATGACGGTCGTGGTCGTCGACCACGAAGCACCGCTCACCGACGGGCTGCGCCTGCCCGCGGGCGATCCGGCGACGCTGCCGCCGGTGCCGACGTCGGCAACGCTGCCGCGATGGGTGTACTACTCGTCGGGCACCACCGCGGCGCCGAAGGGGGTGCGGCACTGCGACCGCTCCGTGATCGCGGGATCGGCAGGAGTGGTCGGCATGGTCGGAGCGTCGAGCAGCGACGTCAACCCGATTCCGTTCCCGGTGTCACACATCGGCGGCGCCGCGATGTTGGCGGCCAGCCTGTTGACCGGCATGCGACTTGTCTTGTTCGACGCGTTCGATCCGGTGTCCGGCCCGCTGGCCATCGCCGCGCACCGGCCCACTCTGCTCGGCACTGCGACACCGTTTTTCGTCGCCTACATGGCCGCGCAACGCGAACACGGCAGCGAGCCGCTGTTCCCGAACCTGCGGGGCTGTGTGGGCGGCGGTGCACCGATCACCGCGGAGTTGGGTCGCCAAGTACGCGAAACGCTTTCGGTCGCCGGGGTCGCGAATTCCTGGGGTCTGACCGAGTTCCCGGTGGCCACCTCACCGCGGCCGGATGCCGAGCCCGAGGTGCTCGATCACACGGTCGGCAGGCCGGTGCCCGGGGTGTCGGTGCGGGTGGTCGACGAGTCCGAGCGCGACGTCGGCGCGGGTGAGGAGGGTGAGTTGCGGCTCAAGGGACCGCAGTGCTTCCTCGGCTACGTTGACGAGACCTTGAACGCCGACGCGTTCGACGCCGACGGCTGGTTTCGCAGCGGTGACCGCGGCCGCATCGACGCCGACGGCAATGTCGTAGTGACCGGACGGATAAAGGACGCCATCATCCGCAACGCGGAGAACATCTCGGCGCTGGAGATCGAGGGTGTGCTGGCCACCCATCCGGCGGTGGCCGACGTCGCGGTGATCGGCGTGCCCGACCCGCGCACCGGTGAACGGGTGTGCGCGGTCGTGGTGGCCCGCCCCGATACCGAGGTGACGTTGGCCATGCTCGCCGAGCACTGTCAGGCGCTCGGGCTCAGCAGGCACAAGTCACCGGAGAGCCTGGAGCTGGTCGAGGCGCTGCCGCGCAACCTCACCGGCAAGGTGTTGAAAAACGAACTTCGCGTGCGGTTCGCGTGAGTCACACGCCTATTAGTTGCTTGAGGTTGGCGCCCATGACCTTCGCGGTGGTCTCGGCCGGAAGGTTGGCGAGTTCCTTGACGAAATCCGCGGGTTGGGCGAGACCCTCGGGGTGCGGGTAGTCCGAGCCGAACATCACGCGGTCGGCGCCCAGCAACTCGATGAGCTGCGACATGTCTTCCTCGTGAAACGGATTGATCCAGACGTGCCTGCGAAAGACGTCACCAGGGTGCTCGTCGAAATCCTTCGGCCGCTTGCGATACACCCGGTCGAACACGTCCAGCAGGCGGTAGGCCCACGAACCACCGTTCTCGACAACGCCGATGCGCACCCCGGGGAAGCGCTCGAAGACCCCGTGCGCGACGAACGCCGCCAGGGTGTCGAAGATGTTCCTGCTCTCCTCGTAGATGAAACCGCGCAACTTGCTCAACGCGAACCCGTTGAACTCCGCGGCATCCTCCCAGTCGTCGACGTAGCGCTCGTAACCGGAATCCGAATTGTGCATCTGTACCGAGATTCCCGACGACTCCACCAGGCGCCAGAAGTCGTCGAACTCGGGCAGTGCGGGGGAGCGCGACGTGCCATCCTCACGCGGGACGGCCGCAGGCCGGATCAGCACCGTCCGGGCGCCGTTGTCCAGGCACCACTCCAGTTCCTTGACCCCCAGCGCGGGATCGTTCAGTGAGATCGCGGGGACGGGGAAGATCCGGTTCTGATAGTTGAACGTCCAGTCCTCGAGCAGCCACCGGTTGAACGCGTGCGTGACGGCGTGGGTGAGCTCGGTGTCGGACTTGGTCCTCTCCTCGAGCATCCCCGCGGTCGTCGGGAACATCACCGCACCGTCGACGCCCTGACGGTCCATCAACGCCAGGCGCAGGTCGGGGCGGCGGAACTCGTCGGGGCAGCGGATCGGCTCGGCGAGCTCGCGCAGCGTCTTGCCGTCGGGATTTATGCCCCGGAAGTAGTCGGACCAGGCGCCCGGCGTCGGGATCACCTCGTATGTCGGGTTGGGGATCGTTTCGGTGATGACGCCGAGAATCTGAAGTTTCTTGCGGCCGTTGACGTCGACGAATTTCAGCGCGTCCGAGTACTTCTCCGGAAGATAACGCGTGTAGGCGTCGATGGTTTCGTACATGTGGTTGTCGGCATCCCACACTTCGAAGGCGTTGGGCTCGGTCATCGTCGATTCCTCTCACTCGCCCCGGCGAGACGATAGCGTCGTTATCCTAAAACGAGAGGATACATTCTCGGTCGGTGTCGAGCGTACCCGGATGTGGGCCCTTCGTTTTCTGGCCGGCAACCGCAGCGACGTGCGGCAAGCAGTCGATGTCGCGGTGACGCGCTCTGGCAGCACGAGGTGGTCGACCGCCCACAGGCGGGCGAATCCGTGTCCTTCGGCGGCGTGCACGAAATCCCGGAGGACAAGTCCGGTTTCCATGGCGGTGCCTTCTACGGATTCGTGTAGTGGCCGCCGTCGATGCCCAGGGTCTGTCCGGTGACGTAGCGCGACTGAGGACCGACAAGGAAGGCGACGGCGGCACCGATATCGCGTTCCGGGTCGCCGATACGGCCCAACGGGATTCGGTGCGAGAGGCGCTCCTCCATGGCGGGCTCGGCCTCGATGGCGGCGGTCATGGCGGGCGAATACGCCAGGGGCGAGACGATGTTGACCGTGATGCGGTGAGGCGCCCACTCTCGCGCCAGGCTCTTGGCGAAGCCGCGCAGCGCGCCCTTCATGGTGGCGTAGAGCGGCAGCGTGGCGCTGCCTTCCATGCCTGCCGGGGAAGTCATCACCAGAAACGATCCACCGCGCTCTTTGAGCGCGGGATAGGCCGAAGCGGCGCAGTGGTGGGCTCCACTCAGCGACACCGAGAAATGGTCGGTCCACAGCGCGCGGTCGACGTCGACGAGCTGGTGGGGTTGGCTGGACATAGTGCTCGTGGCGTTGTGCACCACCGCGTCGAGTCGTCCTGTGCTGGTAACGGCCAGGTCGACGGCCCCGGCGACCGAGCCGGAGTCGGTCACGTCGCAGCGTACCCAGGTCGCCCGATGGCCTCGCGAGCCGATCTCGGCAACGACGGCCTGCCCGGTCTGCGATCTCGTGGCCACGATGACGTGGGCTCCCTCGGCGGCCAGCGCCATCGCGATGCCGCGGCCCACGCCGGCTCCGGCGCCGGTCACCAACGCGGTCAAGCCGGTGAGGATCACGGCAGCATCACCGACCCGCCGTCGGCGACGATCGTCTCGCCGGCGAGATGGGCGAGGTTCGGCTGGAGCAGGAACTTCACCGACTCGGCGACGGTGTGGATCAGGGTGGAGTCGTCGACCACCGCCGGCGCGGTCAGATGCCCGGCCGCAGCGGCGCCGTCGTCGGTGAACATGGACAGCGGGACGGCCACCAGGTTGGCGCCGATGCCCTGCGAAGCCCATTGGCGGGCAGCGGATTTCACCATTGCCCGAATCCCCTCGAGGGCGGTGGTGTACGCAACCAGGCCGGCGGCGCCCGCCATCCCGATGGTCGGGACGACCACCACGATCCGACCGCCCTCGGCGCCGAAAGCTGCCCGTGCCCGTTGCAGCGCAGACAGTGTGCGCCACATCGAGTCGTCGACCAGGCGACGCCAGTCCTCGCCGCTCAGCGTCACCACGTCGGCCGGTGGTGGACATGGGTCTGCGATGACGACGGCGCCCGTGACCTCGGTGGGTATTTCGGATTCTGACGCGACCAATACCGCGTCGAGTTCCGCTGTCAGCGCGCTGGAAGGTCCCTCGGGTGGACCGAAGACGACCGTAGGAGCAGCCACGTCACCGTCCCGACCGGTGCACGTCGGCGAGGGCGACGAGTTCGCGTTTGACCACCTTGCCGACGTCGTTGCGCGGCAGTCGATCGACGAAGACCACACGCACCGGGACGCGGTACGGCGTCAGGCGCTCACGGCACCAGGCGATCAGCTCCCGCTCGCCGATCCGGTCGTCGGCGCGCACGACGAAGGCCCACGGCACTTCGCCGAGGCGTTCGTCGGGTATGCCCACCACCGCGGCTTCTCGGATTCCGTCGGCGGCCAGAAGCACGTCTTCGACGGTGCCGGGAAACACCTTCAGCCCGCCGCGGTTGATCATGTCCGACACGCGGCCGTCGAGCCACAGAAACCCGTCGTCGTCGAACCAGCCGAGATCACCGGTGTGGAACCAGCCGTCGTCGGTGAGCCTGTCGACAAATGCGGGGTCGATCTTGCGCGCCGCTGTCGTCGGGGTGCGGACCATCACCTCGTCATCGGCGATCTTGACGTCGATACCCGGAAGCGGCCGTCCCACCGAGCCCAGTTTGGTCTCGCCCCATTCACGGGCGTCGGCGGCCGACCAGCCGACGACCTCACCGCCGAGTTCCGTCTGGCCGTACGAGTTCAACACGATCACACCGAACTTGTCACGGAACCGCGCGGCTTGAACCGGGGAGAGCGGAGCAGTGATGGATCGGACGATCTTCAGCGGCGACAGGTCTGTGACCGATTCGTCGTGCAGGACCATGGTCAGCGCTGCCGGCGGCAACACCGTGGAGCGCAGCTGGTGGCGCTGCACCAGCGCTGCGAAGTCTGCAGGCGAGAACCGGTCCATCAGCACGACGCCGGAGCCCGCCCGGAAGGCGAACAGTACCTGGTAGATACCAGCCCACAGCGACAACGACAGTGGCACCAGATTGGGCATCGGCGCACGATTGTCCTTGCGGCTCCGCCGTTTTGCTCCCCGTAGTTTCGCCAGCAGCCGGTCGATCAGGTCGAGCACGGTGGTGTGGCGCAGCGGCACCGGCTTCGGCGGCCCGGTGGTCCCGGAGGTGAACTGCAGCAACGCGACGTCGGGGTCGTACTGCCGGGTGCCCGCGGGTGGTGGTGGCGACGAGTTCAGCGTCCACGCCAGTCTGGTTCCGGTGATGACGGGCAACGAAAACGTCGAGAAGCGATGGGCCAGTGCGGGCGTCGTGATCACTGCGACCGGTGTCAGGGTTTCCAGCTGGACGGCCAACTCCGCATCCGCCGCTCTCGGGTTCAGCGGCGCGTAGACGCCACCGGCCCGCCAGGTGCCGAACAGTGCCGCGACCGTGGTGGCGTCGTTGGGTAGCATCGCCGCGACCACCTGACCGGTCGTCAGCCCGGCATCGGTGAGCACCGCGCCCAGCTGATCGGCGCTCGTGGTCAGGTCGGCCCGGGACACGTCGACGTCCAGTGTGTGCACGGCGGTGTCGGGAAGTTCGGACAACAGATCGGCGAGACTCACGAGTCCGCTTCCAGCGGCTGCCAATTGGGAGGCCGCTTGTCGGCGAATGCCTGCGGGCCCTCGTTCTGGTCGGGATGGCCCCACATCGACGTCAGGTGTTTGGCGCCTTCGCGGCATGCATCGGTCAGTCCGTGCTCCAGCGCACCCCACAGGGCCCGTTTGGTGGCCCGCATCGCCGCGGGTGAGTTCCTGGCGATCTTCTCCGCCAATTCCTGCGCGACGTCGCGCAACCTTTCGGGCGGATCGACGACCTGGCTGATCATGCCGAGTTGGTATGCGCGCTGGGCGCTGAGCCGTTCGTGGCTGCCGACCAGCGCCATCCGCAGCACCGCTTCGGCGGGCATCTTCCGCATCAGCGCGATCGTCTCCATGGCGCTGACCTGACCGATGGACACGTGCGGGTCGACGAACGTGGCGTCGGAGGCCGCGATCACCACGTCGGCGTCGGCGACCCAGTGCAGTCCGCCGCCCGCACACACGCCGTTGACCGCGGTGATGACCGGCTTACCCACATTGCAGTGCCTGCCCGTGAGTTTCAGGTCCATCGTGCGCATGGTCTCCCGGTACTGCTGCACGCCTTCGCCATCGAGATCGTCGACGTCGGCGCCCACCTGAAAGGCCCTGCCGTTGCCGGTGTGCACGATCACCCGCAGGTCGGGGTCGGCGTCGAGTTCCGCCCACGCCTTCGGGAACTCTTCACGCATCACCGAGTCGTAGGCGTTGAGCCGATCGGGCCGGTTGTTGATGATCCAGCCCACCGGGCCGCGACGCTCGACGATCAGCCTCTGATAGGTCACGAAACCTCCACTGAATCAAGTGGTTGCCAGCGCGCCGGACGCTTCTCGCGCCACGCCTGTGCGCCTTCGGCGTGGTCGGGGTGGTCGCGCAAGCGCCAGATCTCGCCAGCGGCCGCCGTCCTGGCCTCGGACAGGCCGACCTCCAGGCTGTGCCACAGCGCTTTCTTGGTGGCCCGCATCGCGGTGGGGGAGTTGGTCGCGATGGCCGCGGCCAGCTGCCCGGCCGCCGCCCGCAGCTCACCGAGCGGCACGATCTGCGAGACGATGCCCAGCTCGTACGCGCGTTGGGCGGAAATCCTCTCCCCCTTGCCGCTCAGTGTCATTCGGGTGATCGCCTCCATCGGTGACTTGCGAAGCAGGGTGATCGCCTCGTACGCGACGGCCTGGCCCACCGACACGTGCGGATCGACGAACGACGCCTCCTCGGCGGCGATGACGATATCGGCGTCGGCGACCAGATGCAGGCCGCCGCCCGCGCACACCCCGTTCACCGCCGCGATCACCGGCTTCCACACGTCACAGTGCCACGACGAGATCTTCAACTCGGCGTCGCGCGTGCGGCGAGAATGTTTGCGCATCGCCTGCTTGTCCCTGGCCACCTGGACCACGTCCATACCGGTGCAGAACGCCTTGCCGTCGGCGGTGTTGACGATGACACGCACCTCGGGGTCGGCGTCCAGCCGGGCCCAGGCGGCCTCGAGCTCGTCGAGCATCAACGCATCGAACGCGTTGCCCGCATCGGGCCGGTTCAAGATGAGCCACCCGACGCCGTCGGACTTGTGCACGGTCAATCGCTGGTAGACGCTCATGACCGCGGAATCTCCTTCCAGGGCTTACCCTTCCACGGATCAGGTTCTCTGGGCAGCCCGAGCACGCGCTCGCCGAGGATGTTCTTGTTGATGTCGGTCGTGCCACCCTCGGTGCTGTTGGCGAGGCTGCGCATCATGCCCTGGACTTCGCGTGGCAGTGCATCGGGGTCGTCGGTCGCCGGCCATGCCACCGCGGCGGTGCCCAGCAGGTCCACCATGAGGTCCTGGATCTGCTGGTTGAGCGTGGCCTGATGGACCTTGCCGATGGAGGACGCCGCGCCGGGAGATTGTCCGGCCGAAAGGGCCGCGCGCACACGGGCGTTGGTCCAGCCGCGGATCTGCTCTTGCGCCCACAGCCGCATGATCTTGACCCGTACGACGGGGTCGTCCCAGCGTCCGGTTTCGCGGGCCAGGGAGATCAGCCGTTCCGCGCTGGATCCGCCGAGGCGGCCCATGCCGCCGGAGCCCGAACCCGACACCATCTGTCGTTCACTCGACAGGGTCGACGCGCTGACCCGCCAGCCGTCGTTGACCTCCCCGACCCGATTTGCGTCGGGCACCCGGGCCCCGTCGAGGAATACCTCGTTGAACTCCGACTCACCGGTGATCTGGCGCAGCGGCCGCACCTCGACGCCCGGTTGGCGCATGTCGAGCAGAAAGTAGGTGATGCCCCGGTGTTTGGGCTGATCGGGATCGGTGCGGGCGAGCAGGATCGCGAAGTCGGCCTCATCGGCCCAGGTGGTCCACACCTTCTGTCCGGAGATCACCCAGTGGTCCCCGTCGCGCACCGCCCGGGTCGCCAGCGACGCGAGATCCGAGCCCGCGCCGGGCTCGCTGAAGAGCTGACACCACTTCTCCTCGTTACCCACGATGGGCGGCAGAAAGCGCCGCCGCTGCTCTTCGGTGCCGTGGCTGAACAGGGCCGCGGCGGTGTTGTTGAGCCCCAACGGGTTGAGCCGGGTCAACCGCAGCGGTGCGAGCACACTCTCGATCGCGCGAGCGACGTCGTTGCCGATGCCAAGGCCGCCGTGTTCGGGCAGCCAGGTCGGTGCCACCAGTCCCGCACGGGCGAACGTCGGGTACCAGTCGCGGTAATCCTGTGGTGTGCGAACGGACCTCAACGCGGCGGGCCCCTCGGCCGCGGCGGCACGCCAACTGGCCGGCACCTCGGCCTCGATCCACTGCCGCACCACACTGACGGCGTCGGCCGCGGATGTTTCCGGCGTGATCGGCAATGGCGTCATCTCGTCGTCAACGGCCCTTGAAATCCGCGTCGCGCTTGTCGCGGAAGGCGCCCAGGCCTTCCTTGAAGTCCTCGCTGCGGCTCGACAGTTCGAGCGCCATCGCCTCGTTCTGCAGATGGCGGTCGAGATCGAGCCCGTTGGCACTCTGCAGCAGCCACTTGGTCAGACCCAGGGCCACCGTCGGTGCGGCGGCCAGCTGGTCAACGAGTTGGGTTGCGGCAGAGTCGAGTTCGTCATCAGGATGGGCCTCGTGGATGATGCCCCACTCGGCCGCGGCGGCTCCCGACAGCTCTTCGCCGAGCATCAGCAACCGACGGGTGCGCACCATCCCGACCAGCCGGGGTAGCAGCCAGGCCGCGCCGCTGTCGGGGGTGAAGCCGCGCGCCATGAACGGCTCCCAGAACCGCGCGTCTTCTGCGGCCACACAGAAGTCCGATGCCATGGCGACGTGGAAGCCCAGGCCCGCGGCCCAACCGCGGACCACGGAGACGACCGGAACCTGTGTTTCGAGGAGCAACGGAATCAACCTGTTGGCCTTGTTGGGCAACCGGCGCTGGGTGCTGCCCACCCGGGGTTTGCGCTCAGAGCGCGCGTTGTTGGCGATCAGATCCGCCCCCGCGCAGAAGTCCGGGCCTTCGGCGTCGATGCGGATGACGCGCACCGATTCGTCGGTGCCCGCGGCGACGAGGTGGCCGATCATCGCGTCGAGCACGGTGTCGTCGACGGCGTTGCGCCGGTCGACGCGGTCCAGCGTCAGGCACAGCACAGCGCCGTCGTGTTCGGCCCTCAACCCGGAAACGCTCGAGTACGTCACGGCGGGTTCAACGCTCCCGGAACTGGGCCGACACGGCCGTCAACAGATCGGTGAGGTTCGTCGCACCGCCCGGCGGATCCGGCAGTCGGACCGGGCCACGGTCCCTGCTCGGCAACAGGATCGTGGCATGGCCGGGCGCGGTGATCTGGCCGCGGTGATTGGTGGCCGCGAGGTCGACGTCGACGGCCGGCCGGTCGCCCTCGGCGAGGTACTTGCGCGTGATGACACCGCTGATCGTCTGCAGGTCGCCGACGTAGTTGAACAGCCGGAACTCGCAGTCCAGCTTCCACAGCCAGGCGTCGTCACCCATCCAGTCGGTGCACAGGTGGATCAGCCATGTCTCGCGCATCCGGCCGTAGTCGAACGTCGTCGGGTTCCCCGCATTTCGGGCGGCGTCCGGCTCCCAGTGCACGCGCTGTGCGACGTCGGGAATCCCGTGTCCGTTAGGGGTGTAGAAGCGCGGGATGCGTTGCCGGTTACGCCAGGCCAGCCGCAGCGGGCGCACACCGTACATGCCGGTGCCCATGCCGACGTGCCAGCACACCATGTCGGTGACGGTCAGCGGGCCCTTGGTGAGCGGGCCCAACTGGTCGCCCTCGGCCACGTCTTCGAACCAGCGCGGCTCGGCGCCCCTGGGGGCCTCGCGTGCGTAGCGCTCGTCGAGCTCGGCGATCTCGTCGGCGGTCCATGTCTTGAGTTGCACGGACTCGTACTTCTTGCGGCCCCGGGCCTTGCTGCGCTCGGTGCGGATCATGTTCCGGTACTGACCGCCCAGGATGCTGCCTTCGTCGTCGCAGAACACCTGCGCCGACCACTCGTGCACTGCGCGCCCGGCGAAGTCGCTGCTCTTGTCGAGCGCGGCGACAAGGGCGTTGCGCCGGAAGATTCGTCGGTTGGCGCGCAGCGGCGCCCACCACTCCCGTGCCGAGGAGGCATAGAAGGCGTGTACGCCGCGCAGTGGGTCGCCCTTGGTCGCCGCGCGGTCCTCGTCGGAGAGTTCGGTGACCTCGTCCTCGCCGATCAGGGTGTCGCCGCCGACCAGTGCGGGAGGCGCGATCGGTTCACCCCACACCGATTTCGTCGCGTACTCGGGATCCGACCACAGCGGGTTGGCGTCACCGTAGCTTTCCGCGACGATCCGGAAGGTGTCCTCGTTGGGGCGGCGATAGTGCGGTGGCTGGGTGTGCGGGACGGCGATGCCGACGGTGGCGCGCAACCTGGCCAGACCGTCATCGGTGATCTGGCCCGCTGCCGAGGACTGGGTCACGCATCGCCTCCTGAGTTCGGCCCAAACCGTCCCGCGGACGTCGGCGGAAATTAAGATACCCGAAAAACGGAAACGTCGTTAACGCAGGGGTGAGCCAGTTGATCGAGGAAGAGTCAGGCATCCGGGTCGCGATCGGAACCGACGGTGTCTGCCGGATCACGATCGACCGGCCGGATGTAGGAAACTCGTTGTCCCCGTTGGCTCGTGACGCACTGACCGAGGCCTTCGACCAGGCCGACGAGGACCCGTCGGTGCGGGCGGTGTTGTTGCGGGCGGCGGGGGACCGGCACTTCTGCGCGGGCGCCGGATTGGGGCCGCATTCGACACAGTCGCCGTCGGAGAAGAAGCCCGGCGACATCGCCCGGATGCTGCAGAAGGGATGGCAACGACTGGTCGCCTCGGTGCTGGACTGTGACAAGCCGGTCGTGGCCGCGGTCAAGGGTGCGGCCGCGGGCGCAGGCGCCAGCCTGGTCCTCGCCAGCGATCTGGTCGTGATGTCCACCGAGGCGAAACTGGTGGAGGCATTTGTCCACCGCGGCATCCTGCCGGACTCCGGCGCCATATACCTGCTGACCAGAATTGTCGGGCTGCGGAAGGCGACCGAACTGCTGATGCTCGGCGAACCCGTCGACGCCGCGACCTGCGAGCGGCTCAGCCTGGTCAACCGCGTGGTTGCACCGGACGAGACCGACGTCGTCGCCGAGGAACTGGCCGGACGACTGGCCGCCGGCCCCACGGTCATGCTCGCACTGACCAAACGCCTGCTGTCGGTGTCGTCGGAGTCGGGCCGGGACCGCGCATTCGAGCAGGAGGCCTGGGCACAGGAGGTGGTGTCGCACACCGCCGATCTGCAGGAAGGGCTGGCGTCGTTCGCCGAGCGTCGTCGACCGAACTTCCAGGGTCGCTGACGTCAGGCGTTGGTGGGCCCGCCGCGAATGGTGAACGTGGCGGGGTCGTCGATCTCGTCGATGGCCGCGGCGACGGATTCCGCTGTCAGTGAGCGGTTCTCGACGCCCTGGGTGACACCGATGAACACTCGCGACACCTTGCCCGCACCCACTGAATAGATGTGGGCGGTGCGGTCGCAGTCACGGTGACACAGGTAGACGACCACCGGGGTGACCAGTTCCGGGTCCATTGCCTTGCCGGCGTCGCCCATGATGTCCTCGGTCATCCGGGTGCGGGCGATCGGCGCCACGGCGTTGACGGCAATGCCGTTGCGGGCGCCCTCGATCGCCAGCACGTGCATCATCCCGACCAGGCCCATCTTGGCGGCGCCGTAATTCGTCTGCCCGAAATTACCGAACAGGCCCGTGCCAGAGGTCGTTTGGACGATTCTCCCGTAATTCTGCTCGCGCATGACCGGCCATGCGGCGCGGGTGACGTTGAAGGCGCCGGTCAGGTGCACCGACATCACCGCGTCGACCTGTTCGGCGGTCATGTTCTTGAACGCGGCGTCGCGCAGGATGCCGGCGTTGTTGACGAGGATGTCGAGTCGGCCGAAGGCCTCCACCGCCGCGGCCACGATCGCGGCGCCGCCCTCCTCGGTCGCGACGGATTCACCGTTGGCGATCGCGGTGCCGCCGGCGGCGGTGATCTCGTCGACCACCGCTTGGGCGGCCGAGATAGAGGCGCCGCTACCGTCGACCGCGCTGCCCAGATCGTTGACCACGACGCGGGCGCCTCGACGGGCGAGTTCGAGTGCGTGACAGCGGCCGAGGCCCCCGCCCGCACCCGTGACGACGGCTACCTGATCTTCGAAAGTCATTTGCGGCATGCCCGAGAGGTTACATTTACGTTGACGAGAATCGGTATTTGCATCGGAGGACGCCATGAGTGGGGGTCGCGCGCTGCTGCGCCATGCGACGCAGCGAGCCGACGGACTGCGGTCTCGGTATCGGAAGGCCGGCTTCTGGTCGGACGGGCCGCTCGATGTCGTGCGCCGCGCCGCCGAGCGGTATCCGACGCGACCGGCACTGTTCGCTCGCGGAATCGAGCTGACCCACGCAGAACTCGACGAACGGGTCGATCGCGCGGCGCACGCGCTACGGGACGCCGGTGTCGGCGCCGCGACGCCAGTGGTGGTGGTGGCCGGAAACGACGTCGACTCCGTCGTCGCAGTGCACGCGGTGACCCGGGTTGACGCGGTGGTTCTCCTCGTACCGCGCAGCGCGGGTCCGGCGCAGGTCGCCGATATCGTGGCGCGCACCGGCGCCGAGTACGGCGTGGCTTTGGGCTGGCCGCCCGTCGACGACCCGGCGTTGCGCCACGCCTGCCGCTGGATCGACACCCATGCGTCGGACCCGCCGGGGCCCCTCCGACCGACGCGACCGGCCGACGAGCCGTCCTTCGTGCTCTACACGTCGGGCACGACCTCTCGGCCCAAGGGGGTCATCCACTCGCTGAGCACCTTGGTCAAGGCGTCGCAGAACTACATCACCGCGGCCGGTCTCGGCGCCGACGACCGCATCTTCCTGATCAGCCCACTGGCCTCGGTCACCGGGGTGCTGCAGGGGTTGTTCATCGGTCCCATGCTCGCTGTGCCGGTGGTGCTCGAGGACCGCTGGGACCCCGCGGCCACGTGTGAATTGCTGCTGTCCTCGGGTGCCACGTGGTACGGCGGACCGGACCGGCTGCTCGACCGGCTGCTCGACGAAGCGGTCGCCCGCGAGCAGGCCGTGCCGCTGCGGGCGGTGTATCTCGGCGGCACGATGCTCGATCGGCGCATCGTGGAACGGGTGGAGGACGATTTCGGCATCGTCGTCATGCGGGCCTACGGATCGTCGGAGGTGCCGGTCAGCACGTCGGGGTTGCGTACCGAGAGCAGGGCGGTGCGCCACGCGGACGACGGGGTGGCGCTGCCCGATGTCGAGGTCCGGGTGGGGTCTGCGGCCGAACCGGCCGAGTGCTGCATCAGGGGCCCGCACGCATTGCTGGGTTACACGGACAGCGAGGACGACGTCGACGCGTTCGACGGAGACTGGTTCCGAACGGGCGACGTGGCCGAGGTCAGCGAGAACCGGGTGCGCATCGTCGGGCGGATCAAGGACATCGTCATCCGCAACGGGATGAAGATCCCGGCGGCCGAGGTCGAGGAGGCGGTGGCCGGTGTCCCCGGCGTGCGTGAATGCGCCGCCTATTCGGTCGCCGACGCGACCACCGGCGAACGGCTCGCGATGGCCGTGGTGCTCCAGGACGGCGTCGAGTTGTCGCTCGCCGACGTCACCGGGGTGCTGGTGGCGGGTGGGCTGCCGAAATACAAGCTGCCCGAGGAGTTGGTGTTCTGGGACGAGCCTTTGCCGCTCAACGCCAACGGCAAGGTGCAACGCAACACGCTCGAGGCGCGGTCGACGGGGCGGCCGCGGGTACTGGCCGACCGCCTCCGCTGAGCCTCAGGTGGCCGGGCGAAAGACCGGCACGACGAACCCGTCCTCGCCGTCGCGGAAGGCGATCTGTAGGTGCATGCCGGCGTGGAGTTGCTCGACGGGGCAGTCGACGAGTCGCGTCATCAGCCGGGGACCTTCCTCGAGGTCGACCATCGCGACGACATAGGGCACGTCGTCGAAGGGTGCGGCATTGCGGTGGATCACGCTCCACGTGTACAGCCGTGAGCGCCCGGTCGCGGGTGTCAAGCGCACGTCCTCGCTCCAGCAACGGGGGCAGAACGGGCGGACGTACAAGGAGTTTCGGCCGCACGCGCCGCACCTGTTGACCATCAGGGTGCGGTCCTGGACCGCCGACCACCAGGACTCGCTGTCGGTGTCGATGGTCGGCCGGTGCGGCCCGCTGGGCGCCTCCATCACTGCCTCCCGAGGATCATCGTCGCACTGTGGGTGAAGAACCCGCCCATCGCATGCACGCACGCCAAGCGGGCTCCGTCGACCTGTCTCTCACCGCATGCACCGCGCAGTTGCCGCACCGCCTCGACCATCAGGAACATTCCGCGCATGCCCGGATGACACGAGGCCAGCCCACCGCCGTCGGTGTTGGTGGGCAGTGCTCCGCCGGGGCGCAATGCACCCGAGCCGATGAACGGACCGCCCTCACCTTTCGCGCAGAAGCCCAGATCCTCCATGGTGAGCAGCACGGTCGAGGTGAACGAGTCGTAGAGCTGGCAGACGTCAATGTCGGACGGTGTGACGCCGGCCTGGGCGAATGCGCGCGGACCCGACTGTGCGGCCGCCGATGTGGTGAAGTCGGCCCACTCGCTCATGCTCACGTGGGACGCCGCGTCGGCGGCGCCGAGGATCCAGACCGGCTGGTGGGCGCAGTTCTTCGCGACCCGTTCGCTGGCGAGGACGACCGCACCGCCGCCGTCGGTGCGCAGGCACACGTGTTTGGACGTGAACGGATCGGCGAGCATCGGTGCCGCTGCGACGTCGGCGGCGGTGATCCGGCCTCGCTCAAAAGCGTTCTCGTTCATGGCCGCCCATTCGTGTGCGGCGACAGCGACCTCGGCAAGTTGTTCTTCGGTGGTGCCGTACTCGATCATGTGGCGCCTGGCTGCCATCGCGTACTTGGCGATCAGCGTGGCGCCGTAGGGCGCTTCGAACTGCATGGTGCCCCCGGTGCCCATCGCCGCCGCCGAGGCCCGCACCCGGCGCTTGACGTCGGAGCGTGCGGTCGACCCGTAGGTGAGCAGGGCCACGTCGATCTCGCCCGCCGCGATCGCCGCTGCCGCGTGCCCCGCCATGACTTCCCACGACGATCCGCCGACATTGGTGGCGTCGACCCACCTCGGCCGCAGGCCCAGGTATTCGCTCACCTCGACGGGTGGCAACAACGTCCCGTGGCCGCCGAAGCCGTCGATGTCGTCCTTCGTCAGGCCGGCGTCAGCGACCGCGCGACGCGCCGCCTGAGCCATCAGCGCCATCGCCGTCTTGTCGGGCACCCGCCCGCAATCGGACAGTGCGGCACCGACGACCGCGACCCGGTTCTCGGACATACCTAATGGTTACCACAGGTGATAATGGCGTTAACGACATAGTGGAATCCTCGTTCTCGGTCGGTTACCGTGGGTGCGTGCCGGGACCGCTTCGAGATGCCCTACGGGGTGATCGCCTGGTGCTCTGTCTCGCGCTGCTCAACGCGCGCACCCCGGACGTCCCGGCGATCGCGGCGGCCTGCGGCTACGACGCCGTCTACGTCGACCTGGAGCACACCTCGTGCTCACTGGAAACCGCGCAGATGCTCTGTGTCGCCGCGCTCGGCGCCGGTATCTCGGGTCTCGTGCGGGTGCCATCGCAGGACCCCAGTGTCATCGCCCGTGTCCTCGATGCCGGCGCTGTCGGAGTGATTGTGCCGCACGTGAATTCGGCGCAAGAGGCACAGGCGGTCGTCGACGCGGCTCGATTCCCGCCCGTCGGCCACCGGTCCATTTCCGGCCCCAACGCGGTGAGCGGATACGCGCCGCGCCCGGCCCCCGAACTCACCGCTGAGCTCGAGCGCCGGACCGTGGTGGCGGTGATGATCGAAACGCCCGCGGCGGTGGCCGGGTGCGACGAGATCGCAGCCACCGACGGGGTCGACATGGTGTTGCTGGGGGTCAGTGACCTGACCGCGGAGATGGGCATCCACGGGCAATATGAGAATGAGCATTTCCACCGTGCAGTAGACTCGGTCGCAGCGGCCTGTCGGACACATGGTGTGGCGCTGGGAGTGGCTGGGATCAAGTCCCTTGACCTGCTGGGACGCTTTGCAGGCCGGGGATTGCGATTCATCTCGGCGGGAACCGACGTCGGGATGATGACCGAGGCCGCCACGGCCCGTGCAGATGCGCTGCGTGAGCTCGAGAGCCGCACGGCGAGCCGATAACCGAAAGGTCGTCACGACAACAGGAGGACGGATGCCCACCGCGATCTACACCGAGCAAGTCGCCGACCCGATGGCATGGACCGGCGCCGACTTCTCCAGCAAGGAGGACTTCGCCTTCGACCTGTCGCCACGCAATGTCGCCGCGCTGGAATCCATTCTGGCCAAGACCGCCCACAAGGACCGCGACGACATCACGCCGGCAGACGCCCGGCACCCCGATCTCGACGAGGATCTCGCACGCCTCTACCGGGACCTGATGTTCGGCAAGGGCCTGGCATGCGTGCGCGGCTTCCCGGTCGACCAGCACTCGATCGAGGATCTGGAACGCATCTACTGGGCGTTCTGCACGCACCTGGGTTATTTGGTGTCGAACAATTCCTTCGGTCACCGCATGGTGCGCGTCCAGGAAGAGGTGCTGCCCAACGGGGTTCAGCCCGCCCGCGGTACGAAGTCCAGTGCCGAGCTCGCGATGCACAACGACGCGGCCGACATCCTGTCGCTGCTGTGCGTGTACCCCGCGGCGCAGGGTGGTGAAAGCCAGTTCGCCAGCGGACCGGCCGCGCACAACCGGATCCTCGAGGAGCGTCCCGACCTTCTGCCCGTCCTCTACCAGGGGTTCCCCCATCATCGGCGCAGCGAGCAACCCGACGACCAACCGGACGTGACGCCGTATGACGTACCGGTGTTCTCGCAGATCGACGGGCGCATCTGCATCAACTTCACGTACAGCAGCATCCTGCCCGCGATGCACACACTCGACCGGGAGTTCACCGCCCAGCAGAACGAAGCCATCGAGTTGTTGCGCACCATCCTGGTCGAGCAGCAGGTCGAGTTCCGGCTGGAGTCCGGTGAGGCCGCGGTGGCCAACAACTTCGCGATGTGCCATTCGCGGTCCGACTTCGTCAGCAGCACGGATCCGAAGAAGGCGCGCTGCTTTTTGCGGGCATGGATGGAGGTGCCGCGTGAGGACCGCCGCCTGCCCGTCGGGCGGGAGTACTTCCACATGGAGAACAAGGACCTGCGGCTGGGCTATGACCCGGTTCCCGGACGCGACGGAACGATCGCGCGCAACGACTACAAGAACGTGAACGACGAACTGGCCGACATGTTCAAGGCGGCTCAAGCGAAACCTAAAATCAAGCGATGAGAACCCGCCCGCGGCTGGTCTACGAGAGATGGACCGATCCAGTCGCCGGAGACATCCTGGCCGAAAGTGACGTCGAGGTCGTCAACCTCGACCTCAGCGCTCCCGACGAACAAGGTTGGGCGACACTGGAATCCGCTCACGGGTATCAGGTGGCCACCCGGACCGACGTCGCCTCGGTCACCGACGGCGCGCAGTGGCTGGCGGGGCCGGCGCTTCTGAACCGGTGTCGGCAGCTTCTGGCCGTGTGCTCGGCGGGCGCTGGTTACGACGTGATCGACGTCGCGGCGTGTACGCGCGCGGGAATCGCGGTGTGCAACAACTCCGGGCCGGGCGCCGAGGCGGTGGCCGAACATGCGCTCGGTCTGATGCTCGACCTGGCCAAGAAGATCACCGCAGCCGACCGGGCGCTGCGCAGCGGCCCGCTCGGTGATCGCCTGGCGCTGCGGGGCAGTCAATTGCTTTCCAAGACGCTCGGTGTCGTCGGGCTGGGCGCCATCGGTGGCCGGCTGGTTCAGTTGTGCGCCCCGTTCGGGATGGACATCCTGGTCTTCGATCCCTACGTCGACGAGGCGACCGCCCGGGCCAGGGGGGCGACACTGGTCGGGCTCACCGAACTGGTGGAACGCTCGGACTTCGTTCAGGTCACGTGTCCGTTGACCGAAGAGACCCGCGGGCTGTTCGGCCGCGCCGAGTTCGCCGCGATGAAGCCGTCGGCGTACTTCATCACCACCGCACGCGGTCCGGTGCACGACGAAGCGGCACTCTACGACGCCTTGGTCAGCGGCGCGATCGCCGGTGCGGGGCTCGATGTGTTCCACGAGGAGCCGCCGCGACACGACAACCCGCTGCTGCGGCTCGACAACGTGGTTGCCACACCCCACGTCGCGGGCATCACCGTCGAGGCCGTTCGCGACATCGCGGTCGCCACCGCCGCACAGTGGCAGGACATCTTCGCCGGGCGCATGCCACCCCGGCTGCTCAATCCCGAGGTGTGGCCGCGTTACTGCGACCGCTTCCACGAGATTCTGGGAATCCGACCAACCGCCCGCGACACGGCAGCTGTGGAGTGAGATGAGCAATTACGACACCATCACGTTCGAGGTTTCCGGTCACACCGCCTGTGTGACGCTGAACCGGCCCGACGTGCTCAACGCGATCAACGACGAGATGATCGCCGAGCTCGCCGAGGTGTACGCCGAAATCGAACGTTCGCAAGATATCTGGACTGTGATTGTGACGGGTGCCGGCCGCGCGCTGTGTGTGGGCGCCGACGTCAACAAGGCCGCCGACCACGACATGGAGAACGCGCCGGGCATCGACAATCAAGGCGAGCCCGTGCTGTCCTCGATGCGTCAGTGGGACGCACCGCAGGAGGCGACCCCACCGTGGCTGCAGATGACCAAGCCGATCATCTGTGCGGTCAACGGAATCGCCTGTGGCGCCGGCATGGACCTGGTCACCACCGCCGACATCACGATCGCCTCCGAGCGTGCGGCGCTGATGGATCCGCATGTGAGCATCGGGGTGACGTCGGGCCGGGAGGGGGTCAGGCTCGCGCGAATTCTGCCGCTGCCCGTTGCCATGCGGTTGATCCTGATGGGCAAGCACGAACAACTCGACGCGCAACGCGCCTACGAATTGGGAATCTTCACCGAAGTGGTGGCCCACGACACGCTCATGGAGCGCGCCTGGGAGATCGCCGAAGTCGTGAACTCCAATGCCCCTCTTGCTGTCCGAGGCTCCCGGATGGCGGTGCGCAAGGGCTTGACACTGCCGATCTACGAAGCCGAACTCCTCGCGGAGAACTACCGCATGAAGGTGGCACTGACCAAGGACGCCCTTGAGGGTCCGCGCGCATTCCTGGAGAAGCGCAAGCCGGACTGGAAGGCCCTGTAGCCCCTTCTAGACCATCCCGAAGAAGGTCTTGGCGTTGGTGGACAGGACCTTTCGCTTGGTCTCCAGGTCCAATCCCTCCGTTGCCTTGTTGGCGACGTCGAGGCTCTTGGGCCAGTTCGTGTCGTTGTGTGGGTAGTCGGTCTCGAACATGAGTTGATCGGGCCCGACCAGGTCGAGAATGCGAAACGCCACCGGATCGCCGAAGGTCGAGAACCACACTCGCCCGGGCACCTGCGTGCTCGGAGGCTCGGTCAGCAGCGGGTGGATGCCACCCCACGCGCGCCGGTCCTCCCAGACCTCGTCGACACGTTGCAGGTAGTAGGGGATCCACCCGGCTTGCGCCTCGGCGAAGGCCAGCTTGAGTTTCGGGAACTGCTTGAGCTTGCCGGAGAACAACCAGTCCACCAGCGCGATGGTGCAGTTGACCGCCATCAGCGCGCTGGTGACCACATGGGGGGAGTCCGGGGAAGACTTCGTCAGCGAGGAACTCGAGCCGATGTGCAGCATGATGCCGACGTCGTTGCGCTCACACGCGGCGAAGAACGGATCCCAGTAGCCGCTGTGGATGGACGGCAGGTCCAGCCGCGCCGGTAGCTCCGAGAAACACACCGCGGGCATGCCCTTGGCGGCCACGCGTCCGACCTCCTTGACGGCCAACTCGACGTCCCAGAGGGGGATGATGCCGAGGGGGATCAGCCTGCCGTCGGAATCGCCCGCCCACTCGTCGATCTGGAAGTCGTTGTAGGCCTGCACGCAGAGCAGCGCGAGTTCCTTGTCCTGGCCGTAGAGGAAACGTTGGCCGCAGAAGCGGACGAGCGTGTTCGGGAAGCAGGCGGACGCCTCGATGCCCGCGATGTCCATATCGGCGAGCCGGTCCTTGGGCCGGTAGCAGCCGGGGCGCATCTCGTCGTAGGTGATCGGGTCGGTGGTGAGTTCGTCGACGTCGTAGCCGGCGGCGGCGCTGATGAGTGGAATCGGGATGATCTGATCCTCGTAGTGCCAGATGTCCGCGTCGCGGCCGTTCTCGTCTTCGACGAACGAGACATCCGAGGTGACTGTCGGATCCATGCGTCCGCGGTGCCGGACGATCCTGGGCCCGATTTCGCGGTAGCGCGCAGGCAGCCGGCTGGTCCACAGATCGGCCGGCTCCACCAGATGGTCGTCCGGCGAGACGATCAGGATGTCTGTGCTCACGCTGCACTCCTTCGCAAGCGGCCCGGGGCGGCTGGCCGCGAAACTGTGATTCCCGCATGCGAGAATGGCCGTTTCCAGACTAGCGTACGCGGATCTTCCGGCGAGTCATAGTCGGACACCAGCACGGCTGGGCGTCTCCCGGTTCACAAGAACGCGTATTCTCAAATCATCATGACTGCTAAGAAGCGTGCCGACCAAGAAGTCGAAACCGACCTCGAGCTTGTCGAGGCCGAGATCGAGATGCCGACCAGTTGGCAGGAGCGAACGATCGAGCGACGGCTGAGTCAGGCGCGGGCGCGTGCCCTGGCCCGCAGCTCACGGTTTCTGGCCACGGCGCTCGAACTGGTCGAGGAGTCCGGGCGGGCCGACTTCACCATCCAGACTCTCATCGACCGGTCCAATCTGAGTTTGCGCGCGTTCTATCAACACTTCGCCGGCAAGGAAGAGCTGTTGTTGGCGCTCTACGAGAATGCCACCAGCCAGTTCATCGAGGCGATTCGGCACGAGGTCGCGGCCGCGGAGGGTCCGATGGCGCAACTGGAGGCGTTCTGTCGCGGGTTCCTCTCCCGCGCCGAATCCTCCGAGGCGATCGGCGGCCGCGTGATGACGATCTACAACCTGAGCCTCGAGATCGAGCGTCCCGCGGACTTCGCCAAGATCTGGGAACCGCATCAGAAGCTGCTGACGAAGATCCTCACGTCGTGCTCGCGTGCGGGGTTGGTGCGCAAGGACATGACCCCCGCGCAATTGACGACGCTGCTGAACTCGACGCTGATCGCGCTCGCGCAAATCGGCGTGTTCCATCTGGGTGGCAAGGGCACCGAACTCACCGAGGACCAATTGTGGGCCTGGTGCCTGCAGGCGCTCACTCCGCCCGAAGGAACGGCCACGCCGAAGGCGGTCACCGGCAAGGCGGCGGCGAAGCGCACCACCGCACGCAAGCCGGGCCGGCCCAGAAAGCTAACGGGGTAGCCCGAGTCCACGCGCAGCGATGATCGAGCGCTGCACTTCGCTGGTGCCCGCGTAGATGGTGGTGCCCAGGGAAAACCGCATCAGGTGCTCGAATCGGCCCTGCTCCGGAGCGGACGGCTCGAAGTAGCTGCGCATGGCGTCCGGTCCGATCAGTTCCACGATGTCTTGACTTGCGCGGACCAGGGATTCGGTGCTGAACACCTTCGACATCGGTCCCTCGGCGATCGGGGTCTGCCCCTCCTCGGCCATCCACACGCACCGGCGTTGGAGCAGCATCGAGACTTCGTACTCCATCGCGACCCTCGCGATCCGTCGCCGGACGTCGGGCTTGTCGAGCTGCCGCGCGCCGTCGGGGGCTTCTGCGGTTTCGGCCCAGCGTTCGGCGTGGGTCAGCAGTCGAGCGATATGCGGCCCCCAGCCCGAGGCGTGTTCGTCCTGTAGCGACAGACTCAGCACCTGCCAACCGGCGTCGACCTCGCCGATGCGCCACTCGTCGCCGATGCGGACGTCGCTGAAGAACGTGATGTTGGTGCGCTCACCCGAGAGTGTCCAGACCGCCTGCGCCTCGAAGCCGCTGGACCCCAGCGGCACGAGAAACATCGTCAGACCCTTGTGTTTGGGCTTCTCCGGACTGGTTCGGGCTAGCAGGAAGATGTAGTCGGCGATGTGGCCGTTGGTGGTGAACATCTTGGAGCCGTTGATGATCCACTGGTCACCATCGCGCACGGCCTTGGTGGTCGCCGCCGCGACGTCGCTGCCGCACTCCGGTTCGGTGAACCCGAGCGCGATGGTGACGTCGCCCTTCATGGCGCCGGACAGGATGCGGTCCTGCATCGTCGGATTGCCCACCTCACGGATGATCGAAGCCACCATGCGCGTCGTCTCCGACAGGTATACGGGGGCATCCGAGCGCATCAGTTCTTCGGTGAGCACCTGGTCGTCCCATGCGCTGCGATTCTGACCGCCGTGCTCGGGTGCCCAGGTGGGCGCGAACAAGCCCTTGTCGACCAGGCCCTTGGCAAAGTCGTCGTCGTGTGCGACCCCGCTGCGGTACAGCTGTTCCTCGAATTCGGCCGTCATCACCTCGCGCAGATGGGCCCGGACCTCGGCACGATATGCCTCTGTCTCGGCATCAAGCTGAAAATGCATGGAGTGGAACCGATCCTGTCTCACGAGGCTGGGTGGTCGACGTGGACGATAATGTTACTCTCAAAATTGAGAGTAACCATATCCGGGATGTGATGGGACTGCAGCGTGGACTTGAGCGTTTCCGACGAACAGCGGCAGCTCGTCGACGCGTTCGCAGCCGTCTACCGGCGGGAGTCGACGTCGCAACGGGTGCGCGCTGCCGAACCGCTTGGCTTTGACGCCAAGCTGTGGCAGTCGCTGACAGCCACCGGCCTCGTCGACATGGCGGTCGACGAGGCCGCGGGCGGTGGCGGCGCATCCGAACTGGATCTGGCGCTGATCGCCGAACAGTTCGGCCGCGCGATCGCATCGGCCCCCGTCGTGGAGACACAGGTGGCCGCCCGACTGCTCGCCAGGTGCGGTGACGCCGGAACCGGCCCCCTCGACCGGGCGCTGTCCGGCGACCAACTGGTCACCTTCGCCCCCCGCGCCGCACGCGGTGGCGCATTGGAACTCGTGCCGGGCGGCGCGGTCGCGGATGCGGCCGTGGGGTTTGTCGACGGACGTCTGATCGTCACCCCGGTCGGAACCAACCGCCGCCCGGTGCAGAATCTGGGCTCGCTGCCGCTGGCCGACGTCGACATCGGTGACGCCACCGTGCTCGCCGACGGGGCGGACGCGGCCCGGTTGTTCGACGGCGCCCTGAATCTATGGCTGGTGCTGACTGCCGCGGCACTGGCCGGCGCGGCGAAAACCGCCGTCGAGATCGGTGTCGAGTACGCCAAACAGCGCCATGCGTTCGGCGTGCCGATCGGCTCGTTCCAGGCGGTGTCACATCCGTTGGCCGACAGCGCTACTGCCGCCGACGGAGCGCGGCTGCTGGCGCTGAAGGCGGCGTGTGCGTTCGCCGACGAACCCGAGCGCACCGAAGAACTCGCGGCGATGGCGTTCGCATTCGCCTATGAAACCGCCCGCGACGCCACCTATCGCAGTCTGCACGTCCACGGCGGATACGGCTTCGGCATGGAAAGTGACATCCAGCTCTACTACCGCCGCGTCCGCGGTTGGGCGATGGTGTACGGCGAGTCCGGGGTGGCGCTGGACCGGGTGGCCGACGCCCGCTACGGACCGGTGCCGGGCTGACTCGGCGGGCGTGGATCCATCACTGCGAAGCTCAGCGTCGCGCGCGCAGCGGGCCGGTCCCTGGCCATGTCGACCACGTCGACGGCGACGACGATCAACCGCTTGCCGGCGCGCACCAGGGTGGCGGTCGCTCGCGCGGGCCCACCCATGATCGGCGCCAGGAAGTGGATTGACATGTCCGCGGTGCCCACGCCCGCGGCGGAGTGCGCATGCTTGACCGCCAACCGGCCCGCGGCGACGTCTATGAGGGTGGCGACCAGCCCGCCCTGCAACGCGCCGCGGATGTTGACCAGATCCGGCCTGTGGTGCAGGTCCATGACCACGGTGTCGTCGGTGTCGACGACATCGTAGAAGGGCAACTGGGCGAACAGGTGTCCTTCGATGGTCACCGGCATCGGTTCGCCGGTGGCGGTCATCCGTCGGCTCGCACTTGATCCTTCACCGCCAACACCACCGGGGGCGCGGTGCGCCAATTCGGCACGCCCTGCTCCTCACCCGCGGTGGCGCGCTTGTCGTCGCGCACCCCGACCCAGTGTGAGTGGTTGAGCTGGTGCAGGGTGAAGCAGGAGTGCAGCGCGTTGTAGAAGCCCATGTTGTCCACGGACTGGTTCACCGATTCCTTGATCAGCAGGGCGGCCATCGTGGGCACCTCGGCGATGCGCCGCGCCATTTCCAGCGTGCGGTCGGCCAGTTCGTCGCGCTTGAAGATCTTGCTCACCATGCCGAGCCGGTAGGCCTCCTCGATGTCGATGGCGTCACCGGTGAGCATCAACTCCTTGGTGCGGCGGGGGCCGAACTCCCACGGGTGCCCGAAATACTCCATGCCGCACATGCCCAGCCGTGTTCCGACGACGTCGGCGAACCGGACCTCCTCGCTGCCCACGATCAGGTCGCACGCCCAGATCAGCATCAGGCCCGCCGAGAACACGTCACCGTGGACCTGCGCGATCGTGATCTTGCGCAGGTTGCGCCAGCGCAGGTTGTTCTGGAAGAAGTAGTGCCACTCCTGCAGCATGATCTTCTCCGCACCCTCGCGGGTGCCGCCGTCGATGGCCGCCGTCGGATGCTGGTCGGGCCCCGGCATGAATTCGGCGCGGGCCTGTTTGGAGCCGATGTCGTGTCCGGAGGAGAACATCGGCCCCTCGCCGGCGAGGATCACGACGCGGACGACGTCGTCGGCCTCGGCGCGCCGGAACGCATCGTCGAGTTCGACCAGCATTCCGCGGTTCTGCGCATTGCGGGTCTCCGGGCGATTCAACGAGATCCGCACGATCTGACCGTCATCGAACGTCTCCCACTTCAAGAACTTGTATTCGGTCACGGTCTCCTCCATGGTGTGCGGTAATCGTGTTATCGATATATGAGAAGGTATGTTCTCACAGGTTGGCTGTGGCTACGAAAGGGTGTACATGGCAGACTCGCAGCGCAACCCGAGGGTAATCCTGTGGGGGCCGGGTCAGGTCGGGGTGGGGGCACTGCGGGCGCTGATCGCGCATCCGGGCCTCGAGTTGGCGGGCGTCGTCGTGCATGCCGAAGCCAAGGACGGTCAAGACGCCGGCGCGTTGTGCGGTATGCCCGCGACCGGTGTGATCGCCACCCGCGACATCGAGGCCGCACTGGCACTCGACGCCGACGTGGTGGCCTACTTCGCGTCCGGGGACTACCGCTATCGCGAGGCCGCCGAGGACATCGCCCGCTGTCTGCGGGCCGGAAAAGACGTGGTCACCACATCGCTGGTGCCACTGTGTTATCCGCCGGCCGCCGACACCGAAACCGTCGAACTGATCGAGGCCGCCTGCGCCGAGGGCAACAGCACCTTCTTCAACAGCGGTGTCGACCCCGGCTGGGCCAACGACGTCATCGCGCTGACGATGACTGGCTTCAGCAGCCGCGTCGACACCATCACGATGCTGGAGATCCTCGACTACGCCCCGATCAACCAGCCCGAGATCATGTTCGACTTCATGGGTTTCGGTCATCCTCCGCAGCATCCGGCGCCACTGTTCGACCCCGCCCGGCTGGCCGCCTTGTGGGCGCCGACGGTCCATCTGGTCGCCGACGGTGTGGGCCTTCCGCTAAACCGGGTGGACACGACGATCGAGAAGTGGCTGGCGACCGATCGCTACGAAGTGGCCTCGGGCTGGATCGAACCGGGCACCATGGGCGGCATGCGGTTCAAGCTCGCGGGCATCGTCGACGGCGAGCAGCGCGTGGTGCTCGAACACATCACCCGGATGGGTGAGCACTCCGCGCCCGACTGGCCGCAGCATCCCTCGCCGCACGGTGGCTACCGGGTGATCGTCGACGGTCTGCCCACCTACACCGTCGACGTCGAGATGCACGGCCGCGGAAACAACATGCGCGGGTTGACGTATGCGACCGTGATGCGTGAACTCAACGCGATACCGGCGGTGATCGCGGCGCCGCCCGGACTGTTGTCGACGCTGGATCTGCCGTTGGTGACCGGCCCGGTGCGCGGTGGCCGTTGGACCGGCACGGCGGCGCCGACATACCCGCGATGACCGCCGACGTGTGGGAGGTGATGCGCACCGCCTCGGCGGTGCGGCGGTACCGACCCGATCCCGTCGACGACGCCGTGCTCGAGCGTTGCCTCCAGGCGGCCACCTGGGCACCGTCGGGCGGTAACCAGCAGCCGTGGCGGTTCGTCGTCGTGCGGGCACCCGAAACGCGGGCGGTGATCACGGCCGCCGCGCTGCGCACCTGGGAGGTGATGGCCGAGTTCTATGGCTTCGACGCACCGGTACAGGACGCGACCGATCCGAAGTCGCGGGTACTGCGGGCGATGCGCGAGCACATGCACGTCGGTGGCGCGGCCCCGGTGTGTGTGGTGTTCTGCGTGCAACCGCAGCGCGGTGCGAGCGATCTGCAGCAGGGCGGGTCCATCTTTCCCGCGGTGCAGAACTTCTTGTTGGCGGCGCGGGCGCAGGGCCTCGGTGCCGCGATCACGCTGTGGCACGACGCGTGCGACCGCGAGCTTCGCGAACTGATCGGCATTCCCGAGGATTGGCGGATCGCCACATTGGTCACCGCGGGGTGGCCGCAGGGCGGCCATCACCCGGTGCGCCGCAAGCCGGTGTCGGACGCGGCCGCGGACGACCGATGGGACCACGCCTGGGGCTCGTGACCGAGTAGGGCTAGCCGTCATCCGGTGCGGACGTCCGCCGTTGACGGGCACGGCGCTTGCCCTCGTGCATCGCGGCCACCCGCGCGACCGGGATCGTCCGACCGTGTTCGATCACGTCGGTCGGTAACCGTTGGGGTTCGGGCATCAGTTCCGCCCACGGGTCGCGGTCGGCCAACATGTCGATGGCGGTGTGCACCGTGAAGTCCCCGGGGCGCACCGAGTCCAGATCGGCCCAGGCCACCGGATAGGACACCGGCGTGCCGGGCCGCAGCCGCGGGCTGTAGGCGGCCACGATCGTCGCGCCGCCCGCGCGGGTCGAGTCGACGAACACCTTGCCGCCGCGGTCCTCGACGATGTACGCCGTGGTCGCCACCTCCGGGTCGAGCGCCGCGGCGTGGCGGATCCAAATCGAGCACCAGATGGGTGGGCAGGTAGATGTCGGGGTGCCAGGCCCAGCGTGGGGTGGTATTCGACGGCGCGCTGGTTGGCCAGCCACAGCAGGGTGCGTCGGTCGTCGCACAACGCATAGCGCACCTCCCGCCGCGACGCCTCCGCCCAGATCGACACGGTGCGCACCCAGTCGGGGGTGTAGCGGGGCACATTCTTCTGCATGAACGGCGCGCGGCCCCGCAGCACCCGCAGCACCGTCAACGGGCGGCCGGCCAGGACCGGCAGAATCCGGTCGGCCACCGCGTCGAGATAGTCGGTCAGGTCACGCTTCGTCGCGCCGGCCTGCGGGCTCAGCGGCTGATCGAGGTTGGTCAGATCCACGCCGTCGCGCTGCTCGGAGGCGCTCACCCGGCCCAGCGTAAGCGTGCGACGGGCGCGGTGTGGCGCACGCCACAAATCGTCGTGTCAGGTTTGGCGATCGCGCTGGGTGGAACCACTGTCGACATGACTGAACACCACAAGGCCGGACAGGCCCGCAAGGGCCTCATCGACACGGTCAAGGGCAAGGCGAAGGAAGTTTTCGGCGCGGTGACCGGCAACGATTCGCTGACCGCCGAGGGACAGCTCGAACAGACCCAGGCGCAGGCCCGCAAGGAGGCCAACACCGTGGAGGCCGTCGCCGACGCCGAAACCGAGCAGGCCAGAGAGGATCTCGCCGAGGCCCGGCGGGACGCCGCGGGCGAGCGGATGGCGGTCAACGCCGAGACGCAGGCCGAGAAGTCCGCGATCGAAAACCAGCGGGCCGCCCAGAAGCAGGCGACCACCCAGGCCGCGCACCGTGACCTCGCCAAGGAACGCACCGACGCCGAGGCAGACGCGCAGCGCCGCGCGCGACAGGCCGAGGCCGCCGAGCAGGCGCAGAGTCGCGCCGCGGCCGCCGAGGTCGACGAAGCCCTCGACGACCACCAGCAGGCGGTCCGCGAATCGGCCGGCGCCCGCGCCGAGGCCGACCGCCTGCGGGAGCAGGCCGAGGACTTGACCGCCGAGGCCGACGTGCCCGAAGACCGTCCGTAACCGGTTGACACACAGGAGTTTCAAATGAACATCACCGACATACCCTTCGCGGTGCTGCGGTTTCAGTACTCGCTGGCCCGCTTCCCGCTGCAGGTGATCGGGCACCAGTTGGCGGCCCGGATGGACGACGAGGCACCCGCGCGGCTGTTCTACGAGCGCTCCCTTGGTGTGCTCGACGCGACCGTCGGCAACGCCCTCGGCGACGAGCAGGTCGAACGGCGGGGTGCGGCGCTGATCGAGCGCAGCGACGCCCTACGTCGCGCAGCCCGGTTGGACGCCGAAGCGACGTCGACGATCAAGGCCGCCGGCTCCGAGGTGAACCAGACCCGCGAAGAGGCCAAGCAACGCCAACAGAGCGCCCGCGAAGCCAAGAAGCAGGAAGTCCAGCAGGCGCGCGAGGACACGCAGAAGCGCAAACGGGCCGCGGTCGAGACTGCCCAGAAGCGAATTGCCACCGGTCAGAAGCGGGCCGACGGGGTCGCGGCGCGGCGCAAGGACGACGTCGATGCGGTCAAACGCAGCGAGCAGGCCGGAATCCGGGCCGCCGAGCAGGCCGCCGCGGCACAGGCCGACGCCGAACTCGAGGACGCGTCGCGCAAGCGGGTCGCGGCCGCGGGCAAGCGCGCGCAGGCCGACCGGGTGGAAGACCTCGCCGAGGCCGAAAAGCAGAAGCGCAGGGGCTCGAACGGCTCCTGAGCCTCAGTGGTGGGCGCGGCGGGTGAACGGCAGCAGATGTACGACCGTGGCCACCGCGGCCCCGACGATCAGCCCGATGACCGCGGAGGCGGCCGTGTTGACCAGCCAGGCCAGCGCGGCGCCGACGCCGGGCACCGCGTGACGCACCAGCTCCTCGAGGTGGTGCACCAACCCGTACAGGGCGTGGAAGCCCAGTGTGTCGGTACCCAGTAGCAGGATGTGACCGCCGACCCACAGCATCGCCACCGTGCCGATGATCGACAGCGCGGACAGCACTTTGGGCATCGCGGCGACCAGCGCCCGACCCGTCTTCTGCGCGACCGTCGAGGTGCGCTGGGCCAGGCCGAGGCCGATGTCGTCCATCTTCACGATCAGCGCCACCACGCCGTACACCGCCGCGGTGATGACCAGCGCGACCACCACCAGGATGATCAGCCGCGACCAGAACCGTTCGCCGGCCACCTCGTTGAGCGCGATCACCATGATCTCCGCGGACAGGATGAGGTCGGTGCGGATCGCGCCCGCGGTCATCTGACGCTCGGCGTCGGCGCCGGCGGCCTGGACGGGTGCGCCGTGCGCATCGGAATCTCGGTGGCCGCTGATCCAGCCCCAGACCTTCTCGGCGCCCTCGAAGCAGAGGTAGGTGGCGCCCAGCATGAGGATCGGGGTCACCGCCCACGGCGCGAACTCGCTGAGCAGCAGCGCGGCGGGCAGGATGAACAGCAGTTTGTTGCGCAGCGAACCGATCGCGATCCGCCTGATCATCGGCAGCTCGCGGTCGGCGGTGATGCCCTGGACGTACTGCGGTGTCACGGCGGTGTCGTCGATGACGACCCCGGCCGCCTTGGCGGTGGCGCGTCCGGAGGCCGCGCCGATGTCGTCTATCGATGCTGCGGCCAACCGGGCCAGCGCGGCGACGTCGTCGAGTAGTCCGAACAGACCTGCGCTCATCGCGTCTCCGTCATGACAGGAGGTTACCCACGCTTGCTCACATCCCGATCAGTGATTCGATCCAGCCGCGGGCGAAGTAGACCAGGAAACCGGCGGCGACGATCCACAGCAGCGGGCTGATCTCGCGGGCCTTGCCCGCCGCCGAGCGCAACACCGCCCAGGCGATGAACCCGACGCCGATACCGTTGGCGATGGAGTAGGAGAACGGCATGACGGTCACGGTCAACACGACCGGAAGAGCAACGGAGAACTCGGAGATGTCGATGTGGCGAATGTGGGAGGCCATCATCGCTCCGACGGTCACCAGCGCGGCCGCCGCCACTTCCGTCGGCACGATCGAGGCCAGTGGAGAGACGAACATCGCGACCAGAAACAGCGCGCCGGTCACCATGTTCGCCAGACCGGTGCGCGCGCCTTCGCCGATCCCGGCACCGGATTCGATGAACACCGTGTTGGACGAGGCGGAGGCCGCACCGCCGGCGACCGCGCCCGCGCCCTCGACGATCAACGCCGATCGCAGTCGGGGGAAGGTGCCCTGATCGTCGGCAAGGCCGGCTTCGCGGGCCAGACCGGTGAACGTGCCCATCGCGTCGAAGAAATTCGCGAAAATCAGTGTGAACACGAACATTACGGCCGCGAGGATGCCGATGCGGCCGAAGCTGCCGGACAGGCTGAACTCGCCGACCAAAGACAGGTCGGGCAGCGCGAACGGCGAGCCCGACAGGGTCGGCACCGACAGGCTCCAGCCGCCCGGATTGTCGACCGCCGAGCCGAGGCCCCAGATCGCCTCGATGACGACCGCGAGCACCGTGCCCGAAACCAGCCCGATCAGGATGCCGCCGCGCACCCGGCGCACCACCAGGATGCCGGTCAGAAGCAACGTGACCACGAAGACCACCGTCGGCACGCCGCCGATCGAACCGGCGCCGTCGGCACCGAGGCCCACGGGTGGTGACGCCACCCCCGTCGACCCGATGAACCCGGCGTCGACCAGTCCGATGAACAGGATGAACAGCCCGATGCCCGCCGTGATCGCCAGCTTCAGCTGCATCGGCACCGCGTCGAAGACCAGCCTGCGCAGACCAGTGGCCGCCAGGATCACGATGATCACCCCGTTGATGACCACCAGCCCCATCGCCTCGGCCCACGTCAGCGAGCCGACCAGCGTCGTGGCGACGAAGGAGTTGATGCCCAGCCCGGCGGCGAACGCGAACGGCAGCCGCGCGAACAGGCCGAACAGGATGGTCATCACGCCCGCTGCCAGCGCCGTCACCGCCGAGACCTGGGCGAAGTCCAGCCGGTTGCCCGTGACGTCGGCGCTGCCCGACAGGATGATCGGGTTCAGCACGATGATGTAGGCCATCGCGATGAACGTGACCAGACCGCCGCGCATCTCGGTGGCGACCGTCGACCCGCGCGCCGAGATCTCGAAGAAGCGGTCCAGGCGATTCACCCCTCGACCTTAAGGGGCATGCGGTCGCTCAGCGAGGGTCGATGCGGTTGCGCAACCGCTCGGCGGGGTAGACCGACGCACCGGCGGCGCGAACTCGTTCGGCCAAGGCGCGGTCGGAGGTCGCCACCCACAACAGCGCGGGGTCCTCGGCGGCGCGCACCAACCGCACGATCTGGTCGTCGGCGGCGTTCGCCGCGGCCTTCGGCGCGGAGGTCACCGTGATCACCGCCGATTCGAGCGGGGGCGTCAACGGATGCTCGAACACCACGGTCACGTCGGCACCGTCGGTCACCACCCATTGTTCGAGTTGTTCGACCAATGTCGCCATCGCACGGCGGCGATCTCGCCACCAGCCATCGGGCCGTGACCCGATCACGTTCATGCCGTCGACGATCCAGCGCATGCGCTGTGTGCGGTCACCGGCGGCTGCCCGCCTCAGTGGGCGACGTGCAGAACCCGCTTGGCGGCGGTGTGCCTACGGCCCAGTAGAAATCCGAGCCAACGAATGTCGAGTAACACCTGGAATCGACCTCTCCTGTCAGGCGGTCTTCTTGGTCAGCAGCGGAAGCAGCCGACGACGTTCTTCGATGTTCTCGGCGAACTGCTTCAGCGCGTCGGGAACCGACGATGCGATCGGGAAGTCCACCCCGGACGCCCGCACCAGGCGGCGCACCGGTGCACTTGCGGTCATCGCCCACTCGACACCGCTGTGAAAGCACCGGCCGTCGACCGCGGACAGAAGCGAAACAGCATGCGAGCTAACGGAACTGACCTCATCGAGGTCGAGAACATAGGGCTTCTCCGCAAGTACGAAGCGGAGTGCGAGCGCGGTGACCCGGTCCACGTTGGTGTCGTCGATGACGCCGTCGACCGCCACCACGGTGGCTAACTGGCGACACACTGCTCGAACCTGGGCCCCAGCGCAGTCAAATGCCGGATTGCCGTACATTGCGCCTCCCTTGATCACTTGTTGACCAAGCTAGCGAGCCAAAGTAAGGCATCGGGGAGCTAGAGCTAAGCCTTTGGTAAGAACCTGTTTTGGCGCCCTCAGCAAATTCGGTTCAGCCGCCGCGCGGCCACGGGCTGTAGTCGGCGAGCAGGGGCTCCTGCGGGGGCCGATCGTCCTCGGCCACGTGCTGCAGGTTGATCCGGATCCGGTACCAGATCGAACTCGGCCCACGCATACCGTCGACCAAAATGTCTGCGGGCTCGAGCTTTTCGGCCGCGGCCGGCCATTTTTCCCGCCAGGTGTCCAGCGCCGCCATCGCCTCGTCCTTGGTCTTGGTGCGGGCGATCTCGATCAGTGGTTTGGTGGAGACGCGCCGGCCGGTGCCCTTCTTCGCGCCGCGCGGCGCCTTCTCGGGCGGCCCCAACTGCTCGGCCAGGTCGAGCAGGGCCGTCACGTCGCCGGGCGTGTCGTCGATGCCCTCCCAGGGGTCGCCGAGGCTCGCGAACCGTTCGGGCACGGTCGCGACGGTGAACGCCTCGGGTCGGCAGCCGTCGACCTCGTCCCACCGCAGCGGCGTCGAGACGCGGGCGTCCGGCGTCGCGCGCACCGAGTAGGCCGACGCCACCGTGCGATCGAACGCGTTCTGGTTGAAGTCGACGAATACCCCCTCGCGTTCCTCCTTCCACCAGCGACTTGTCGCCAGCCCCGGAGCCCGCCGTTCGACCTCCCGCGCGATGGTCTGCGCGGCCAGCCGGACCTGCCGGAACGGCCACCGGCGGTGGATGCGGGCATAGACGTGGAAGCCGCGCGACCCGGAGGTCTTGGGCCAGGCCGTCAAGCTGTGGTCCTCGAGGACGTCGCGGACCACCAACGCCACCTCGACGATCTGGTCCCACTCCACCCCCGGCATCGGGTCCAGGTCCACGCGCAGTTCGTCGGGATGGGCGAGGTCGTCGGCGCGCACCGGGTGCGGGTTGAGATCGACACAGCCGAGGTTGATCGCCCACGCCAGCCCCGCGGCATCACCGATCACCGCCTCCTTCGCCGAGGTGCCGGAGGCGTATTTCAACTCCGCGACGTCGACGAAGTCGGGCCGCTTGGCCGGCGCCCTCTTCTGGAACACCGCCTCCTCGGTGATGCCCTTGACGAACCGCTTGAGGATCATCGGCCGGTCGGCCACCCCGCGCAGCGCACCGTCGGCCACGGCCAGGTAGTAGTCGATCAGATCGAGCTTGGTCAGCCCGAGTTGCGGGAATACGACCTTGTCGGGATGTGTGACGGTGACCCGTCGGCCGCCCACCTCCAGCGGTGTGCCCTTCGACGGGGATCCGGCCATATGGCCATGGTAATTTCCCGGTCGCGCCGCGACCCGCGTCACTAAGGTGGGGCTATGCCTAAGCTAACTGATCTTCCGGTGCAGGCAGCGTCTGTGATCCAGCAGTATCTCGAGCGCGGCTCGGCGGAGCTGCACTACGCCCGCAGGATGTTCGAGGCCGGTGCCCTCAAACTCGAGGCCCCGCAGAACATCGCCGCGCTGGGACTGGACATCCGGCGCTGGGGCGAGATCGGAATGATTCCCGCGCTCAATGCGCGGCGCCACCCGGACCGGACCGCGGTCATCGACGACGACGGCGAGATCACGTTCGCCGAACTCGACGACGCCGCGCACGCGGTGGCCAACGGGCTGCTGGCGATGGGGGTCAGGGGTGGCGACGGCGTCGCGATCCTCGCGCGTAACCACCGCTGGTTCTTGATCGCCCTCTACGGCGCGGCCCGTGTCGGAGCGCGAATCATCATGCTCAACAGTGAGTTCTCCGGGCCGCAGATCAAGGAGGTGTCCGAACGCGAGGGCGCCAAACTGGTCATCTACGACGACGAGTACTTCCAGGCCGTCTCGAAGGCCGACCCGCCGCTGGGCCGGTTGCGGGCACTCGGCAAGAACCCGGACAGCGACCAGCCGTCGGCGAGCACCGACGAGACACTGGCCGACGTGTGCGCGCGAAGCAGCGGAAAGCCCGCCCCGAAGGCCGCCAAGCGTTCCTCGATCATCATCTTGACCAGCGGCACGACCGGAACTCCCAAGGGCGCCAACCGAAGCACACCGCCGACGCTGGCACCGATCGGCGGCGTGCTGTCGCACGTCCCCTTCAAATCCGGTGAGGTGACCTCGCTGCCCGCGCCGATGTTTCACGCGCTGGGCTTTCTGCATGCCACCATCGCGATGATGCTGGGCACCACCTTGGTGCTGCGGCGGCGGTTCAAGCCGGCCACCGTGCTCGCCGACGTCGAGCAGCACCGGGTGACCGGCATCGTCGTCGTCCCGGTGATGCTCTCGCGCATGCTCGACGCGCTCGACGAGATGGACCGCAAGCCCGACCTGTCGGCCCTGCGGATCGTGTTCGTCTCCGGCTCTCAACTCGGCGCGGAACTGGCCACCCGGGCGCTCAAGGAGCTCGGCCCGGTGATCTACAACCTGTACGGGTCGACGGAGATCGCGTTCGCGACAATCGCACGGCCCAAAGACCTTTCAGTCAACCCGGCCACCGTCGGCCCGGTGGTCAAGGGCGTCAAGGTCAAAATCCTCGACGACGATGGCAACGAGGTGCCGCAGGGACAGGTGGGCCGGATCTTCGTCGGGAACTTCTTCCCGTTCGAGGGCTACACCGGCGGCGGCCACAAGCAGATCGTCGACGGGTTGATGTCCTCGGGCGACGTCGGCTACTTCGACGAGAACGGCCTACTCTACGTCAGCGGCCGCGACGACGAGATGATCGTCTCCGGTGGTGAGAACGTCTTCCCCGCCGAGGTCGAGGATCTGATCAGCGGTCACCCCGACATCGTGGAGGCCACCGCGCTCGGCGTGGAGGACAAGGACTGGGGTCATCGACTGCGTGCGTTCGTCGTCAAGCAGGAGGGCGCCGAGGTCACCGAGGACGACATCAAGAAATACGTCAAGGAACACCTGGCCCGGTACAAGGTGCCGCGCGAGGTCGTCTTCCTCGACGAGTTGCCGCGCAATCCGACCGGCAAGATCCTCAAACGCGAACTGCGGGAGATGCCCGTGGGTGACGCGGAAGAAGGCTAGCTGTAGCTCGCGTTGATCGCGGCGCCCGGCACGGCCAGGCACACCAACGTCAGGATCAGCAAAAACCAGCCCGCGCCCTGCCACGGGAACCAGGCGGCCCGCGCCCGCCACTGTCGATACGTCTTGACGAACGCGCCGATGCCGCCCAGCATCAGCAACCCGGGCACCGCCGACGCCACCACCACCGACTCGCGCGCGAAAAACGCGTAGATCGCGAACACGACAGCCGTCAACGCGACGACCACACCGACGTATTTGATTGCCGCGCGGAAAGTCTCGGGACGGTCGAAACGTTTCTCGACATCGTCAGTCATGGTGGTGTGGTTCCCCTGCCGGTGTCGAGTGAAACAGTGCTCAGTGCGGACCGTTGATGTACCAGGACAGGCACCCCGGGATGCCGCGACACGCGATCACCGCGGTCTGGTCGGCGGTGCCACCGGGCGGCTTGCCCTGGCGCGGCCCGACGTTGCAGGACGGCACATACGGGTTGCCCGGGATGAAACCCGGGTAGCACGGTGCCGTCCGGTACTGATCGACGGGCTGTGCCGATGCCTGGGTCGCAACGAGCATCGGCGCGAACAGAAGTCCCAGCGCCGCGGCGCCGGTGACGATCAGCGTGCGCAGGGTGCGCAGGGTGCGAATTCTCATCAATACTGGCCGTTCTTCGAAGCGATACGTCGATCCTACGCCGCTGCGCCACCGATTTTAGGGATCGCGAGGCAGGCCGAGCAGCCGCTCGGCGATGATGTTGAGCTGCACCTCCGTGGTGCCGCCGTAGATCGTCGTCGCCCGGCTGGCCAGCAGATACTCGGTCCACTTGCCCATGGGCGTCTCGGGATCGCCGATGGCGGCGTCGGTCCCGAACGACGACACCGCGAACTCGGCGTAGCCCTGGCCGGTCCGCATCGACAGCAGCTTGGAGATGGCCGCCGCGGGCATCGGGTCGCCGCCGGCCAGGGTCAGCAGGGTAGACCGCATGTTGAGCACCTTGGCGGCGTGGCCCTCGGCGATCAGGTGCCCGGCCCGGTTCTGCGCGATCTGGTCGAACTGCCCCTCGCGGATGAAGTCGACGAATCCGTCCAGGTTCGGCAGGAACGGCGCCTCACTGCTGCCGATCGACACCCGTTCGGCGGTCAGCGTGGTGCGACTGACCTCCCAGCCGCGGTTGACCTCGCCGAGCACCAGATCGTCGGGCACGAACACGTCGTCGAGGAACACGGTGTTGAACATCGCGTTGCCGGTCAGCTCACGCAGCGGCTTGACCTCGACACCGTCGCTGCTCATATCGAGCAGGAAGTAGGTGATCCCGCTGTGCTTGGGGGCGTCGGGGTCGGTGCGCGCGAGCAGCATGCCCCAGTGCGACAGCTGGGCTCCGGTGGTCCAGATCTTCTGTCCGGTGATGCGCCAACCACCGTCGACCTTGGTGGCCTTGGTGGTCAGGCTGGCCAGGTCGGACCCGGCACCCGGCTCGGAAAACAGTTGGCACCAGATCATTTCGCCGCGAAGCGTCGGTGGCAGGAAACGCTGCTTCTGTTCGTCGGTGCCGAACGCGACGACCGACGGAATCAGCCAGGTCGCAATGCCCATCGTCGGCCTGCGCACCCGGCCGCTGGCGAACTCCTGGGCGATGATGATCTGCTCGACGGGGCCGGCCCCGCGGCCCCACGGCTTCGGCAGGTGGGGGACGACCCAGCCGCCCTCGGCGATCGCGGGAGTGCGCTCCTGGCTCGGAATCGCTTTCAACGCAGCGACTTCCGCGCGGATCTCGGCACGCAGTTTCTCGGTGTCCGGATCGAGGTCGATGTCGAGCGGCCGCATTCCGGCGCCGGTCGCGACGTCGACCACCTGCTGCGGATAGTCGGCCGCGCGGCCGAAGGAGGCGGCCAGCACCAGCGCGCGACGGTAGAAGACGTTGGTGTCGTGCTCCCAGGTGAAGCCGATACCGCCGTGCACCTGGATGCAGTCCTGGGCGCAGTGCAGCGCGGCAGCCGGCGCCAGCGTGGCCGCGACGGCGGCGGCAAACTCGAAAGCGGCTTCCTCCGGCGACTTCCGGCCGAGCTCGTCGATGGCGCGGGCGGCGTCCCACACCGCCGCGGTCGCGCGCTCGGTGTCGGCGATCATCCCGGCGCACTTGTGCTTGATCGCCTGGAACTGACCGATCGGCCTGCCGAACTGTTCGCGGATCTTCGCGTACTCCGTCGCGGTGTCGGTGGCCCACCGGGCCACGCCGATGCATTCGGCGGACAGCAGCGTGGAGATCAGCGCCCGCGCGTGAGTGCGGCGCAGGTTGCTCAGCACGCGGGTGTCGTCGACCTCGACGGCGTTGGCGCGTACATGCGCCACCGGGCGCAGCGGGTCCACGCTCTGGACCGGTTCGATCTCCAACTGGTCGGCCTCGAGCACCACCCACGCCTCGCCGCTGTCGATCGCGACGGGCAGGACCAGCACCGACGCCTGCGCGGCGGCGGGCACGGCGCGGGCCTCGCCGCGGATCACCAGTCCGGCGCCGTGGCGGGTGGCGGTCAGCGTGGAGTCGAGGGCGTAGGCGGCGATGGCCTCACCGGAGGCCAGGTCGTTGAGCACCTTGGCCTCGGGGTCGTGGGCGGCGATCAGCGCGCTGGCGACCGCCGAGGGCACGAACGGGCCCGGCACCGCGCCGTAGCCGAACTCGGCGATGACGATCGCCAGCTCGAGGATGCCGAAGCCCTGCCCGCCCACGGGTTCGGCCAGGTGCAGACCCTGCAGGCCCTGTTCGGCCGCGGTCTTCCAGTACGGCGGCGGGTTGGGGATCGGCGTCTCCAGCGCTTCGTGCAGCACCTCCGACGGCGCGACGCGCGCCACCAGCGACCGCACCGAATCGGCGAGGTCGTTGTGCTCAGGAGTGATAGCGATCGGCATGAATGCACCTCAATTGTGGCGGTTGTGGGCGGTCGGGGTCGTTACGTCTCCCTATTAACCGGTCGGTTGGGACTCACGATACCGTTCACGACGTTGGCCAGTGCAGCGCCGTCTCGCAGCCGTCTGCAGTTCTGAACCGCCTCAGTGAGGTAGCGCCGCATGGTGTCCACGGTGTACCAGGTGACATGCGGGGTGACCACCACGTTGTCGAGCGTGAGCAGCGTTTTACCGGGCGGAACCGGTTCGACGGCGAACACGTCGAGTCCCGCGGCGGCCAACCGCCGGGCCCGCAGCGCCTCGGTCAGCGCGATCTCGTCGATGATCTGGCCGCGCGAGGTGTTCACCAGCACCGCGTCGGGTTTCATTCGGGCCAGCGCGGTCGCGTCCAGCAGGCCCAGCGTCTGATCGGTCAGCGGCAGGTGCAGCGACACGATGTCGCTCTCGGCGAGTAGTTCGGGCAGGTGCCGCCACTGCGGTGAACCGTCGTCGCGGGTGCTGGTGTGCAGCACGGTGGCACCCATCGCCGCCACGATCCGCTCCACCCGCTTGGCGACGTTGCCGTAGCCGACCAGCCCGACCGTGCAGCCGCCGATGTCGCGGACCGTCTCGCCGAGGGTGGGGTCCGACGGCCAGCCCCTGCCCTCACGGGTGGCCCGGTCGAGTTCGATCAGTCGGCGCAGGGCGGCCAGCATCAGCAGCACGGTGCCCTCGGCCACCGACGGCGCATTCGCGCCCGGCATGTTGGCGACCGCGATGCCCAGGCTGGTCGCGGTCTCGACGTCGATGGTGTTGACGCCTGCGCCCATCTTGTGCACGAGTCTGCATCGGTGCGCCTTCTGCAGATCCTCGCCCGGAATCGGCCGCAGCACATGCCAGATCACGTCGGCTTCGGGCAGCTCACGGTAGTACGTTTCGTCGTCGCCTTCGCCGCAGTAGCGAATGTCAAGCCAATTACTCTCGGGCGCAAGGAATTCCGTCACCTTGTCGCCGGGCTCGAAGTGGGCCAGAACTCTCAGCGCCATCGTTTCGCTATCCATTTCGCGATGGTATCGGCCTTCTCGCTGCGCGCGCCCGGGGTGGTGAAGTAGTGGTCGGTGTCGATCGAGTACTGCGTCTTGTCGGTGCTGGCCAATGCGTCGTAGATGCGCTGGGCATCCGACGGGAATACACCGGTGTCCTGCTCGGCGTTGATCACCAGTGCGGGACAGGTGATTCGGGCCAGGTGCGGTTCGGCGCGGGTCTGTGCGTGGCGCAGGCTCCACATGCCGATCCAGTTGCGCAGCGTGCTCGCCGCGGCGATGCCGAACGGCGACCGATTGGCCTTCGCCGGCACGCCGGCGTAGCACATGTTCGCGGGTCGCCTCGTCGGCTCCAGGGTGGGGTCGACCATGCGGGGGTCGGCCCAGGTGCGCAGCACCGTGAAGGGCCGGTCGGAGAAACCGGCGGCGCGGACGCGTCGCAGCTCGGCCGCGGCCCAGTCGGTGATGGCGTGATTCCGCGCGACCTGGGCGGCCCGGTAGCGTTCGACGAAGTCCGCGGAGTAGGGCGGGCCGTTCTCCTCGTTGAACAGGTCGAGATCGGGATCGGTGGCCACGGCGTCGTTCTCGTCGACAACCGACGCGTCCATCCAGGCCGTGAGCACGTCCGGACGGCCGGGGTGCGCGGCGCTGGCGATGTAACCGTCGGCCGGGACCAGATCGGTGAGGCCGAGCGCGGGCCGCATCCCCTCCAGCGGCATCACGTGCGGGGCGACGGCCTGTGCCTGATAGGCCGCCATCAACGAGCCGCCACCCGAATTGCCCAGCAGCACCACGGTCTCCACGCCCTGCACCTCGCGCAACCAGCGCACCCCGACGCCGATGTCGACAAGCGCGTGGTCGAGCAGAAACGTGCTCTCGAATCCGCGGTAGCGGGTGTTCCAGCCAAGGAAACCGATGCCCCGGGTGGCCATATAGTCGGCGAGATAGTGCTCGGAGAAGTCGATCTGATAGTGCGTGGCGATGATCGCGACCTTGGGCTTGCGGCCCACCCCGCGGTGGTACAGGCCCTGGCACGGATGGCCGCCGGCGCCTGCCCGGCGTGCGGTGGGTGAGGTCAGGCCGACGAACTCGCGGGTGACGCCCGGTGTGCCCGCGCCGCCCAGTGTCCTGGTCATCTGTCTTCCTTTTTGTAGATCGTCCGGTAGAAGATCGTGGCGAGGGTCTGCACGCAGGTTCCGTCGTCGACCGTGCCGGCGGCCTCGCCGGACAGTTGGACGTAGCAGAACTGGTTGAGCATCGACACCAGTGCCACCGCGACCAGATGTGGATCGTCGTCGGTGCAGAAGCCTTGGCGCTGAGCATGTTTGACCATCCGGGTGACCAGCGCAATCGGCAGTGAACAGATGTCGGCCCAGTATTCGGCGAAGTCGTCGTTGATCATGGCCATCTGTGACACGCTGATCATCTCGGCCAACCGGTTGCGGTAGGTGTCCCAGTGCGCGGTCACGGCCTGGTTGCAGCGTTCCCAGTTGGTCAGTCCGGGTTCGGTGGCCGCCTGGGCTCGTTCCCGCGCCTCGTCGCGGAACCGAAGGGCCCACTGGCGGACCATCGCCTCCTTGGAGTCGTAGTAGTTGTAGAACGAGGCGGTGGATTTGCCGGCTTCGGCGGCGATATCCGAAACCGTCGCCGCGAGAATGCCTTTGCGCGCGATCACCGCGCGGGCCGCGGCGTCGATGGCGGCCTGTGTCTGGCGGCCCCGCAGGGTGGGCGACTGCATACGTGGGCTGACGGTCACCTTCACTCCTCGACACCATTGAGCGAAACTGAACCTGATGTTAGATTCAGTTCACGTTCGTGGCCAGAGGTTCGCCCGAGGAGGCACGACATGATCAAGCCGAACAATCCCAACACCGAGTTCGAACTCGGTGGGATCAACCACGTGGCGCTGGTGTGCTCGGACATGGCCAGAACCGTCGACTTCTACAGCAACGTGCTGGGCATGCCGCTGATCAAATCGCTTGATCTACCGAACGGAATGGGCCAGCACTTCTTCTTCGACGCGGGCAACGGCGACTGTGTGGCGTTCTTCTGGTTCGCCGACGCGCCGGATGCGGTGCCGGGCATCTCTGCGCCCGAGGCCATTCCGGGCATCGGCGACATCGTCAGCGCGGTGAGCACGATGAACCATCTGGCGTTTCATGTGCCCGCGGAGAGGTTCGACGAGTACCGGCAACGACTCAAGGACAAGGGCGTGCGTGTCGGCCCGGTGCTCAACCACGACGAGAGTGATGCCCAGGTCTCCGCCACATTGCACCCCGGCGTCTACGTCCGGTCGTTCTACTTCCACGATCCCGACGGCATCACTCTCGAGTTCGCTTGCTGGACCAAGGAATTCACCGAACAGGACGCGAAAGCCGCGCCGAAGACGGCCGCCGACCGCCGGCCCCGCGTCACCGTTTGACGCCGGGACTACCGGGGGTGCGCGGCGAGGACGTCCAGGGTGGTGGCCAACTGGTCGATGAGTTGCTCGGGCGCCAAGTCGAGTTCGCCGGACAGCCAGGTGCTGATGGTCTGGCCGACGCCGCCGACCACGAAGTATGAGGTGGCCCTGACCGATGCGGTGTCGGGCGCACCCAACGCGCCCGCGTGTGCGAACAGCAGCGCGGCGAACAGCGCGGTGGACTCCGCGCGTTTGCGCACGATGACCGAGTTGGACAACTCCACGCCGAACAGCAGCCGGCCCACCCGGGCGTCGGCCGCGACAGCGTGCACGACGTTGGCCATGCCCGCCCGCGCCTGCTCGTCGGGCGGCGCCGCGGCCACCGCGGCCTGCGTGGTGGTGGCGATGTCGGCGATCACCGAGTCGAAGACCGCGCCGACGAAGTCGTCCTTGTCGGAGAAGCTCTCGTAGAAATAGCGGACGCCCAGCCCGGCTTGCCCGCAGATGGCGCGCACGGTCAGCTCCGCGGGATCGCGGTCACCGGCCCCGAGCAGCTCCAAACCGGCCTCCAGCAGCCGACGCCTGCGCTCTGCGAGGCGGTCGGCAGCATCCACGCCGCGGTAGGGCCGAACCTGAGCCATACGGCCATCTTGACACCCGGCGGTCAGGACGGGCAATATCAGGAAACACACGTTCTCACATTTGTGACGGCGGATAGAGACAGAGGTGCCCATGACGATCAGTGAGCCGATCCAGCACGTCGAACGTCCGGTGAGTGAAACCGCCCCCGCGCCCGCCCCCGCGGCCAAGCGGCGCCGTGGTGCTGACTTCGAAGACGGCCTGATGGGGGTCGCACTGCTGGCCGGTCCGGCGAACGTGATCATGCAGTTGGCCCTTCCCCCGGTGGGCTACGGCGTGATGGAGAGTCGCGTCGAGAGCGGGCGGGTCGACCGGCATCCGATCAAGCGCGCCCGTACCACGTTCACCTATCTGGCGGTGGCGACCATGGGCACCGAGGAGCAGAAGGCCGCGTTCCGGCGCGCGGTCAACCGTCAGCACGCCCAGGTGTACTCACTGGACGACAGCCCGGTGAAGTACAACGCCTTTGACAAGAACCTGCAGATGTGGGTGGGCGCCTGCCTCTACAAGGGCGGCGTGGACGTCTACCGGATGTTCATCGGCGAGATGGACGAACAGACCGCCGACCGCCACTTCGAGGAGGGCATCGCGCTGGGCACGACGCTGCAGGTGCCCGAGGAGATGTGGCCCAAGAATCGCGTGGAGTTCGACAAGTACTGGCAGGAGTCGGTGGAGAAGGTGCACATCGACGACGCCGTCCGCGAATATCTGTGGCCGATCGCCGCGGGGCGGGTGCGCGGGGTCAGTCTGCCCGGGCCCATCCAGCGCCGCATCGACGAATTCAACCTGCTGATCACCGGCGGATTCCTGCCGCAGCGCTTCCGCGACGAGATGAGGCTGGACTGGAACGCCGACAAGCAGCGCCGGTTCGACCGTCTGATCGCCGTGCTGCGGACGGTCAACAACATGCTGCCGCGGTTCATTCGGCAGTTCCCGTTCAATGTGTTGCTCAAGGACCTCGACCGGCGCATCAGGACCGGCCGGCCGCTGGTGTAGCGATCCGGTAGACGTCGATCTCCTCTGGTAGCCCCTTGAGTCGTTGCGGCCCAAGGCCTTCGAAGATCAGAGCCGATCCGGCAGACAGATCACGCACTGTCCTGCTCGCCAATACCTCGCCCGCTTTAGCCAATGCGCCGATGCGGGCACCGGTGTGCACTGCCAGTCCGCTCCACTCGGTTCCGCGGCGTTCACACTCGCCGGTGTGGACTCCGGCCCGAATGCGGATGCCCCTGGTCGCGAGGGCGGGCACAAGCTCCAACGCGCACCGCGCGGCCTTGGTAGGGCCGTCGAAAAGCGCGAAGACGCCGTCGCCGGTGTGATTGACGCGCACACCGCCGAACCGGGCCAACACCGCGTCGATCAGCTGGTCGTGCATGTCGAGTTGGTGGCGCCAGTGGGCATCACCCGCCGCGCCCAACTGTTCGGTGGAGCCGACGATGTCGGTGAACAGCATCGTCTTCAGGACGCGCTCGTCGGTGGGCCCGCCCGGTTCCTGGCAGACGAATGCCAGCGAGGCGTCGATCAACATGTCGAGAATGTCGAAACTGTTGTGTGCACCGGCGGGAAACTCCATGAACCGCGCACCGGGAATCCCGGCGGCCAGAGCCTTCACGGACTCGATCGGAACGAATCCGTCCCCCGGCCGGGCGCAGACCAGCGTCGGAGCCCGGATCGATCCCAGCACATCCCGTACGTCGACCTCGACCAGCGCCTGCCACCAGAATCGCGCCAACGTCGGACTCGCGACCGAGCGTTGCAGCTTGCCGAAAAGTTCTCGCACTCCGGGGGTATGCGCGGTATCACCGTGGAACACCTCCGCGAGCGCGCCGTACCCCCAGTTGTCGTCGATATCCGCCAATTGCGTGGTGATCTGCTCGGGCGTGAAACCCCAGGGGAAGTCCGGCAGTTGCTGGGAGAAGCGCGCCGCGGTCGCATACAGCAACAGCGAATGAACGCGGTCGGGGTACGTCGCGGCGAACAGGATGCAGTCCGTGCCGCCCTCACCCGTGCCGATCAGGACCGGCAGTTCATCGCCTGCGGACTCGATCACGGCCCGCAGATCGTCCATCCGCTCGTCGAGGGCCGGCGGGTGGGTGACGGGGTCGGACAACCCGGTGCCGCGCCTGTCCATGGCGAGCAGTCGCGCGGCCCGCGAAAACCGCTCGATCAGAGGGGCGTAGGGACTGTCCGGAGAGTCGTAATTGTCGACGTTGCCGACCACCCATCCCGGCACCCACACCATCAACGGGCCCGACTCCCCGAAAATCCGGTATGCCAGGCGCACGTCGCCGTTGCGCGCGTAGTTAACCCCCCGGTCAGCCACGTGAATATAGTGACACTGTCTCGTCGGCTTGGTCGCAGAATCCGACGCGATCAAGCTGGTCAGCGCCCCACGTAAGTCTCGACAGTTAGCTTATGCAATGCTAACTTCTCGAAAGTTAGCCTGTCATAACTACGGGGAGACGACGGCGCGTGCCGCTACCAACGGATCTTGCTGCGACTTCGCGCGTCGACCACGGTGTGGTCAGCCGATTCGCCACGTGTTGCCGGGCGCTGGGCCTGACGGTTCACGACCGGAAACGCCCGGCCGACCTGGCTGCTGCGCGGTCCGGCTTCACCGAACTGACCCGCATCGCCCGCGAGCAGTGCGACGCGTGGACCGGGCTGGCCGCGGCGGGTGACACCAGCGCACGGGTCATCGAGGCGGTGTGGCAGACGGTGGCCACCGCCGGGCTGCTGCAGCGCCAGATCGAGCTCGCCGCGGGCGATCTGGCGTTCACCTACGACACCGGCTTGTACCTGCAGTTCAGCGCCACCACCGCCGATGATTTCCAACTGGCCTACGCCGTCACGCTCTGCGACGCCGGTGACTTTGCGGCCGCCGACGAGCTCGTCGAACCGCTCATCGCCCGGCGGCCAGGCTGGCTGCAGGCCCGGTGGGTGCGGGTGGCGATGTGCTACCGCACCGAGCGTTGGTCGGATGTGGTGCGCCTGCTGACCCCGATCGTCACCGACACCTCGTTGGACGAGACGTATGCCCACGCGGTGCGCGTCGCGCTGGGCACCTCGTTGGCGCGGCTGGGCATGTTCGCGCCCGCACTGTCTTATCTGGAGGAGCCGGCCGGGCCGATCGCCGTGGCCACCGTGGACGCCACGCTGGTCAAGGCGCTCGCGCTGCGCGCCCAGGGCGAGGAGCTCGACGCCGCCGACGTGCTCGCCGAGCTCTATGCGGCCAATCCCGAGAACGAACAGGTCGAGATCGCGCTCTCGGATTCGTCGTACGGCATCGTGCCGACGACGGCCGCGCGCATCGAGGCCCGGTCCAATCCCTGGGATCCCGCCACCGAGCCCAGCGAGTCCGATTTCGTCGACCCCGGCGCCAAGGAACGCAAGGCGCACCTGCTGGTCGAGGCCGAGGCCGAGCTCGCCGAGTTCATCGGCCTCGAAGAGGTCAAGTATCAGGTGGCCCGGCTGAAAAGCTCTGTCGCGATGGCCATCCGCAGGCAGGAACGCGGGCTGACCGTCGCCCAGCGCACCAACCACCTGGTGTTCGCGGGCCCTCCCGGCACCGGTAAGACGACGATCGCGCGCGTGGTCGCCAAGATTTACTGCGGCCTGGGCATCCTCAAGAAGGAAACCGTGCGCGAGGTGCACCGCGCGGACCTGATCGGCCAGCACATCGGTGAAACCGAGGCCAAGACCAACGCGATCATCGACAGCGCACTGGACGGTGTGCTGTTCCTCGACGAGGCCTACGCGCTGGTGTCCACCGGCGCCAAGAACGACTTCGGCCTGGTCGCGATCGACACCCTGCTGGCGCGTATGGAGAACGACCGCGAGCGCCTGGTCGTCATCGTCGCCGGCTACCGCAAGGATCTCGACGCGTTCCTCGACACCAATGAGGGTCTGCGATCACGGTTCACCCGCAGCATCGACTTCCCGTCGTACACCCCGCACGAGCTCGTCGAGATCGCGGAGCGGATGGCCGAGAAGCGCGACAGCATCTTCGAGTCCGCGGCGCTGGCACACATGGAGTCGCTGTTCGACAAGCTGGCCACCGCCACCACACCCGACGCCAACGGGGTCCAGCGGCGCAACCTCGACATCGCCGGTAACGGCCGGTTCGTCCGCAACCTCGTCGAACGCTCCGAGGAGGAGCGCGAGTACCGCCTCGACCACGCTCCACGCACTGCCGGTGCCGAGGACTTCACCGACGCAGAACTGATGACCATCACCGACGAGGATGTCACCAAGTCCGCGCTCCCGTTGCTTCGCGGCCTCGGCCTGACGGTGACCGAATGACCGGCCCCGACCAGCAGGACCGTCGGGCGTTCGCCTCGCGCACTCCAGCCAACGACAACCCCGAGCGGGTGGTGCACCGGCGCGGCTTCGTCACGCGTCACCAGGTCTCCGGCTGGCGTTTCATCATGCGCCGCATCGCATCCGGTGTCGCACTGCACGACACCCGCATGCTCGTCGACCCTCTTCGCACCCAGTCGCGCTCGGTGCTCGTCGGCGCACTGGTGCTCGCCACCGGAATGGCGGGATGCTTTGTCTTCTCGCTCATCCGGCCCGGCGGGTCGGCCGGTGACGACCCCATTCTTGCCGACCGGGCCACCTCCGCGCTCTACGTGCGGTTGGGCGACCAACTGCATCCCGTGTTGAACCTGACCTCCGCGCGGCTGATCGCCGGGCGCCCGGAGAACCCGAGCACCGTCAAGACCAGTGAGATCGACCAGTTCCCGCGGGGCAACCTGATCGGGATTCCGGGAGCGCCGGAACGCATGGTGCAGAACGAAACTCGTGACGCCGACTGGACGGTGTGCGACGGACTGTCGGGTCCGGCCGTCGGGGTGACGATGATCGCGGGACCGTTGACCGACGGCGGCGAACGCGCCGCGCCGCTGCCCGCCGACGAAGCGGTACTGGTGGCCAACGCAGACGGGCCGAACGCGGGCACCTGGTTGCTGTGGGACGGCCGTCGCAGTCCGATCGACCTGAACAACCGCGCCGTCACCGCCGCGTTGGGGCTGCCCGCCGAAGGGCCCGAGATCCGGCCCGTTGCACCGGGTTTGTTCAACGCCGTTCCCGAAGCGCCCGCGCTCACCCCGCCGGTGGTCGCAGGCGCCGGCGGAGCCCCGAGCTACCAACTGCCGGTGCCCGCACCCGTCGGGTCCGTTGTCGTGTCCTACGACGCCAACAACACGCTGCGGCACTACGCGGTGCTGCGCGACGGGCTGCAACAGATTTCACCGGTGCTGGCCGCGATCCTGCGTAACGACAACTCCTTCGGACTCGACCAACCACCGCGACTCGGCGCCGACGACATCTCGCGGCTGCCGGTGGCCAGCGAGCTCGACGACGGCGCCTACCCACGTCAACCGGTGACGCTCGTCGACGCCACGGACGCGCCGACGACATGCGCGAGGTGGACGCGGCCCGCCGACGCCACCGGCAGCCGAATCGAACTGCGCGCCGGGGTGACCCTGCCCGTGGCCGAGTCACTTCGACCCGTGAGCCTGGTGGGCGCGGGCAGCGCAACCACCGCCAACCAGGTCGTGCTGACCCCCGGCAGCGGCTACCTCGTGCAGACCGTCGACGGGGCCTGCTTCTGGATCAGCGACACCGGCGTCCGGTACGGCCTGGACACCGACGAGGGCGACGACACCCTGACGGCCCTCGGCCTCACCCCGCCCGCCCTGCCCATTCCATGGTCGATGTTGAGCCAGTTCGCGCCCGGCCCCACGCTCGGACGCACCGATGCGTTGCTCGCCCACGATGCGCTCGCGGCCGACCCCCGACCCGCCGTCGTGAGGGAGGTCGGTTGATGAGCCGGCTCATATTCGAAGCGCGCCGCCGGATCCCGGCGCCGGCCGCCCGCAAGGGCACCATCACGATCGAACCACCGCCGGAGCTGCCGCGGTTGGTGCCGCCGTCGCTGCTGCGCCGAGTGCTGCCCTACCTGATCGTGATCCTCATCGTCGGCATGATCGTGGCGCTGGTGGCCACCGGGATGCGGCTGATCTCGCCGACCACACTGTTCTTCCCGTTCGTGTTGCTGCTGGCCGCCACCGCGCTCTACCGCGGAACCGACAACAAGATGCGCACCGAGGAGATCGACGCCGAACGGGCCGACTATCTGCGCTACCTGTCGGTGGTGCGGGACAACGTGCGCGCGCACGCAGCCGAGCAGCGCGCGGCGCTGGAGTGGTCGCATCCGGAACCGACCCAGCTCGTCGACGTGCCCGGCACGCGCAGGCAGTGGGAACGCGACCCCGGCGACGCCGACTTCCTGGTGGTGCGCGCCGGTCTGCACGATGCCCCGCTCAACGCCGCGCTGCGGGTCAAGGACACCGCCGACGAGATCGACCTGGAGCCGGTGTCGCACAGCGCACTTCGCGGTTTGCTCGACGTTCAGCGCACGGTGCGCGCGGTGCCGTCGGGCATCGACCTGACCAAGGTGTCACGCATCACGGTGCTCGGCGAACCCGAGGACGTGCGCGGCGCCTTGCGCGCCTGGGTCACCCAGGCCGTCACCTGGCACGATCCCGCGGTGCTCGGTGTCGCGCTGGTTACGCCGGACGTCGAGGACGACGACTGGTCATGGGTGAAGTGGTTGCCCCACAACGACATCCCAGAGGTCTTCGACGGTGCCGGGCCCGCGCGCTACCTCGCAGGCGACGCCAGAGAACTGCATTCGATGCTGTCGCCGGTGCTCGAGGACCGGGAGCCGTTCGGTGCGGGCGCCGAATTCGGCGCCAGGCACCTGCTGGTCGTCGTCGACGACCCAGACGCCGATCTCGATGCCGTGGTGCCCCACGGTGGCCTGGCCGGGGTGACGGTGGTGCATCGCAGCACCGAAGCACCACATCGCGAACAGTACGCCGACCCCGAGCGCCCGATCCTGCGCTTTGTGGAGGGCGGGCTCGAGCGCTGGCAGGGTGGCGGATGGCAGCGCTACGTCGACGCCGCCGACCGGCTCGACGTGGCCACCGCCCGCCACGTCGCGCGCAGGCTCTCGCGCTGGGATTCCAACCCCAGCCACGCCCGCACCGGCAACACCGGGGTCGCGACATTCAACACGCTGCTGGGAATTCAGGATGCCGCCGCCCTCGATGTCGCGAGCCTGTGGGCGCCGCGGGCGCGCGCCGACGAACTGCGGGTGCCCATCGGGGTGACCGCCACCGGTGAGCCGCTGATGTTCGACCTCAAGGACGAGGCCGAGGGCGGGATGGGCCCGCACGGGCTGATGATCGGCATGACCGGTTCGGGCAAGTCGCAGACGCTGATGGCGATCCTGCTGTCGCTGTTGACCACTCATTCCGCTGAGCGGTTGATCGTGATCTACGCCGACTTCAAAGGTGAAGCCGGGGCCGACATCTTCCGCGACTTCCCCCAGGTCGTCGCGGTCATCTCCAATATGGCCGAAAAGCGTTCGCTTGCCGATCGATTCGCGGACACCCTGCGCGGTGAGGTGGCGCGGCGCGAACAGTTGCTGATGGAGGCCGGCCGCCGGGTGCAGGGCAGCGCGTTCAACTCTGTACTCGAGTACGAGGCGGCGATAGCCGCCGGTCATGACCTGCCGCCGCTGCCGACACTGTTCGTGGTCGCCGACGAGTTCTCGCTGATGCTGTCGGATTACCCGGAGTACGCCGAACTGTTCGACTATGTGGCGCGCAAAGGCCGGTCGTTCCGCATCCACATCCTGTTCGCGTCGCAGACGCTTGATGTGGGACGGATCAAGGACGTCGACAAGAACACCTCGTATCGCATCGGTTTGAAGGTGGCCAGTCCGGCCGTCAGCCGCCAGATCATCGGTGTGGAGGACGCCTTCCACATCGAGTCGGGCCCCGAGCACAAGGGGGAGGGCTTTCTGGTGCCCGCCCCCGGCGCCGTGCCGATCAAGTTCCGCAGCACCTATGTGGACGGTATCTACGACCCACCGCGGGTGGAGAGGTCGGTTGTGGTGCAGTCGGTTCCGGTGCCTCAACTGTTCACCGCCGCACCGGTGGAGGCGGCCGCGGACACGGTCGCGGTCACCGAGCCTGCCGCGCACGAGGACCGCCCGCCGCGCAAGCTCATCGCCACCATCGGGGATCAACTCGCGCACTACGGGCCCAAGGCGCCGCGGCTGTGGCTGCCGCCGCTGGACGAACCAATCCCGCTCGACGACTTGTTGGCGCGTGCCGACGTGCCGGAGCGGAACTGGCGCTGGCCGCTCGGTGAGATCGACCGGCCGTTCGCGATGCGGCGCGATCCGCTGATCTTCGACGCCACCTCCGGGGCGGCCAACGTGCTCATCCACGGTGGGCCGAAGTCGGGTAAGACCACCGCGTTGCAGACGTTCATCCTGTCGGCGGCAGCGCTGCACTCGCCTCGGGATGTGACCTTCTACTGCCTGGACTACGGCGGGGGCCAACTGCGTCCACTCGAAGCCCTCGCCCACGTCGGCAGCGTCGCGTCGCCGCCCGAGCCCGAACGGATTCGGCGCACCTTCGGCGAGCTCGAACAACTTCTGCGCGCCCGCCAGGCCCGCGGCCACTCGGGTAACGGGCACCGCGACGAGTACGGCGAGGTATTTCTCGTCATCGACAACCTCTACGCGTTCACCCGGGACAACACCGACACGTTCAACACCCGAAATCCGCTGCTGGCCAAGGTCACCGAGCTGGTCAACACCGGGATGTCCTACGGCATCCACGTCGTCGTCACCACGCCGAACTGGCTGGAGGTGCCGCTGGCGATGCGCGACGGGCTGGGGCTGCGCCTGGAACTCAAGCTGGCCGATCCTCGTGACAGCAACGTGCGAATCACCGGGGCGTTGCGCAGGCCCGCCGAAGCGGTGCCCGCCGACCAGCCGGGTCGGGGCCTGACCATGGCCGCCGAGCACTTCCTGTTCGCGCAACCGGCGTTGAGCGACATCGCGGTCATCAACGCCCGCTACCCGGGTGAGACCGCACCGCCGGTACGACTGCTCCCGCAGGATCTGTCCCCGGCCGCGGTCGCGCCGCTGTACCCGGCCCCCGAGCGGGTGGTCGTAGGGCAGCGTGAGGAAGACCTCGCACCGGTGGCGGTGGACTTCGCCCACAACCCGTTGCTGATGGTGTTCGGCGACAACAAGTCCGGCAAGACCACGCTGCTGCGGCACCTCATCCGCACGATCCGCGAGCACTCCACACCGGATCAGGTCGCGTTCACCGTGATCGACCGCCGGCTGCACCTCGTCGACGAACCGCTCTTCCCGGACAACGAGTACACCCCCAACATCGACCGGGTCACCCCGGCCATGCTCGGCCTGACGGCGCTGTTGGAGCAGCGTCGGCCACCGGCGGGTCTGACCCCGCAACAGCTGGCCGGCTGGACCTATGAGTCCGGCAACGACAGCCACACCCAGTACCTGATCGTCGACGACGTCGACCAGATCCCCGACACGCCCGCGCTCAGCGGACCCTTCGCCGGCCAGCGGCCATGGACCGGGCTGATCGGCTTGCTGTCGCAGGCAAGCGAACTCGGCCTGCGCGTCGTCGTCACAGCACGGGCCACCGGTTCCGCGCACGCCGTGATGACCGCCCCACTACTGCGTCGGCTCAACGAGTTGCAGGCCACCACATTGATGTTGTCGGGTAATCCCCAGGACAGCGGAAAGATCCGCGGCCAGCGGTTCCGCCGACTACCCGCCGGTCGCGCCATGCTGCTCGACGACGGCGACGCCCCGACGTTCGTTCAACTCGTCAACCCGTTCGCGGACGAAGCCGCAATTCCCGGTAATCCGAGAAACACAGGAAGGGAGTCGATCTGATGACTCTTCGCGTCGTCCCCGAGGGCCTCGCCGCGGCGAGCGCCGCCACCGAAGCCCTCACCGCCCGCCTGGCCGCCGCCCACGCCGCCGCCGCGCCACTGATCGGGACCGTGGTCCCGCCCGCCGTCGACGCGGTGTCGCTGCGCACCGCGGTGGGGCTCAGTGCGCACGGTGTACAGCACAATTCGGTCGCCGCCCAAGGCGTCGAAGAATTGGGCCGTTCCGGGGTCGGTGTCGGCGAGTCCGGCACCAGTTATGCCGCCGGTGACGCCATGATCGCTGGTTCCTATCTGGCCGCCGGAAGCTGACCATGACCGCCCCCATCTGGATGGCCCTCCCCCCGGAGGTGCATTCGGCGATGCTGAGCAGCGGACCCGGCCCCGGGTCGCTGCTGGCGGCCGCGGGGGCGTGGCAGACACTGGCCACCGAGTACTCCACCGCCGCCGCCGAATTGACCGCCCTCATCGGCGCGGTGCAAGCAGGTGCGTGGGAAGGTCCGAGCGCCGAGCAGTATGTTGCCGCGCATGCGCCGTACCTCGCGTGGCTGGCACAGGCCAGTGCCAACAGCGCGGCGTCGGCCGTACAGCACGAGGCGGCGGCCGCGGCGTACAGCACCGCGCTGGCGACGATGCCGACCCTGGTCGAACTCGCGCTCAACCACGCGACGCACGCCGTGCTGACAGCCACGAACTTCCTGGGCATCAACACGATTCCGATCGCGCTCAACGAAGCCGACTACGTGCGCATGTGGATTCAGGCCGCCACCACGATGAGCACCTATCAGGCGGTGTCGGAGGCCACGGTGGCGGCCACCCCGACGACGGCGCCGGCGCCGTTCCTGTTGGCGCCGGGCGTCGGCGAGGCCGGTTCGTCGATGGCCACCGCCCAGCAGTCCTTCGCCCAGGTGCAGGCGGCCGACGCCGGTTCGGCGCTGGTCAACGCCGACGTCATCTCGCAACTGTTGCGGGTGTTCGGGCAGTTCTACCAGATGTACTCGGAGTACACGTACTCGCTGTTCGAGCCGATCATCAACTTCATGGCCGATCCCATCGGCAACACGCAACAGTTGATCGTCGGGCTGTTGACCAACCCGGGCCCTACCCTGGTGACCTACGGACCGTTCCTGTTTGCCGTTGCCTATCAGGCGGTTTCGTGGGTCGGTGCCGCGGTCACCTATCCCAACCTGCTGATCACCACCTGGGCGGCACCGCTGGCACTGGGTATCGGTGGCCACTTCCTTCAGCAGTACCTCAACCCGCCTGCGCCCGAAGCGGTGCCGGAGCCGGCACCGGCACCCGCGCCGACCCAGCCCACCCAGACTCCGCGTGCCGAGCCGACCCTTCCCCCCGTCACCGCGGTGGCGCCAACCGTGCCGGCGGCCCCCGCCGCGCCGGCGGCGTCGGTGGCCGCCGGCGCCGCACCCGCAGGTGCGGCACCCGCCCCGGCCGTCGCGGCCGCGGTGCCCTATGCGGTGGCAGGCCCGGGCCCCGACGAGGGATTCACGCCTACGCTTCGCGAGGGCACCGGTGCCAAGGCGCCGGCATCCGACATCGTCGCGTCCGCGGCCGCCGCGTCGGCCGCGTCGTCGCTGGCCAAGCGCAAGGCGCGTAGACGCCGCGCGGCCCCGGTGCACGAGCGCCAGTACGCCGACGCGTACATGGACTACGAGCCCGAGCCTGACGAGACACCCCCCGAACCCCGTCGCCCACACATGACGGCATCGGAAACGGGCGCGGGCACAGTCGGTTTCGCCGGTGCGAAGACAAGGTCCGAAACCGCTGAGGCCACCGGCCTGACCGAGCTCGGCGGTGACCCCTTCGGGGGCGGCCCCACCGAGCCGCTGCTGCCCGGTGACTGGGATCCAGAGGGAGGTTCGCGGGACTGAACACACCCTCTGCTCACCACCGTCCGCGTCTACTCACGATCCGAAAGGAAAACCCATGAGCCACCTCGACGCCCACATTCCGCAGCTGGTCTCCTCCGAGGCCTCCTTCGCCGCCAAGGCCGCGCTGATGCGCAGCACCATGGCCCAGGCCGAACAGGCCGCGCAGTCCGCCCAGGCCTTCCACATGGGCGAGTCGGCGGCTGCGTTCCAGGCCGCCCACGCCCGCTTCATCGAGGTCTCCGCGAAGATCAACTCGCTGCTCGACATCGCGCAGATCAATCTTGGGGACGCCGCGGGCACCTACGTGGCCGAAGATGCCGCTGCCGCAAGCACCTACACCGCAATCTGACCGACGAACTGACGACAAGGGAGGGTTCTGATGTCTCAGATCATGTACAACTACCCGGCGATGCTGGCCCACGCGGGTGAGATGGCCGGTTACGCAGGCGCCATGCACGCTGTCGGCGCCGACATCGCCAGCGAGCAGGCGGCGTTGGCCGGAGCCTGGCAGGGTGACACGGCCATGACGTATCAGGCGTGGCAGACGCAGTGGAACACCAGCCTCGAGGAACTGGTCCGCGCGTACCGGGCGATGGCCTCGACCCACGAGACGAACACCATGTCGATGAGCGCCCGCGACGCGGCCGAAGGCGCCAAGTGGGGCGGCTGAGCGCCGGTGGGCGTTAACGCAGTCGAGCTGACCGCGGAGCAGGCCTGGTTCATCGCCGACGTATCGGGCGCGGGCAGCTTCCCGTGGGTGCTGGCCGTCACCGCGCCCTACAGCGAGGTCGCCGCGCGGGCGGCGGTGGAGACCAGGATCGCCGGCGAGTTGGTGAAGCTGGGCGTGATGGAGCCCGACGGTACCGTCGATCCGCGCATACGGCAGTGGGTCACGGTGACGTGTCGGCCCAGGCGCTGGCTCGAGCTCAGATTCGTCAGCGGGACGGGAAACATGTTGCGCGGCCATGTCGCACGAGCCGGCGACGACCAGTCGATCGTCGCGCTCCGAAGCGGGGGACTGATCACCCTCACGGCGCTCGATGTCGACCATCCGCAGGCACTGGTGCCCACCCTGACCGCTGGACTGCCGGGCCGGCCGCCGGCCCGCTTCGACGAGTTCACCATTCCCGCACGCACCGGCGCCCGCGCCGACGAGCGGTTGCGCGGCGGCGCCGACCTCGCCGAAGTCATCGACTTCCTCGGCATTCCGGCATCCGCGCATCCGGTGGTCGAGGCGTCCTACTCGACGGAGCGCAGTTACGTGGAGATCGTCGCCGGTGACCACCGCGACGGTCACCGCATCAGCACCGACGTCGGCGTCAGCGTCGTCGACACCCGCGAGGGCCGGGTGCTCGTCGCGCCCTCGCGCGCCTACGACGGGGAGTGGGTGTCCACCTTCACCCCCGGCACACCGCTGGCGATCGCCACCGCGATGGAACGGCTCACCGCCACGCTGCCCGACGGGCCGTGGTTTCCGCAGTTGCAATTGACCAGAGACTTCGGCCTCGACCACAGAACGGAACCCCAGCAATGGCGTCAGACAGTTCATTGACCTCCACCTCGACGTTGCGGGCGACACCGATCGTGCGTGTCGCCGTGTTCGCCGCGGGCGGTCACGGCGATACCGGCGGAGGTCGCCTCACCGATATGGCGCTGCCGAGAGAACTTCCGCTGCGCGAGATCATGCCCGCGGTGCGCCGGATGGCCATGCCGACCGACGACGGCGACGGCACGCCGGTGGCGCTGTCGCTGGCACCGGTGGGCGGTGCGCCGTTCAGTCTGGACGCCACCCTGGACACCGTCGGTGTCGTCGACGGTGATCTTCTTGCGCTGCAGCCCCTTCCGGCCGGACCGGCCGCACCCCGGATCGTCGAGGACATCGGCGACGCCGCGGTGATCTTCTCCGCTGCGCGCGAGAAGCCCTGGGGCGCCGCGCATATCCAGTGGGGTGCGGGTATCGCGGTCCTGTGCTTGATCCTGGTCGTCACGGCGTTCGCCACCGCGCACCGGACCGTCACGGGAGACGATGTCGGTCTGTACGCGGCCAGCGGCGTCGCGGTCTTGACGGTGCTGGGCGCCATGTTGGCGCGGGCGCGTTCGGCGCGGTGGGCCACGGCGCTTTCGGTGACGGCGCTGGTGCCGATCGCGGCCGCGTTGGGACTGGCGGTGCCAGGGGAGTTCGGGCCGTCGCACGTGCTGTTGGCCGCGGCCGGGGTGGCGGCGTGGTCGATCGTGAGCATCACTCTGTTCGAGGGCGCGATCGCGATCCTGACCGCGGCCACCGTCGTCGGATCCGGAGCACTGGTCACCGCCGGGGCGGCCACGGTCCGGGAGCTGAGTCCGGTGGTCATCGCGTCGGTGCTGATCGTGCTGGCGCTGCTGGTCATCGTGCAGGCCGCCCAGTTGTCGGCGATGTGGTCGCGGCTGCCGGTTCCGGTGATCCCCGCGCCCGGTGACCCGACACCGTCGGCACCGTCTCTGCGGGTGCTGCAGGATCTTCCGCGCCGGGTACGGCTCAGCGACTCCCATCAGACCGGCTTCATCGCGGGCGGTGTCCTGCTGTCGACCGCGGGCGCACTGGTCCTCGCGGTGCCGCACGATGTTTCGCCCTGGGCCTGGTATGTGGTGGGTGCGCTGGCGCTGGGTGCGGCCCTGCGGGCGAGGATCTGGGACTCCGCTGCGTGCAAGGCGTGGTTGCTGAGTCAGCCGTTCCTGCTTGCGGTCTCGTTCCTCGTCGCGTTCGCCGTCGACGGCCGTTACCCCGCGGCGTGGTGGTCGTTGGCGGCCCTGGCCGGGCTGACGCTGGTGTGGGCGATCGCCGCGCTGTACCCGCGGGTCGCGTCGCCGGACACCTACTCGCTGCCGATGCGGCGGTTGGTGGGCTTCGCGGCCTCCGGCGTGGACGCATCGCTGATCCCGGTGTTGGCCTATCTGGTCGGCCTGTTCGCCTGGGTGCTGAACCGATGAGGAATCGGTGAGACACCAGAGGCTACGCACCGCGCTCGCCGCCGCGGCGGTCCCCTTGGCCGTCGCGGTCATGAGTTGTCCTGGCGCACAGGCGGTCAGCCCGCCACACGTCGACCCGGACGTGGCGCCGCCTGCGGGTGGCGCCGGGCCCGTGCAGCCGATGTCGCAGCGCGGAGCGTGTGTGACCACCGGAGTACTGCCGGGCACCGACCCCGGCGTGGTCAGCCCGAGCCAGGACACGTTGAAGCTCGCCGACGCGTGGCGGTTCAGTCGCGGCGACGGGCAGTTGGTGGCGGTGATCGACACCGGTGTGCGGCCCGGTCCGCGACTTCCCAACGTCGACCCCGGCGGTGACTTCGTCGAGGCCACCGATGGGCTCACCGACTGCGACGGCCACGGCACACTGGTGGCCGGCCTGATCGCCGGCCAACCCGGACCCGACGGATTCTCCGGCGTCGCCCCGGGCGCCCGGGTGCTGTCCATCCGGTCGACGTCGGCGCGGTTCTCGCCGAGGGAAGCCGGTGAGAACCCGGCGACGGCGCGCGTCGCGGTCGACGTCGCCACCCTGGCCCGCGCCGTGGTGCGCGCGGCGGATATGGGTGCCCGGGTCATCAACATCTCGGCGGTCACCTGCCTGCCCGTCAGTGAACCCCTCGACCAGGACGCGCTCGGCGCGGCTCTGCGCTACGCGGCGCTCGACAAGGACGCGGTGATCGTCGCGGCGGCCGGAAACAACCGGGCCGGACTGAATCCCGGCTCTGCTTGTCCCTCCAACCCGCTGTCGGCGCCCGGGCGGCCCGAGGATCCACGGAACTGGGCGGGTGTGACCTCGGTGTCGATCCCGTCGTGGTGGCAGCCCTATGTGCTCTCGGTCGGGTCGGTCTCGGCATCCGGGCAGCCGTCGGACTTCACGATGGCGGGCCCGTGGGTCGGCATCGCGGCGCCCGGCGAGAACATCTCGTCGGTCGGTAACGCCGACGGCGGCGGGCTGGCCAACGCGTTGCCCAACGATCAGGGCCGGCTCTTCGCGCTCAACAGTTCCAGCTTCGCCGCGGCCTACGTGTCCGGCGTTGCGGCCCTGGTACGCAGCCGGTTCCCCGAACTGAGCGCCGAGCAGGTGGTCGAGCGGCTGTCGGCCAGCGCGCAGGGCGCCGCCCGTGCACCGTCGAACCTGACGGGGGCCGGGATGGTCGACCCCGTTGCCGCGTTGACCTGGGACGTCTCCGACGCCGGTGACGCAGAGGTGAGACCACAACCCAAACCCGTTGCCGCGCCGCCACAACCCGGACCGCCAGATTCCACGCCACGCATCGTCGCCTATGTCGGCACCGGGGTGCTGGCGTTGGTCACCGTGGTGACCGCTGCTGTCGTCGGGCACCGACGCAGCGCCGGGACCGCGAACAGAACGGAGACAACGTGACCATCCGAATGACGTTGGTGCTGTTGGCCATCGTGTCCGCGGCGATGGCCTACCCATGGCAGTCGCCCACCGAGCGGTGGGCGGCGGGTATCGCGGGTTTCGTCGTGGTCGTCGCCCTGGCCTGGTGGCGCGGGCAGTTCGTCACCACCATGATCGGCCGACGATTGGGGGTGTGGCGTCGTAATCACCTCCGGCCCAAACCACGGCCCTCGAACCGGGTCACGATGCTGGTGCGCGTCGAGGACCCCGCAGGAGTCGGCCTGTCGCTGCCGGTGGTGGCCGGATATGTCGACCGGTTCGGTGTGCGGTGCGAGAAGGTGCGGGTCACCAGCCGCGACCGCGGCGGGGTCCGCATGACGTGGATCAGCCTGACGCTGGATGCCGGCTCCAATCTGGTGGCGCTGCAGGCCCGTTCGCCGGAGTTGCCGCTGTCCGACACCGCCGAGGTGGTCGCCAGGCGGATGGCCGACCACCTCCGGGAGGACGGACTGGACGCGACGATCGTGACCGCCGCCGAGGCGCCCGTGGCCGCACCGGCCCGGGAGAAGTGGAGCGGGGTCCGCGACGAGCGCGGGGTCGTGTCGGTGTTCGGAATCCCGGTCGATCACCGCTATTCCGAACGACTCGACGATGTGCGCGCGCAGCCCGTCGAAACCTGGACGGCGGTGGAGTTCGGCGGTACGGCGACACAGCCGACCGTGGCCTCGGTGTGCGCCTTGCGGACACCGGAACTGGTTCGGTCCGCGCCGGTCAGGGGTCTGGTTCGGCACGCCGGCGTGCAGGGCCTGTTGGTGACGGCGTTGGACCCGCAGTCCGATGAGCCGCTGGGTGTCCCGTATGTCGCGCTGTCGGGCCAGCTTGTGGAACGTGTCGACTGGCCGGCCGGTTCGGCGGCCGAGATCAGTCGAACATGAAGTCACGCATGAACCGAGTCATCCGGCGCAGGTAGTCGGGTTGGCTCACATGCAAGATGTGGTTTCCGGGAAACCAGTGAAAAGCGCAGCGGTCCCAGTGGTTCCACAGCATCTCGGCCTGCTCCGGTGGCGCTAGCCGGTCACCGAGCCCGGTGATGATCAGCCTGCGGTCCTTCGGCACCTTCGGCGAGTAGTTCAACGGTGAGGAATACTGCGTGGCCGTAGCGACGAGTTCGCGATCGGTGCCCGACAGCAGATTACGCACCTGCACAACCTTGTTGGCGGGAAACCATTCGTCAATGGTCCGGTCGGGTGTGACGACCGGAACGTTCGGGATCACCGCCTGAATCCTGTCGTCCACGCTGGCGATCAGGGCCGACGTATAGCCGCCCAGCGACATCCCCGTCAACGCGATCCGGTCCACACCGGTGAACTCCAGATAGTCGATGACCGAGCGGAAGTCGTGCACCGCTTGGGCCATGGCCTCGGCGAAGCCGGCGAATCCGTGTGCGAACATGCCGTAACCGCTGAACGGAGAACCCTTTTCGGCGCGGCTGCCGTGAAACGGCATCATGTAGAGCAGGACGTCATATCCGGAGCGGTAGAACCACGGCAGCGAGAAGAACAGGCCGTTGAACAGATAGGGCGATCCCATAAAGCCGTGGATGACACACAGTGTGGGGTGCGGTCCGTCGTCATGGCGCCAATGCTGGGCGTGTACGACGTTGTTGCGCACGTAGCCTCGGCACTGGTCACGCAGAGCGGGGTTGACGGCCTCGAAGCTGCTGTCGAATCGGATGTTGTGGACATTTCCTTTGGCCACCCACTCGGCGACCGGATTCGCGGGCCGGGAGGAGATCCGCGGCACGTTCGTCGGTGCGGGGAAGGCTGACTCCGGGTCTTTGGCCGCGGCAAGATCGGCGTAGAACTCAAAATGCCGGCGCTCGGCGCGGGAGTGCGACCGCCAACTACCGAGCACGGTGGGCAGCATGGTTGCGGCCAGCAACGACGCGATCCCCGTGCGCAGCGCGATATCGGCGACCGCCGATGAGTCGACGATGAAGCGTTGGCGCAGTGTGAGATCGGCGCGGCGCGGCAGACCGCGGGCGCTGGCGTCCGCACCGGGAACATCGGGGACGGGGATGGGCGGGTCGATCGGTGCGCTCACCTTCGCATGGTAACCCGGCGGGACGGGCAGAATGGGCTCGTGTGGAATCCGGATGTGTACTTGGCCTTCGCCGACCAGAGGGGGAGGCCGTTCTTCGACCTGCTCGCCAGGGTGGGCGCGGATGCCCCGCGTCGGGTCGTCGATCTCGGCTGCGGGCCGGGCAATCTCACCGTCAGCTTGGCGACGCGATGGCCCGACGCCGTGATCGAGGCGTGGGACAGCTCACCGGAAATGGTCGAGGCAGCACGCGAGCGCGGTGTCGACGCGAAGGTCGGCGATGCGCGGGACTGGAGGCCGCAAGCCGATACCGATGTGGTGCTGAGCAACGCCACCCTGCAGTGGATTCCCGAACATCCGAAGTTGCTGGTCGGGTGGGCGGGTCAGCTGGCGGCGGGCTCGTGGATCGGTGTGCAGATGCCGGGAAACTTCGAGGCCGCGTCGCATCAGGCGGTGCGGGACCTCGCGCATCGGCCTCCATTTGCGAAGCTGTTGCGGGACATGCCGTTTCGAGTCGGCAAGGTCATCGAATCTCCCGCCGATTACGCGGATCTGCTCACGCAGGTGGGGTGCACCGTGGACGCCTGGGAGACCACGTACATCCACGAACTCACCGGTGAGAATCCGGTGCTGGAATGGATCAGCGGAACGGCGCTGCGGCCGGTGAAGAGCCGGCTGACCGATCAGCAGTGGCGGCAGTTCCGGGCCGAACTGGCTCCGATGCTCGCTGCGGCCTATCCGGCTCGGTCCGACGGCAAGACGTTCTTCCCGTTCCGCCGGGTGTTCGTCGTCGCGCAGGTGATCTGAGCGTCTCGGGGTTATCCCCAACCGGAAATTCATCCACAGCCCAGACCTCGAGGCGGCGCCGCGCCGCGGGTCTTGTCACCGGGCGTCCTTAACGTCGGAGACATGTTCGATCAGCTGGTTTCAGCCGCAGCCGGGGCCCGGGACGCCGCGGCGGCGGGCGCGTGGGCGCGGGTGGAAAACGCGGCTTGCGCACGGCGGCTGGCCGCGATCGCCGACGAACTGGACCGCGCGTTCGCCGCCGCCGGATCGGCCGAACGTGAACAGTGGTGCCTCGACAACTGGGACATGGTTGCCGCGGCCGTGGCCGCTGAGCACGACGTCTCTCTGGGGGTCGCCTCCCATCAGCTCGTGATCGCCAGCGTCCTGCGTGAACGGCTTCCGCGCCTCGCCGAGGTGTTCGCGACGGGGGCGATCTCGTATCGGCTGGTGACCACGGTGGTATCCCGTACCCGGTTGGTCAGTGCCCCCGGGGCGTTGGATCAGATCGACACCGCGCTGGCCGCCCGGATCAGCCAGTGGGGGTCCTTGTCGGCGGCCAAGGCCGAGGCCGCGATCGATTACTGGGTCGACCGGCACGATCCGGCCGCGTTGCGCCGCACCGAGGTGAGCGCGCGGGGCCGGCACGTGGACGTCGCACCGGCCGAAGACGGGACCGGCCTGGCCTCGGTCGAGGCACGGTTGTTGGGCCACGACGCCGCCGCGCTGGACGACAGGTTGGACGCGATGGCCGCCGCGGTTTGTGAGCGCGATCCACGCACTGCAGAGCAGCGCCGCGCCGATGCGCTGGGTGTCCTTGGCCACGGCGGCGACCGCTTGGTCTGTGAGTGCGACGATCCCGACTGCGCGGCGGCCGGTATCGCACCCAGTGCGGTCGTCGTGCACACCATCGCCGAAGAGGCCTCCCTCAACGACGTCAGCCCGGTGCAGATCGACGGTGCGCCGCCGCCGGGGCCCACCCGCGAGCAGATGGGCGGTATGACGATCGCCGAACTGCTGGGCCCGCGCCCCGGGGACGCAGAGGGGCCGTCCGCGACGACTCCCGCGGTGATCATGGGGAAAGGGTTGCTGCCGGCGCCACTGCTGGCGGCGAAGGTTGCGCCCTCCGCCAAGGTGGTGCCGCTGGTTCACCCCGGTGATGACCCTCCACAGAATCGCCACACGCCGTCTTCCGCGCTGGCCTGGTTCGTGCGCTGTCGCGATATGACGTGTAGGTTTCCCGGCTGCGACCGGACGGCAACGAAGTGCGACATCGACCACACCATCGCCTACCCGGCGGGGCCGACGCAGGCGTCCAACCTCAAGGCACTGTGCCGAAAACACCACTTGCTCAAGACATTCTGCGGCTGGCGCGATCGACAGCTGCCTGATGGCACCGTCATATGGACCAGTCCTGGCGGCCAGTCGTACACCACACATCCGGGCAGTCGGCTACTGTTTCCCGCCCTGTGCCGGCCGACCGCGCCGGTGATCGCCGCAGAGATGCCGGACACCGGCGACGAGGTCGACCGTGGCGCCCGCACGTTGGCCATGCCTCGACGCCGCCGGACCCGCGCGGAGAACCTCGCCCGAGCGATCGACGAGGAGCGTCGACGCAACCAACCCGACGCCGAGCGACGCCTGGCCGAACGCAATCGACCGCCACCGTTCTAGCTGTTGACGGTAAACACCGAACTAGGGATGGTAAGGCACGCCGACCGCTCGGAAGACGTATTCGGGTGGCACGTCGAACGCCAGTGACCGCTGCGGCAGCCGGGCTAGCACATCGGCGGGAACCGCCACCTTGTACTGCAGCGAGAGTTGGCCTTCGAAGCGCTCGTCGACCGCCTGCAGGTCGACGTCGAGGCCCAGACCGGTCTCGGACAGTTCGGCCGTGACGGTCCCGGACTGCGGTGCGTCCCAGCGCTGGTCGACGGTGCGGCCCGCGAGCTTGGGCACGGTGGACAACGTGGCCAGGGCCCGTCGGTTGGTGAACACCACCGACCCGACGTAGCTGGCGACGTCCCCGCGCGCGCGTTTGCCCGGAATCTTGCCGCTGAACCGGCGGGTGACCGCTACGTACTCGGCGAGGAAGAGCACTCCCTCCGCCTCGACTTCAGCGCGCAGGTCTTTGGGCAGCGCTCCGATGCGGAGCAGCCTGCGCAGAATCACCGCCATGAGCAGCCACACTAATACGGCAGCGGATCGTGGGTGGTAGAGCTATTTCTGTGACATTCTCACGCCGCCGGCTGCTCGCCCTGGCGTTGGCCTGTGTCGCGGTCTACGCCCTGCTGTGGATCGGCTATGTGCTCCAGTGGAACTGGCTCGTCGCGAGCGACGCCGCCGCCCTGGAGGCGGCTCACCGTTTCGGGGCGTCCCGCCCGGGTTGGGTGACGGGGTGGGATGTGTTCTGCACGCTGCTGGGGCCGACGGCCTTCCGATTGGTGACGTTGGTGGTCATCGTCGTGGCTCTGGTGCGACGCCACCTCCGCGTCGCGATGTTCCTACTGATCAGCGTGGAGTTGGCGGGGCTGGTCACCGAGGTGGCCAAGGCGGCCGCCGATCGGCCCCGACCGGACACCGCGCTGGTCATCGCCCCGTCGACGTCGTTTCCGTCCGGGCACGCGCTCGGCGTGATGGTTGCGGTAGCGGCGTTGTTGACGATCATCTGGCCGGTGGTGAAGCCGTCGTTGCGGGGGTGGCTCGTTGGCCTCGGCGCAGTGATCGTCATCGCGATCGGGGTGGGCCGCGTGGTGCTCAACGTGCACCACCCCTCCGATGTGTTGGCCGGATGGGCTTTGGGCGCCGGGTATTTCGCGATCTGTCTGCTCCTGGTGGCACCGAGGCGGCCCGTCACGACAGTGGACGAAACACCGGCAGCGCCCGATAACGCACAGTGAAGCTGGCCTCGGTGCATTCGTTGCCCACCTCCCCGTCATGGGCGAGCACCGTGGGACCGTCGACCGCCGTGAAACGGAATTCGGGGACGTGCAGTTCGTGGTACAGCGGGCTGCGCTCGAGCTGACCGAACGCCAGCGCGGCGAGAATTCGGAGTTTGGCGAATCGGCGGCCGGTTTCCAGAAACCGCACATCCAACAGGCCGTCGTCCATTCGGGTTCGCCGTGACGGGGCGAATCCCGACGGCAGGTACAGCGAGTTGCCCAGGAAGAACAACGACGTCTGCACCGACGTGTTGTCGAAGCGGATCCGCACCGGCTCGTCGTGGCGCAGCACGTGCAGCATCGCGTAGAGACCGGCCAGCGGTTTGCCGATCTTGTGTTCGAGCTTCTCGCGGGTCTGCACGAAATGCGGATAGGCCCCGATGCTCGCGGTGTTGATCACCAGCCGGTCCTCGTTGAGACACGCCATGTCGACACACGCGACGCTGCCCTGCCGGATCGCGTCCACCGTGGCCGCGACCGTGTCGCAGCCGATGTCCTTGGCGAAGTGGTTGAACGTGCCGCCCGGGAACACCGCCAGCGGGACACCCGCCTGCACCGCGATGCCCGCCGCGCACGCCACCGTGCCGTCACCGCCCGCGATCGCGAGCACCTCGGCCTTCTCCGCGACCTTGCGCAGCACCTCCGTGACGTCGTCGTCCTCCGCGAGCTCGACGATCTCGGTGCGCGGCAACGCTTCTCGTACCTGATCGACCACTTCGGCGCCTGCCCCGCTCCCCGAGGCGGGGTTGACCACCAACGCAACGCCCGCGCCGTCCGGGCGCTGCGGCGTGTCCACCCGCAACGGATCGGCCGCCGGGATCTCGGTCGGCACGATCGGCGGCACCACCCGTGCCCCGAGCACCGCCACCCCGGCGCCGAGACCGAAGCCGGCCAGCACGTCACCGGGATAGTGCGCACCCGTGGCCACTCTCGACATGCCGACCAGACCGGCCAACAGCGCCAACACCAGCCCCAGCGGCGGACTCTCCAGACCGACCCCCACCGCGAACGCGGCCGCACTGGCCGAATGGCCCGACGGCAGCGAGTTCGACGTCGGCATCCGCCGCGCGCGGCGGGCCAGCGGCACCGGCAGGCTGTTGGGCCGCGCGCGCTTCCAGACCCGCTTGGCAGCCTGGTTGGTGATCAGGCTGGTCGCGGCGAGGGTGAGCACACCCCGGCCGGCGCCGCGCTTGGCCGACGGACCGCCGAACGCCCTCAGACCCGCGGCGATACCCAGCCAAAGCTTGGAGTGGTCGGCGGCGCTGGTCAGCCGCGGCATCACCGTGTCGAGCAGCGGGCTGGGCGACTCTGCGATCGCGTCGAATACCTCGCGGTCCAATGTCCCCAGACCCTGGCCGATCTGCCGGATGCCGCGTCGGCGCCGGGTGGGCAGCAGTTTCATGCCGGTAATCTATCCACGTTCTTGACAAATTATTTTGTCAATCGTGATGATGACGCAGGTGCTCGACGTTGAGGTGATCGCCGACCCGGCCGCCGCGGTCACCGCGCTCGACCCCATCAAGAGCCGGTTGCTTGCCGAGCTGAGCGAGCCCGCCTCGGCCGCCACGCTCGCGTCGCGGCTCGGCCTCGCCCGTCAGAAGGTCAACTACCACCTGCGCGCTCTGGAGGATCACCGGCTGGTGGCCGAAGCAGGTGTGCGCCGGTGGGGTGGCCTCAAGGAACGCCTGCTGGTCGCCAACGCGTCGTCCTACGTGGTGTCGCCGAGCGCTCTCGGCCCGGTCGCCGTCGACCCGGGACGCGCCGACGACCGGCTGTCGGCCGGTTACCTGATCGCGCTCGCGGCGCGCGCGGTGCGCGAGGTGGGTGAACTCTGGCGGCAATCGCGCCAGCAGAACAAGCGGTTGGCCACGCTGTCCATCGACACCGTCATCCGATTCCGCACTGCCGCCGACCGCGCCGCCTTCACCAGCGAACTCTCCGAGGCCGTCACCTCATTGGCGGCGCGTTACCACGACGAATCAGAGCCCCAGGGTCGCGCGTATCGAGTGATGGTTGCGGCCTACCCGAAACCGAACGAGGACCGGTGATGCCGCTGAGGAGGGACGACTCGGGACGGCAGCGATGGCCGGGCACGCCGGTGGCCGAGCGCGTGGACGCGAATTCCCGTGCCCGTCGGCGCCTAGCATGGGCTGATGCGCCGACTGCTGATCACGCTGTGCGCGGCGATCGTGCTCGTCGCCACGGCGCCGACCGGCCACGCGCAGAGTGCGCCGTGGTTCGCACACTATGTCGGTGACGCCAGCCAGGTGATTTCGGTTGTCGGCGTTGGGGGTTCGTCGGCGAAACTGGATGTGTACCAGCGCACCCCGGCGGGGTGGCAACCGATCGCCGCCGCGATCCCGGCATACGTCGGCGCCAACGGCATGGCCTCACGGACCCACGACGGCGAAAAGAAGACCCCGATGGGCTTCTTCACGCTCGACTTCGCGTTCGGCACCGCACCGAACCCCGGCGGAGGCCTGCGGTACGTGCAGGTGGGCCCCGACCATTGGTGGGACGGCGACATGGCCAGCCCGACCTACAACACCATGCAGGTGTGCAAGAAATCGCAGTGCCCGTTCGACACCGATCCCGCCAGCGGCACCGAGAATCTCGACATCCCGCAGTACGTGCACGCCGTGGTGATGGGGGTCAACAAGGAACGGGTGCCGGGCAACGGCGGTGCGTTCTTTCTGCACGCCACCGACGGCGGCCCGACCGCGGGCTGCGTGGCGATCGACGACGCCACGCTGGTGAAGATCATTCAATGGCTCAAACCGGGCGCGCTGATCGCCATCGCCCAGTAGCCGTCAAATATTAAGTGCCCGGCCGGTTTTCAACTTGAAGTCGAGGCCCTCCACCGACATGGTGGCGTCATAGGTGCGGTCGTACCCGGTCTTGCAGATCTTCCATCCGTCGGCGGTCCTACGGTACCGGTCGTGGTAGAACGCCGCGCCGATCAGCATGAAGTTGAAGTCGGGCACGATGACCCGGTCCTGCAGGTACCAGATACCTGAGGCCTCATCGCCTTCCAGGGTGATCTCGGGGTGGGTGACACGGTGTTCGGTGATGATGTTGGCGGGCATCGACGCACGCATGAACTCCACCAGCGAGTCCCTGTCGGTGAAGTGATGTGATTCGCCGATCGACGCGTCATAGTCGCCGACGATGTCCTCAGTGAGCGTGTCGGCGAACTCGTCCCAATGTTTGGTGTCGAGAGCCCGCAGATACCGGTACTTGACTTGTGTGATGTCGTCGATGTCACCCATGGTCGTCATTGGAGCACACGGTGAGGTTGCGTGTCGCCGGTCCCTCCAGCAGCGTGCCGTCGGGGGCGAACCTCGATCCGTGCAGCGGGCACTCCCACGACTCGTCGGCGTCGTTCCAGTTGACGATGCCGCCCAGGTGCGGGCACACCGGCGAGACCCGGTACTCCCTGCCATCCACCACCGCGCGGCCCTGCAGTTGCCACGGCGGGCCGCTGACCACGCCGCCCTCGTCGGGAGTGCGGTTGCCGATCCGGGTCACCGGCGTGATCCAGCCGCGGGCCAGGTACAGCCCCACCTGCGCGTTGATCTGCATCGCCTTCGGAATTCCGGACAGCTCGTGCGGACTCCAGCTGGCGAAGGCCTCCGCCCAGTCCATCCGGCCGCCGAGGATGCGGCTGGACAGCGCGAGCGCGGCCGCGGTGCCGTTGGTCATCCCCCACTTGTCGAAACCCGTTGCGACGAAGATCTTGTCGTTGCCGGGCAGGATGGGCCCGACGTAGGGCAGTTCGTCGATCGGTGAGTAGTCCTGTGCCGACCAGTAGTGCGTCTGCATCGCGCCGGGGTAGTGCAGTTTGGCCCACTGGTCGAGTTCCTGTACCGACGACGCGGGGTTCTTCTCGTGGCCGACGGGATGGCCGGCCCCGCCGACGATCAGCCGATCGCCGTCGGGGGTGGGCGCATAGCGCACCGATCTGGTGGGCGAGTCGGTGGAGATGTACATGCCGCGGGTCAGGCTGCCCGGCACCCGGTAGGCCATGCAGTAGGACCGGTTCGGCTTGAGCCGCGCGAAGAAGCCGCCGCGATCGAGGATGGGAATTCCGGTGGCCAGCACGCATTGTCCCGCAGCGACGTCGAACTCGTCGCCCGCACTGGTGCGCACACTCAGCGCCAGACGATCGCCCTTGCCCGAAACCCGTTGCACACGAACGTCTTGCGCCAACCGGCCGCCGCGTTCCTCGAGTTCCACGATGAGGCTGTCGAGCAGGGGCATCGGGTCGAACTGGGCCTGCTGGGCGAGGCGGACACCGCCGTGGAACGGGAACGGCACGTCGGCGTCGTCGACCCAGTCGACATCGAGACCCACGGCCTGACACGCCTCGAGTTCCTCGCGCGCCGCCGCGACCCCCTTCTGGGACTGGGCGTAGGTGTAGGCGTCCTCCCGCTGCACCGCGATGCCGTGGCCCTCGCAGTGCTGCACCAGCCACTCCTGTCCCTCGCGGTTCCCCTCCAGATACTGCTTGGCGCGTTTGACTCCGTGCTTACCGACGATCTTCGACATCTTGGTGCCCTGCAGCAGCGAGATTTTCGCGGTGGTGTTGCCGGTGGCGCCCGCGCCGGGGGCGAACGCCTCCAGCACCAGGACGTCCTTGCCCGCCCTTGCCAGCAGTACCGCGGTGACCAGACCGGTGATGCCCGCGCCGACCACCGCGACGTCGGCCGAACGGCCGGATTCGGTCAGCGCCCGCGACGGGGCCGACTCGGTGACGCGGTTTGCTAGCCACAATGAATTCATGGCCATGGTGGTACCCATTCGGGCCCACCCAAAACCGTGATGGCCGAACGCCGTTGGCTCCGGAGTGTCTAACCGATATCGGCAGGTCGGACGGCTATGGTGGCCCCGTTATGAGCGACCCGTTGGGGTTGTCGGTCGGGACGACGAACTTGGTCGCGGCGCGAGTCGGCAATCAACCTGTGACACGGCGTTCGGCGCTGACCATGCCCGGTGGCGGTGTGTTGAGCGGTTTCGTGGAGCGAGTCGGTGACCCGGTGCCACTGGTCGCACCCGACGGTTCCACCCATGACGCGGGCCGGTTGTTGGTCGAGGCGTTGGCGGCGATGGCGCGCACGAGCAGGGTGGCGCCCTCACCAGACCTCGCGGTCGCCGTGCCCGCCCACTGGGGGACCGCCACCGTGCGGGCCCTGCGCAGCGCACTGACCGCCGATCCGCATCTGGCACCGAACGGGCTGCCCGCGCGGCTGGTCTCCGACGCCGTCGCCTGCCTGACCGCACTGCACGCCAACCCCGGGCTGCCGTCGCACGGGGTGGTGGTACTGCTCGATTTCGGTGGCAGCGGCACCAGCATCACCTTCGCCGAGACCGGTGCGGCCTTCGAGCCGATCGGTGAGACCACCCGCTTCGCGGAGTTCTCCGGTGACCAGATCGACCAGACGCTGCTCGCCCGCATCCTGGACGGCGTCGCCGAAACCGGCGGCGTCGATCCGGCGGCGACCGCGGCGGTGGGCTCGCTGACCCGGCTGCGCGAGGAGTGCCGGCGCGCCAAGGAGCGGCTGTCCACGGACCAGGTCACAAGCCTTGCCGTCGAACTGCCCGGCTACCGGTCGGTGATCGAGGTGACGCGCGCCGAGTTGACCGACCTGATCGCAAGACCATTCGGCGGCGTGCTCGCAGCGCTGGAAAACGCCTTGAGCCGCAGCGGGATTGGCTGGTCGGATGTCTCTGCGGTGGTGGCCGTCGGCGGCGGTGCCAGCATCCCGCTGATCACCCACCGACTCTCGGAGCACGCCAGCGCACCGGTGCTGACGACGCCGCAACCCGCGCTGGACGCCGCGGTGGGCGCGGCGGTGTTCGCGGCCTACGGCGTGGAGGCCGCCGCCGAGACCGGACTGGCGCAGGCAGCTGCCGCCGATTTCGACACGGCAGCCTCGTCGCCGGCCTCGTCGACACTCAGCGCGCTGGCGTGGTCCCAGGACGACGACGTCGCCGATGACCTGGTGCCCTACACCGGCGAGAACCCCTATGACGTCGACGCCGCCGCCATGCGTTCACCGGTGCAGTACGTGCCGCCGACCGGGCCCATCGAGGAGCCGCGCGCATGGCAGCGGTTGCCGCAGTTGGTGATCGGGATCGCGGCCGCCGTCGCGGTGATCGCCGTCGGCGGTGCGGCGATCGCCTTGACCAGCGTGTCCAACAGCACGGCCACCGAGCCGCCGAGCGCACCCACCTCGGCGCCGCCGCCCAGCGCCGAACCGCCGCCGCCGCCGTCGAACCCACCGGTCGAGACCGTCACCGTCACCAACGAGGCACCGCCACCGGTCGTCACCCCACCACCGGTCACCACGTACGTCACCACCACCGCGCCGACGACCACGGCCCCCACCACGACGACCACCACGACGACGACCACCACGACAACGACCACCACGACGACGACGACGACAACGACGACGACCACGACCCCGACCACCACAACCCCGACCACCACCCCGATGACCACGACCTACCTCACGGTGCCGTTCGTTCCGGTGCCGATTCCCATCGAGGTGCCAAGGCAAGGACCCTGACGATGACTGTCCGCATTTTGACCACCGGCGCCGCGATGGCCCTGGCTGCGGGGATCACCGCGGGCGCCGCGGCGGCCACCCCGCCGTCCGGCGAGGTGGAACGCACCGACCTGGCCGAAGGCACCAGCACGGCACTGATCGCGATCGTCGCGGTCGGTGTGCCGACCACGCTGTACGTCCAGAACATCGTGCTCGGGCCGTCGGCGAGCAGCGGATGGCACACCCATCCCGGACCCGAGCACTCGGTGGTCAACGACGGCACCGTACATCTGCAGGTGGCCGGCGCATGCGCACCGGCAGCCTTCGCACCCGGACAGGCGATCTTCATCCCCGCCGGCGTTCCGCACGTCGTCTACAACGAGGGTCCCGAGCATGCCGAGGCGGTGGTCACCTACACGCTGCCCGCCGAGCGACCCGTCCGCGACGACGCTCCGGCGGCGTGTCCCTGAGGATTACCGCTGACCGGGGTATTCCGGCTCGTGGAACCGGTTGATGATCGGGATGCGCTCGATGATCCGGTCCCGAAGCCGCGGCTTCTGCGGTACCGGCGGAACATAGGCGGGCGCCGGGGGAGTATAGGCCGGAGCCGGCGCCGTGTACTCGGGCTCCGGCGGAACGAATTCGGGCTCGGGCGCGGTATAGGCGGGTGGCTCGTAGGCCGGTGCCGGTGCCTCCGGGGCGGGCGGAACGGCCATCGCGATGGTCTGCGCCACCACAAAACGCGCCTCCCGCGGCGTGGTCACCCGGGCGGGCTCCTCGGAAGCGGGCGCGGCCGTCGCGGTGGCAGCAGCGGATGCCTGGTCTGACGCTGACCCGTCAACGGCGTTGGCGGCCTGCGGTTCTCCGGTACTCGAACCAGGAGTGAGCCCGAGACTGATCGCCGCCGAAAGCGTCACCACGAACGTCACCGACGCCGCGACGAGCACCGAGGCCAGCGCCCCGATCCTCGACGGCAGCCGGGGACGGACGGCGGCCAACCCGTTCACCGCGCGTGCCGAGGCCAGCGCCGCGCCGCGGGCCATCGCGATGTCGGCCTCTGCGGCGGAGATCACCGGCGCCTGTCCCAGCGACTCCAGGCTGGACACCACCATGTCGAGGTCTTCGGCCGAGCCGACCACGAAGATCGCTTCGGGTTGCCAGTTGTCCAACTCCAACAGCGAGATCACCGAACTCGGCAACTCCACGACGTCGGTGCCGTCGAGGGCACGCCCGATCCGGTCCACGGCGACGCCTTCGGCGCTGACCGTGGCCACGACCGCGGCGTCGGGTTCCACGATGCACACCGCGACGTCGTCGTATTCGGTGATGTCGGCGATACCGTGGGCCAGCACGTCACCGGCCTCGAGTTCCGAGACCGCGATCACGTTGCCGAAGCCCCTTGCCGCCAAGGCGTCGAGCATCCCCGACGCCGCACTGTCGGCCTCGTCGGTCCAGGTCACGCCGATGGCGTGGAACCGGTCGTCGTCCCGGTCGACGAGGACCACGTCGAGCAGATCCTCGGGTTCGATGTCGTCGAGCAGATCGAATGCGCCGCGGTCCACGGTCGCGCCCTCGCCGGTCGTTCCTTCGACGAGCACCCACCGAACCGCGGTCGACGTCATCGATAGGCCGAGCACGAGGTCCATGACAACCCCCGATCCTGGTGTCAATCAGGACTGAGGTTACCCCGTGTCCCCGGCGCGGTATCGGGCAGTTACACCTTCACCTTGGTCAAATCCGTGCGCATCAGCCGCACCTGGTAGTTGCCCCAGGTCGACAGGTTCCAGAACAGGTACTGCTGTTCGGCCTCGGGCAGGTTGGTCGTGCCCGACCACGGATGGATGTACGGCGCGTACTTGCCGGACAGCGTCCAGGCGCCCACCAGGACCTTCGGCTCCGACCACAGGCCCTCGGGGGAGTCGGCTGTGCGCAGCACGATCCGGTTGCTCTGATCGCCGTAGAGCATCACGTACTTGCCCAGGTACGGGTTGTATTGCACCGACATCTCGCTGACGGTCGGGTACTTGGTGCTCTTGAAGAACCCGAAGAAACTGGTGGTCTTGCCCGGGAACAGCGGCGTGGCGGCCGACGGCGCGTTGGCGACCCACGACGAACCGTTCCAGTACTCGTACTTGGTGGCGTCGAGGATCTGGGTCTCCTGCACCCGCGACAGATACACGGTGCCCTTGCGTCCCGACGGTGTGCCGTAGGAATACACCCACCCCTGGTCGCTCTCCGCCGAACCCTCGGGCGGTTTGACGAACGCGCCCTGCTGGAAGTTCTCGTTGCCCGCGACGTAGGGCACCGTGGCCCGGCCCGCGGCCGCGGTGCGGATGCTGGTGGGTGCGATGCGCCAGGTCTGGCCGTTGTCGTCGGAGTAGGCGACACCGGAATAGTTCGTCGTCCACCGCCCCGCGGTGTCCCACGACCTGATCGACATGAAGCTCATGTACTGGCGCGCACCCAGCTCGTTGCCGTACCGGGTGGAGATGCCCGCGGTCGGGATGATCGTCACCTCGGGGCCGATCGCGTACGGCGGTTTCGGAGGCTGGCCGGGGCTGGGCAGAATCGGGTCCGACCAGTTCGGCCTCTCCATCGGCGACCCGCTGAAGATGTCGAACGGGACGCCGTTGGGCACGTACAGCCCGTCGTTGAGCTTGCCGTCCGCGCTGCGGAACAGGGTGTTGAACCGCCAGACCCCGGAGCGTGGGGCGGTCTGGAAGGTGTCGCCGAACGCGATCAGCACCTGACTCTCGTTGACGTCGGTGGTGGCGGGGTCGTCGGGGATGCCGTTGTCCCACATGATGCCGAGGTCGGTGCCGCCGATGGCAAACCGCGTCGTGGTGTTGTTCAGGTTGCCTTTACCGGTGAGGTATTCGATCCAGTGGGTGTTGGTGCTCACCTTCACCGGCTTGCGCGTCGTGCCGGGATAGTTGAGGACGGCGGCCGTCGCGAAGTCGGCCATCGCCAGCGCGGCGACCGGCACGCTGCCGACCGTGCGGGCGAGCGCGTCGACCGGTTGGCTGAACTCGCGGCGCGATCCCAGCCCGAGTACGGCCATGACGAACGGCGACCACACCGGGGCGCCCGGCAGGTTCGACGCGAATGCGCCGATGCCCAGGCTGGACAACAGGCCCACGACCACCCGCTGTAGAAGCGGCTGCTGGGCCGCGGTCTGCGGGCCGGCGAGCGCGACGGGAACGGTGTCCTCCTGCGCCGTCGTGGAGAACGACTGGGTGACGAACGTCAGATCGGTGTCCGCGCCGGTCTCGTCCAGGGCCGGGTCGTCGCGGGTGTCCAGCGTCTGCACCGAGTCGAAGGCCTCGACGGTCTTCGTATCGGTAGAGGTGTCGGTGACGGTGATGCGGGACTCTTCGGGCTCGGGCGTCACCGCCGACGTATGGCCGGTCGAGATCTGCATATCCCCGTTGTCCGCAGGTCCGTCCGGGCCGTCCTCGTCGTCCTCGACGGCGTCGCCGGGCTCGTCAGGGTCGTCGGGGTCGTCGGGGTCCCCGCCGACCTCGCCCAGGTCGGGGTCGGTGAGGGCTTCCTCGGTGTCCTCGGTGATGTCGATGTCGTCGGACGTCGGGTCCTCGGACGTGGCGTCCTCGCCCTCCGACGTCTGCACCTTGTCCTCTGTCGGCGCGTTGGCTGTCGGCGACCCCTCAGACGCCGACTGCGCGTTAGTCGACGTGGTCGTGTCACCTTCGGTCGCCCACGCCACAGAAGGCCCGGTTGCCACCGCGACCCCCACGCCAAGTACTACGGCCAATGCCCCCACGCGGCCGACGTATGCAGATGCACCCATTCCCCATCCTCGAATCATGCATCCCCGACTTGGGGCAAAGGTTCTCACATTTGACGCAGGCGTTCATAGCAAACGACAACAAAATCTCGGGGCCCGGCGAATCGAGCTACCCACGCGGGGCAGGGTTCAGGGCCATGGCGAAGAAGTCGAGGCGCCACAGTTCCTGAAAGAGTTTGCGCGCGTATTTCTCACGGGCGGCCGGACTGTGGTGCCGGCCCGCGCCCTCGGCGATCTCCCGGATGGTGCGCTGCCCGTCGGCCAGGCGCGCGTAGGGCAACTGGGTCTCGTCGAGACGCATCCGCCAGTCCGGGCGGTAGATCTCGTTGCCGGCCAGCCCGCACCGGTATCGCAATTCGGGAACGTAGTCGAGGCAGTCGAGGGTCGAGAAGTCGATCGCGTAGCTGCGTTTCGGCCGGTCGGGATGGCACGCGACGAAGAAGTGGCATGCGTTTCTGGTCTGGATGCGTTCCATCACCGACCAGATCTTCGGCTCCGGCAGCGTGTTCACCGCCGCGTAGAACGCGTTGTCCGGGGCGTGCAGGTCATGGGGATAGTAGGGGGCATTGAATATCCAGCCCGCGAACGTCAACCCGGCCGACTCGACGAGGTCGATGCAGTCGTCGACGGTGTAACTGCGGTCGCGGCCGTGCAGGAAGGTATCGACAAGACCGGCGTCGTACTGCAGGTCCGGCGCGATGCTCTGGTAAGCGGTGATCGGATGAAAGGACTCGACGATGGCCGCAGTCGCCTTGACCATCTGCAACCCCGCTTCGTCCTGCCGCAGGCCGAGATCACGGAAGATGGACTGCAGCATCTCGACGCCGGCCCGCCCGTAGCGCGCGTAGAGCATGATCGATGCGACACCGTCGGGACGCAGGCACCTGGCGAGCGCCTGCATGCCCGCCTGCGGATCGGCCAGGTGGTGGATCACGCCGGTCGACAACACCATGTCGAAATCTCGCTCCAGCGTGGGCAGGTCCTCGACGGGCAGCAGGTGCAGTTCCAGGTTCGACAGTCCGTGCCTGTCCTTGAGGTATTTCTGATGGTCGAGCGAGGGCTGGCTGATGTCCACCGCGACGACGTTGGCCTCGGGGTTGGTGAAGGCGTAGATCGCGGCTTGGTTGGTGCCGCAGCCGGCGATCAGGATGTCGAGCCCGGGTTTGTAATCGCGGTCGGGCCAGAGGATTCGGTGTGAGTGCGAGGGGTCGCCGTACTGCCAGTTGTCCTTGGTCCACGCTTCGAGATCATCGATGGGGGCTGGATACATCCACCGCTCGTACTGGTGCGTGACGACGTCGGCGCGAGGATCGGAACTCATTGCGCGGTGTTTTCCCCTTATTTGGCTGGCCGTAGGGGCAACATTACGCCCGCGCAAGGCGGCCGAGTGCCCGGATCAGGCGCCGGCGTCGGAACCCGACCCGGAGCCTGTGCCGCTGCCGGTCTTCTTCGGCTTCAGCCCACCCAGCACGCCGCCGACGGTGTTGGTGACTCCTCCGGTGACACCACCGACGACCCCCGTCACCCCGCCGACGGTGCCGCCCACGGTGTCGGTCACACCACCGGTGACACCGCCGACGACGCCGGTGACGCCGCCGACAACGCTGCCCACCGGTCCGGGTGCCTTCGGGGACGCCGACGGGCCTGCGGGTTTCGTCGTGGTGCCTGCCGGCTCGCCAGCCGGGCCCACATCGCCTGCCTTCTCGTCGATCTCCACGGCATTGACGCCGGTGTTCTCCGGCAGCAGTAGGGGATTGGCGGGCGCGCTGTTGCCCGTGGGTGCGCTCGACGGGGCCGCGACAGTCCGGGCCGACGCTGCCGCAGAAGCGTTGGCCGCCAACGGAGATGCGGCGGCGGAGGCCGCGGTGAGCGGATTGAGTCCGCCCGTCACGGCGCTGATGACCTCGCCGATTCCGCCGAGGCCGAGCGAACCGCCGCCAAGGATGCTGCTGAGCAACTTGAAGACTCCGGTGATGGCGTTGGGCGTACCCGGTGTGGGGTTGCCGCTGAAGAACTCCTTCTGAATGCCCGCGACCATCAGGTTGAAGATGTCGCCGGGTACCTGGGCCCAGTCGACGTCGGGGAACGACATGAACGGCGTCGCGTCGCCGGCCTGATCCAGGGTGCGGATGTAGGTTCCGTCGGGCATCCTCTTGACGTCGGTGTACCCCAGGTTGACCAGGCTGGTGAGTGCGGGCGCCAGGGCATTGGCCAACGTGCCCAGCGGATTCGGAAAGGCGCCCAGTGTCATCAGGTTGGTCAGGTCGGTCAGCAGGTACAGCGGTTCGAGCAGCGGAAGGCTGTTCGCCGGCATGGTGAGATAGACGTTGAGGGCCAACGGATCCGCGCCGATCCCGGTGAGGATGTCGGTGAGCGCCGCCTCGAGTTGCGGTGTCAGGTTGGACATGTCCACGCCGCGCAAGATGTAGGTGGGCAGCAGGAAGCCGACGAGGTTGTTGGCGATCGAGAACGGGTTCGGCCACGCCGCGAAGTCCGAGAACAGGTCGTACTCGACGGTGGCGTCGAACTTGACCGGCACCAGGTTCGCCCCGCCGAGCGCGAGCCCGGTGTTGAGGATCGGAACGCCGCCGCTGTGGGTCACCTCGGTGTCTGGTGTGACGGTGTCGATGCCGAACAACCTCGCGAAGGGATAGCCGCGGGCGAGCAGCCCGCCGTTGGCGCGACCGGGGTTGCGCAGCAACAACATCGGCAGAATCGTCAGGCTGCCCAGAAGCGGGTCGGTGGCCGCGGTCGGTGATTTCGCGCCGCCGGGTTGATACTGCAGGTCCTCGACGATCTGCGGGTACGCCGCTCCCGCGGCGAAGGCGCCCATCCCGAAGCCGACCACGATGGGGACACGGAGGTCGATCACGTCGAGACCTTCCGGAATCACCTCCACGACGGTGCCGAGCAGGTCGACCAGACCACCGAGATCGAGCACACCGCCGAGGTCCAGCAGGGCGTCGGGTCCGAGGATTCCGCCGAGATCCAACAACGGGTTCTGGCCCTCGAGCAGTTTGAGCCGGTCCAGCACCGTGGTGAGCAGGCCGTTCACCCCGATGGGTAGGTATTCGGTGTTGTTGACCTCCGCGGCAATGGAATTCGGCAGTCCGGGCACCCATCCGAGGTCCAGGCCGAGAAGCTTCAGCAGCGTGAACGCCGGCCCGGCCGTGATGAGGTTGAGGCCGGGGACGTTGAGGCCGGACAGATTGAGCGGATCGCTCAAGTCGATACCGAGCAGTCCCAGCAGCTTGCCCACCGTGGTGATGCCGGCCCCGTCGGTGATGCCGAGGGTCTGCAGGGCCGGCAGCAGCACACCGTCGGCGATGTCGAGGCCCAGCATTTCGGTGAGGATCGGCAACAGGTTGACCGGCGCGGAATCCAGCACGCCCAACAGCAGGTTGGGGGGAAGGCTGCGCAACAGGCTCTCGGGATCCATCCCCGCGGACCGGGCAAGCGCCATGAGGTTGATGTTGTTCGCGATCGCTTCGAGGATCGCCGCGGCGATGGCCTGCGACAGGTCGTATCCGGCGGTGCCCAGGCCACCGGTCAGGTCGGGAATCGCGTCCGGTTCAGGGAACATCGAGACGGCCGCGGTGAGTTCCACGTCGCGGTGCAGCATCTCCGGGGTGGGAGACGGGACGAGGCCGACTGTCAACGCGGCGACGGTCATGGTGGCCGCGCCGGCGAATGCGATCCTCTTGGTTTGCTTGCCGAGCCTGTGTGCGCGCTTGCGATCGTGTGTGCCCGACATGTCGTCCGACCTTTCGCCGCTGTCGCCCATTGGCCTCGCTGCACGCAGCCTATGACACCGCGAGCTAAATAATCAAGAATTACCAAATCCGTTATATCGGGTACTTTTGCTAGTCAAAAGTAACCGCTGCGTCAATAGAATACGTTCTATCTGCGCAGGTAAACAGGTTTTGAATGCGCAATTGGGCGTCGTCGGCGGTCTCGAGTCGCCACGGTTGACCGTTACGCTGCGTGCGATCACAGCAAATAAACGGGCCTGGGAGTGGTTGCCCAATATTGGGACACCACCCCCAGCATGAGGATGACTAGCATCGGGCGTGAGGCGCTTGATCAGCGCGGATTGATGATGGATCGCGGACCCCGGCCGAGAATCTTCGCCTCGATGATTGTTTGCTGAGGCGATGGCGTGCGAGTGTAGCTGTGCGGCGCGGTGATTCGGTTTGCCGGTGGAGTCACCGCCGGTCGCCGGTCCCGGCCGTTCGCGGCGTGGCTGCGGCGGATAACGGGTTGATAACAGTAAAATCTCAGCGCGATTACCTGCGGAAACGTGTCTAAGTAGCCATTGCGAGCTGATTTTCGCTTGATGAGCACGTAGAGTGCTACCCCGTGGGCCGGCACTCATTAGCTGCGAAGCGACGGAAGCCATCGGTTGGGGTGGCTGCCGCGATCCTCGGCCCGGCCGCACTCTTCTTTGCGATCAGAGCTGACGTGCCGCCTCCCGAAGTCGTGGCCGAACCCGAGCCGGGTGTGCAGGAGGCCGTCCCGTGCTGTCTGGAGATCATCGCGGCACCCGAGGGCCAGGCGCCCGTGCTGCAGATCGACCAGGCCGGCGCGAGCGCTGAGCGCGGCGACGTCGTCTCGGCGTCGCGGTGGCGCACTGTCGACCGGTCGCTGCCCGAAGGTGTGGCTCCCGAACGTGGACTTCAGGTCCGGACGATCCTCGCCTCCCGCGCGATCAGCGACGCGTTCCCGCAGATTCAGAACATCGGCGGGGTCCGGGCGGACTCGTTGCGGTGGCATCCCAACGGGTTGGCGCTCGACGTGATGATCCCCAACCCAACCAGCGCCGAGGGCATCAGGTTGGGCAACGAGATCGTCAACTTCGTCATGCGCAACGCGAAGCGGTTCGGCATTCAGGATGCGATCTGGCGGGGCGTCTACTACACACCGAGCGGCCCGTCGGGTAGTGGTAACGGGCACTTCGATCACGTGCATGTCACCACGACCGGCGGCGGATATCCCAGCGGCGGCGAGATCTACTTCCGCTGAGTTGTGGAGCCGGTGACGGGAATCGAACCCGCGTTCTCAGCTTGGGAAGCTGATGTTCTGCCATTGAACTACACCGGCCTGTTCGAGCACGAAGGCTAACACTTCAGCGGCTACGCTCGTCGGGTGCTGCTCTCCGATCGCGACATCCGGGCCGAAATCGACGCGGGACGCCTCGGCATCGATCCGTTCGACGACAGCCTGGTCCAGCCGTCGAGCGTCGACGTCCGACTCGACAATCTGTTCCGGGTCTTCAACAACACCCGCTACACCCACATCGACCCCTCGACGCGGCAGGACGACCTCACCTCCCTGGTCGAGCCGAAGGAGGGCGAGCCGTTCGTGCTTCACCCCGGCGAGTTCGTGCTCGGCGCGACGCTGGAGCGCTGCTCGCTGCCCGACGACCTTGCGGGACGGCTCGAGGGCAAGTCGTCACTGGGCCGGCTGGGGCTGCTGACCCACTCCACGGCGGGCTTCATCGACCCGGGGTTCTCCGGCCACATCACCTTGGAGCTGTCCAACGTCGCGAACCTGCCGATCACCCTGTGGCCCGGCATGAAGATCGGCCAACTGTGTCTGCTGCGGCTCACCAGCCCGGCCGAGTTTCCCTACGGCAGCTCGCAGGCCGGTTCGAAGTACCAGAACCAGCGCGGCCCCACCCCGTCGCGCTCGTACCAGAACTTCCTCAAGTCCGGCTGACCCGCCGGTGAGCGTTCGGTAACGCGGCGGAAATACGAAACAAAGCGGAAACACGCGCGTCCCGCGGCCGAAACGTAGGGTCGTCAGGCTCTTCTGCGACTGCGAGGGGAGCCCCGATGGACGCGATCGATCCCGCCGCCACCGCCTGGCTGCTGGCCGCCACCGCCATGGTTCTGCTGATGGCCCCGGGCCTGGCGATCTTCTACGGCGGGATGGTCCGCGCCACCGGCGTGCTCAACATGATCATGATGTGCTTCACCGCGATCCCGGGCTGCACGGTGGCCTGGTTGCTCATCGGCTACTCCCTGGCGTTCTCCGAGGACGTCGGCGGCGGAGTGATCGGCGACCTCGCGCACTTCGGGATGCTCGGCATCGACCCGACGACCGCGCGCGGAGCGGTGCCCGAACTGCTGTTCGCCACCTTCCAACTGACCTTCGCGATCGTCACCGCCGCGCTCGTCAGCGGCGGCATCGCCGACCGCGCGCGGTTCTCGGCCTGGGTGATGTTCGTGCCGGTGTGGACGATCGCGGTGTACGCCGTTGTCGCCCACTGGGTGTGGGGACCCGACGGGTGGCTGGTCGACCTCGGCGTCCTCGACTTCGCCGGCGGTCTGGTGGTTGAAATCGTCTCGGGCGCTTCGGCATTGGCGCTGGTGCTGGTGCTGGGCCCGCGGATCGGTTTCAAGAAGGACGCGATGCGCCCGCACAATCTTCCGTTCGTCCTTCTCGGCGCCGGCCTGCTGTGGTTCGGCTGGTTCGGGTTCAACGCGGGCTCGGCGTTGGCGGTCAACGGTACGGCGGCCGCGGTGTTCCTCAACACCCTGGTCGCCGGATGCCTGGGCATGCTGGGCTGGATCACCGTCGAGCGTTTTCGTGACGGCAAGCCGACGACGTTCGGTGCGGCCTCGGGGGTGGTCGCCGGCCTGGTCGCGATCACCCCGTCCTGCGGAACGGTGAACACCCTCGGTGCCCTGGCGGTCGGCCTCGCCGCGGGCATGATCTGCTCATACGCGGTCGGGTTGAAGTTCCGCTTCGGCTACGACGACTCACTCGACGTCGTGGGCGTGCACTACGTCGGTGGGCTCGTCGGTGTCCTGCTGATCGGATTCCTGGCCACCGAGGCCATGACGGCCGGACCCGAAGGGCTGTTCTACGGCGGCGGTTTCGCCCAACTGGGTAAGCAGGCGCTGGCCGCCGTCGTCGTCGGTCTGTATGCGTTCACCGTGACCTACGTGCTGGCCAAGGTGATCCACCTGGCGTTCGGGTTCCGCGTCAGCGCCGAGGACGAGACCGCCGGCGTCGACTTCACCCAGCACGCCGAGACCGCCTACGCCGAGGGCGTGCAGGGGCAGCAGCCGGTGCGCAGGCCCGTCTTCGGGGATCTCGCCGCCAAACCTGCCGGCCTCGGCGTCTTCGACCGGCAACCCGAGCCCGCCGACGACCCGGCGGAGTGAAATTCGGCCGGTTTGAACGGTGGGGCGCCACCTGTCGTTGTCCCGAGTAGGGTCGAAGTGCCGGTGAAGTGAACACCTGTGCCGTCACGGATCCGGTCCACAACTCGATTTCCGTCAGCAAATCGCCTTCGGATGTAACGCCTGCGCTGGTCGGGCCGATTAAGTACTAGTTGTCGGCTCATATCAGCGAAGGAGCCCAACGGCGATCTAGATAGCGTAGCAAACACTTTGGAGGTGTCTGTGGACATCGTGCTAGGTGTGTCGATGACACCTATGACGGTCCGCATGGTGCTGGTCGAGGGGGAAATGGCCGACGGCGTCACCGTCGACCACGACACCTTTGACGTGACTGCGGGCGACGGCTCGGCAACCTCGGTCGCGGCCGCTCAGGTAATGGATGCGATCCTCGGTACCCAGGAGAGCGCCAGCACCGGCGGTCACGACCTCAAGGCCATCGGCATCACGTGGAGTGACCACGCCGAGGCCACCGCCCTGCGCGGCATGCTCGCGGCGCGCGGCATCGACGAGGCGATGCTGGTCTCCGAGGGCCACGCCGCGGCGGCGCTGGCCCAGGCGGTGGGCAGGGCCGTGGGCTACGACACCACCGCGCTGCTGTTCATCGACCGCGACACCGCCACGCTGTCGGTGGTCCAGACCGACGGCGGGTCGGTCGTCAAGGTGCTCAGCCGCAGCCTGCACAGCGAGGACGCCATGGCGGTTCTGGCCGACATGGCCGCCGCCGTCGACGCGCAGGAGAGCCCGCCGCAGGCCATGTTCGTCGTCGGCTCCGGAGTCGACGTGGCATCGGTCAAGGAACATCTCGAGCACCTGCTGACGCTGCCGGTCAGCGCCCCTGACGAACCGGAGTTGGCGCTGGCGCGCGGCGCGGCGCTGGCAGCGGCCAACGCGCCGGCCTTCGAGGCGTCCACCGTCGGTCTGGCCTACTCCCAAGATCCCGACGGCACCACCGCCGGATCGGTGTATGCCGGTCTCGCGAACGCCCAGACCCAACTGGCACCGGTCGGCGCGGCCGGTGCCTCGCTCGTCGACTACGAACCGCAGACCGACCTGCAGCCCGCAGCCGAGGAACGCAAGCCGTTCCTGCTCGTCGGCAGTGCGCTGACCTCAATCTTCGTCGTCGGTGTTGTGGCCCTTGTCATTTCGCTGGCGGTCAGCATCCGCCCGACGGCCGACCAGCGGCCCAGTCCCGCCGAGAGCGCGATCGGTCCGAGCACCCCGGTGCCCGCGGCGCCGCTGGTTCCCGAGGCGGCGGCGCCCATCGAACCCCCACCACCGGCGCCGCCCGCCGAAACCATCAAGGCGCCGGTGCCCGTGGTGCAGGAGGCGCCGCAGGCCCCGCCACGCACCGTCTATGTCGAGGCGCCCGCACCCGCCCCGCAGGCCCCGCCGCCGGCGCCCCCACCGGCGGCCCCGCCACCACCGCCACCGGCCGCGCCGGTCCCGGTCCCGGCCCCGCCGGTGTATGTGCCGCCGCCGGTGTACAACCCGCCATCGATCTGGTACCCGCGGCAGCAGAGGCCGTGGGATCCGCCGTGGCGGCCGCCGCGGCCCACGTACCTCCCGCCCAAGCCGACGTACCTTCCGCCCAAGCCGACGTGGACCCCGCCGCCGCCGACATGGGTACCGTCACCACCCTCGCAGGTACCCACGCAGCAACCACCCCAGGTGCCGCCCTGGCAGAACGGCAGCGGCTCGAGCGGTTCGGGTTCGCAACGCTCGGGTTCCGAGCGGTCGGGCTACGGCGGCTCGGATTCCGGTCGCTCGCCGGGCGGATCGTCCGGTCGCGGCGGTTCGGGCGGCGGGTGCTTCCTGATCTTCTGCAACTAGTCATGGTGCCCGTGAAGCAACGCGCGCGCTGGCTGGCGCTGCACGGTTTCGTCCGCGCGCTGTCGCGGATCGGCGCGCGCCGCGGCGACCCCCAGGCCCGGCTGATCGCCGACCCGCTGGTGCGGGAGAACCCCGCCGCGTTCGCCGACGAAATGAGACGACGCGGTCCACTGGTCCGCGGTCGCGCCGGCCTGCTCACCTTCGACCACCAGGTCGTCAACGACCTCTTGCGATCCGACGACTTCCGCGTTTCCTCGCTCGGCGGCAATCTTCCCGCAGCGTTGCAGCGGGTGGTCCGCAGGACCGACCCCGGCCTGCTGCATCCCATCGAACCGCCGTCGCTGCTGTCGATCGAGCCGCCCGACCACACCCGCTGCCGCAAGTTGGTGTCGTCGGTGTTCACCACACGCGCGGTCGCGTCGCTACGCGAAGGTGTCCAGCGCACGGCCGACGAGTTGCTCGACGGCATCGATGACCGTACCGGCGTCGTGGACGTAGTGAAGGAATACTGCGCCCAGTTGCCGGTCTCGGTGATCAGCGAAATCCTCGGTGTCCCAGCACAAGACCGACCACGCATCCTGCGCTTCGGTGAGCTCGGCGCACCGAGCCTGGACATCGGACTGTCCTGGAAGCAGTATCTGCAGGTGCATGACGGCGTCGCCGGGTTCAACGACTGGCTCGCCGAACATCTGCGCCGATTGCGCCGAAACCCCGGTGAGGACCTGATGAGTCAACTCATCGCGGCTTCAGACGAGGGCGACAAACTGTCGGAGCGTGAACTGCAGGCCACCGCCGGACTGGTACTCGCAGCGGGTTTCGAGACGACGGTCAACTTGCTGGGCAACGGAATTCGAATGCTGTTGGGGGCCCCGCACCATCTGCAGACGCTGGCGGCGCGGCCGGAATTGTGGCCGAACGCCGTCGAGGAGATCCTTCGATTGGATCCGCCCGTACAGATGACCGCACGAGTGGCGCGCAAGGACATCGACGTCGCCGGGGTACGGGTGAACCGCGATGAGATCGTCGTCTTGCACCTGGCCGGCGCCAACCGCGACCCGAAGGTGTTCGACGATCCGCACCACTTCGACATCGAACGCGACAACGCGGGCAGGCACCTGTCGTTTTCCGGTGGCCGGCACTTCTGTCTGGGCGCCGCGCTGGCGCGCGCGGAGGGGGAAGTCGGATTGCGTACGTTCTTCGAACGCTTCCCGCAGGCACAACTGGCGGGCGACGGCAGCCGCCGCGACACCCGCGTGCTGCGTGGGTGGGCATCCCTTCCGATCAGGCTTGGAAAGGCGCGCACCACGGTAAGTTCGTGACCGTGGATTTCCGAGCGGCGCTGCTCGACCACACCCAGGCTTTCGGGGAGTTGATCCGCAGCGCAGACCCGTCGACGCCGGTACCGAGCTGTCCCGACTGGACGCTCAAGCACCTGTTGCGCCATGTCGGGCGCGGAAACCGGTGGGCCGCCCAGATCATTGCCCAGCGCCGCAGTGACCCGCTGGATCCCCGCGATGTCTCCGACGGCAAACCGCCCGATGATGCCGACGGCGCGATCACCTGGCTCAACGGCGGTGCGCAGCAGGTGATCATCGCCGTGGAGCAGGTCGGCTCCGACGCTCGAGTGTGGACGTTTCTCGGCACGCGTCCTGCGGGCTGGTGGATTCGCAGGCGTGTGCACGAGGTGCTGGTGCACCACGCCGACGCGGCCCTCGCGCTGGGCGCCGACTTCGAGCCGCCGCCGGAACTGGCGGCCGACGCGATCAGCGAGTGGATCGAGTTGATGACCGTCCAGGCCAAGCGGCAGTCACCGCCGCTGGCCGCGGGGCGCACGCTGCACTTGCACGCCACCGACGCCGGCCTGGGCCCGACCGGCGAGTGGACGATAGCCAACGACAGGAACGGAGTCGGCTGGACACACGAGCACGGTAAGGCCGATGTCGCGCTGCGCGGCCCCGCCAAGGATCTGCTGTTGGCGATCACCCGCAGGCGCCGGGTCGCCGACGACAGCATCGAGGTGTTCGGCGACACCGCGGTGTGGGACGCCTGGCTGGAGCACACACCGTTTTGAATACCGTAGTTTCACGACCATGACCACTTCGGAGATCGCGACGGTCCTCGCCTGGCATGACGCGCTCAACGAGCGTGACCTCGACACGTTGGCCCGGTTGTCCAGCAGCGATATCGAACTGGGTGACGCCCGCGGCGCCGCGCAGGGCCGCGAGGCCCTGCTCAAGTGGGCCCGCGGCCTCGATGCCAGGGTCGAGACGGGACGGATGTTCGTGCGCGACGGCGTGGTTGTCGCTGAACAGCAGATCACCTCGGTCACCGGCGAGACCGGTGCGGCGGCGTCGGCCTTCCGGGTGGTGCGTGACCACGTCACCTCGGTGTTCCGGCACCGCGACCTCGCGTCCGCGCTGGCGGCCACCGACCTCACCGAGCAGGACCTCGCCGACTGATGCGCGGCATCATCCTCGCGGGCGGGTCGGGCACGCGGCTGCATCCGATCACGATGGGGGTCAGCAAGCAGCTGGTGCCCGTCTACGACAAGCCGATGATCTACTACCCACTGTCCACGCTGATGATGGCGGGCATCCGGGACATCCAGGTCATCACCACCGCCGAGGACGCGCCGTCGTTTCACCGGTTACTCGGCGACGGTTCGCAATTCGGCATCGACATCACCTACGCGGTCCAGGACCGTCCGGACGGCTTGGCGCAGGCGTTCGTCATCGGCGAACAGCACATCGGTTCGAACTCAGTGGCATTGGTGTTGGGCGACAACATTTTCCACGGCCCCGGACTGGGCACCAACCTCCAGCGGTTTCAGAACGTCGACGGGGGAGCGATATTCGCCTATCGGGTGGCCAACCCGTCGGCCTACGGCGTGGTCGAGTTCGACGCGGCCGGCAAGGCGCTGTCGCTGGAGGAGAAACCCGCCGTCCCGAAGTCGCACTACGCGGTGCCCGGTCTGTACTTCTACGACAACGGCGTCGTGGAGATCGCCAAATCGCTGAAGCCCTCGGCGCGAGGCGAATACGAGATCACCGAGATCAACCAGGCCTACCTCAACGAGGGTAGGTTGTCGGTCGAGGTGCTCGCGAGGGGCACGGCGTGGCTGGACACCGGGACGTTCGACTCTCTACTGGACGCCAGCGACTATGTGCGCACGGTCGAGCGTAGGCAGGGGCTGAAGATCAGCGCGCCAGAGGAAGTCGCGTGGCGGCTCGGCTACATCGACGACACGCAGTTGGCATCGCTCGCGGAGACGCTGCTCAAATCGGGCTACGGGGACTATCTGCTCGAACTGCTGGAGCACTAGCCTGCGTCGCGAGCACGGCGGCGACGGCCGTCGTCAAGGGCACAGACAACGCCAGCGCGATCCCGCCTACCGCCGAACGCGCGATCTCGATGGCCACGCTTTCACTCGTGAGCACGTCGCCGAGGGAACGATTGGCGACGCTGAACAGCAGCAGCAGCGGCAGTGCGCTGCCCGCATACGCCAACACCAGTGTGTAGACGGTACTGGCGATATGGTCACGGCCCACCCGCATGGCGCCCACGAAGACCGCCCGCCGAGAGCCTCCCTCGAGTTCGGCCAACTCGAACACCGTGGAGGCCTGGGTGACGGTGACGTCGTTGAGCACGCCCAGCGAACCGACGATGAACCCGGCCAGCAGCAGACCGGTGATGGAGACGTTGCCGAGGTACGCGGCGACCTCGTTGTTCTGATCCTCCGACAGACCGGTGAGGTGGGCGAGTTCGATTGCTGCCCAAGACAAGAAGGCGGCGAGTGCGAGCGATGCGAGCGTCCCGAGCAGCGCGGCGCTGGTGCGCAGGCTCACACCGTGCGCAAGGTAGATGACCGCGTACAGAATGATCGCCGAGGACACCAACGCGACGGGAATGGCGCCGGCCCCGTCGCGCAGGGCAGGCAACATGAACGCCACCAGTACGAGGAACGCGACGACGATGCCGATCAATGCGCGTAACCCGCGCCACCCCGCCACCGTGACCACCACGACCGCGAACACCAGGGCCAGCGCGAACAGTGGCCACCCGCGCTCGTAGTCGTAGAACGCGTACGTCGTGGTGCCCACGGCGTCGACCTGGCGACTGAGCCGGATGTCCTCACCGGCCGCCAGGTTGGGTTGGCCCGGTCCGCCGCTGAACTCCAGAACGGTGTTTGCGCCCTCGTTCGGCCCGGAGTCGATCGCGATCACCGCCTGCACGCACTCGGCGCCTTGGCCGCCGGGTGCTGGTGCCGGCATGGCGGTGAGCACACGCCCCACCGATGCGCTGCCACACGTAGCGACACCGGTGGCCACCACATGGCCGGCCTCGGTGGTGACAGCACCGCCCGCCGCGTTCTGGAAGGGCAGTGGGATGTCGGTCTTCTGCTCACTGGGCCACAGCCAGGCTGCACCGGTCAGCACGACGACGCCGATGGCGACGAGCGCTCCGACGACGATCTTGGCGGCCAGAGGACCCAATGGTGCAGGGCCGGTGAAAGTATGGGAATGACCGTGCGAGTGCGTCACCCGCAACAGGGTAGAGCGCCAGCGGCTACTTTCGCGCAGTCGCCGTCACGATCGGCATCTCGACAATCATTCCGTCGTCATCGACAAAAGCCTGCCAGCGCGCGACGACCTCGTGCTCGAACTCCTGTCGGTGCACGTCGGCGGCCGCCGAGACGAACCCCGCGATCGGTGTGACGTGGAGGTACTGCCACAGGAAATCGGCTGGCGGCGGTAGTCGCATCGTCTTCGTCGAAGTCGCGACCGTCACGTCTTCGAAGTTGTTGTCCTGCAGGAGTCGACGAAGTTCGTCCTCGCCAAGTGAGAAGATTCCGCGCACGAAGCCGGGAAGGTCCCTGCTGACATGGCGACCGAGCGCCTCGGCCATGATCTCGAACAGCGGTGGCATGGTTCCGGGTACGTTGACGGCGAGGCGACCACCGGGCGATAGCACCCGTCGCATCTCTCGCACGGCTGCAGACCGATCCGGAAAGAACATCAGGCCGAGCTGACACAGCACCAGGTCATAGGACTCGTCCACAAGCGGAAGCGCCGCGGCGTCCCCCTGCTGCCAATCGATGACCGCTCCGGAATGTTCGGCGGTCGCGGCCGCCTCCAGCATCTCCGGAACCAGATCCACCCCGACGACCTTGCCGTCGGCTCCTACCCGTTCGGCGGCCAGTCGAGTGACGACACCGGTGCCGCAGGCGACATCGACGATGTACTCGCCCGATTGGGGCGCGGCCGCCTCGATCAGGTCGGCGGCCAGCGGGGCGGGAATGACCGGGACGAAGTCGCGAGCGTAGTTGTCGGCTTCGGCCCGCCGGAGATCGCGGTAATCAATTTGATGAGACATGACCGACACGGTAGGGACGCGAGGGCTGTTGCCGCGTCGACCGAACTCACCATTCTGACGCTTTCGCATGGTCAGATCTCACCACCCGGTCAAACGAGGTGTTGCTCGTAGGCGTAGGCGGTCGCGGCTGCGCGGGACGACAACCCCAGCTTCGCGAAGATGTTCTGCAGGTGACGTGCGATGGTGTGCTCGCTGAGCACCAGGTGCGCGCCGATCTCGCGGTTGGTCTTGCCGGCCGCGACAAGCCGTAGAATCTCGCACTCGCGTTCGGTGAGCACACCCGGCTGTCGCCGTGAGGTTCCGGTCAGTTCGGCCAGCCGGACCAGGTCGGGAGTGGCGCCAAGCTTGCCGAAGGTTTCCCTGGCTGCGTCGAATTCCATTGCTGCCGAGTCGGCGTCGCCGAGTTCACGGCATGAGAGGCCGATCTGGACCCGGGTCCGCGCGGCCTCGTAGGGCATTTCCAGCTCTTGCCACGCCGTCCATGCCCGCCGCAGGTCGGCCAGTGCCGCCGAGGCATCACCTTCGGCCAGAACCGTCGCCCCGTTGGCATGTGCGGCGACCGCGTGCACGTACAGCGCATCGATGCCCGAGGCGAGCATCGAAAGCTCCTGTGCGCTGACGTGCGCGCTCGCGACATCTCCCACCGCGAGCATGATGTCGACGTGCGCGGCCAGTATGGCGGGGCGGCGCGCCGGGTCCGGTATTGCCTCTACCGCGCGACGGATGGTGGCCACGCAGTTGGAGGCGTCGCCCTCGGCCAACCGCAGAAGCGCCAGCCCCGGTAACGGTTCGTAGCCGCAGCGGTTGGCTTGGCGGTAGGCGGATTCCGCCGCCTCGGGCTCACCGCGCAACCGGTGCAGTTCGGCGCACTGGTATGCGGCGAGGCCCAGCATCGGATATGCGGGCTGCTCGAGCCGTTCGCGGGCGCGGCGGGCCATCGTGGTGGCGGCGCCCCACGCGCCGTGAATTTGCAGGATTTGTGAACGGTGTACCAGGCAGGCACCCCGGTAGGGCACCAGATCGGGCTGGGCGTCGCACCAGCCGCTCAACGCCTCGGTCCACTCCGCAGCGCGGCGGAGGTCGAACGCCCCCATACACGTTTCGATCACAGCGCAGTAGACGATGCCTGCGGGGATGGGTGACACCTCCCCGGTGGTGACGCTCACCATCACCTCGTCGAGCAGCGCCATGCCCGTCGCGGTGTCGCCAGAAGCGATCGCTGCCTGGCCCTGACCCAGGCAAGCAAGTGCCGCCACATCCTTGTCCCCGAATTGCGCAGCGAGTTGCCCGGCCTCGACGAAAAGCGCGTGCGCGCCGGCGTGGTCGCCGGCACCCATCGTCTGAAGACCCGCGGGCACATGTAGGTACCTGAGGGCGTCCTCACCCACGTGTGCCTCGTCGACCAGACGCCGGATCCGTCCGAGCCATCCGCTGGCGCGCGCCATTCTTCCGTGCAGGACCATCAGTCCGAGCGCCAGCCAGAACGCGCAGCGGGCGGCGCCACCGGGATCGTCGCGGGCCAGAAATGCCAAGTAGGCGCGCTCCCAGGCGTGACAGCACTCGCGGTCCTCGCCGAGGAGGTAGGCCGCCACAGCCAGGCGTTCGAGATCATCGGCGGTCGGCGTCTCGCTCGTATCGATGAGACACTCGTATACCTCGGTCCAAGCGTGGCGCTCGAACGCGTTGGTTGCCGCCTCGATCGTGCCGGCCACGACCGAAAGTCTTGCGCACAACTGTGGTCGTGACAACCGTCCGGCGAGATTTAGGTGCGCTACTGGCGGTAGCTGACCAGGAAGTTGCCCATCCGCTCGATGGCGTTGGTCAGGTCACGTGCCCACGGCAGCGTGACGATGCGCAGATGATCCGGTGTGGGCCAATTGAAACCGGTGCCCTGGGTCACCAAAATCTTCTCTTGCAGCAGCAGGTCGAGCACGAGTTGTTCGTCGTCGACGATGTCGTAGACCTCGGGATCGAGCCGGGGGAATGCGTAGAGTGCGCCCTGGGGTTTGACGCACGACACCCCGGGAATCTCGTTGAGCATCGACCAGGCCACGTCGCGCTGTTCGAGCAGCCGACCGCCGGGCAGCACCAGATCGTCGATGCTCTGATGGCCGCCCAACGCCACCTGAATCGCGTGCTGGGCAGGCACATTCGGACACAACCGCATGTTGGCGAGCAGGCTGATTCCTTCGATGAAGCTCGCCGCGTGGTCCTTGGGGCCGGTGATGGCCAGCCAGCCGGAGCGGTATCCCGCCACCCGGTAGGCCTTGGACAGGCCGTTGAACGTCAACGTGAGCACGTCGGGCGCCACCGAGGCCATCGCGATGTGCTTGGCGTCGTCGTAGAGAACCTTGTCGTAGATCTCGTCGGCCAGCAGCAGCAGTTGGTGCTTGCGCGCGAGATCGCCGATCTGGGTGAGGACTTCACGGCTGTAGACCGCGCCGGTCGGGTTGTTCGGGTTGATCACCACGATGGCCTTGGTGCGGTCGGTGATCTTGGATTCCAGGTCGGCGATGTCGGGATTCCAGCCCTGTGTCTCGTCGCACAGATAGTGCACCGGGGTGCCACCGGCCAGCGACGTCGACGCGGTCCACAGCGGATAGTCGGGCGCCGGGATCAACACCTGGTCGCCATTGTCCAGCAGCGCCTGCAACGTCATGGTGATCAACTCGGAGACACCGTTGCCCAGATAGACGTCGTCGACGTCGAAGCGCGGAAAGCCATCGACGAGTTCGTAGCGGGTGACCACCGCCCGCCGGGCTGACAGGATGCCCTTCGAATCCGAGTAGCCCTGCGCATCGGGCAGCGCCTGGATGATGTCGCGCATGATCACGTCGGGCGCCTCGAAACCGAACGGCGCGGGGTTGCCGATGTTCAGGCGCAGGATGCGATGGCCCTCGGCTTCGAGACGGGTCGCGTGTTCATGCACGGGACCGCGGATCTCGTAGAGGACGTCCTGCAGCTTCGACGACTGCGTGAACGTGCGTTGCCGCGGATGCTGTCCGGCAGCTTGAAACGGCACGTGGTGGGTGGTCACACAGACCATTTTCGCACCGCAGTCCAGCGAATTTCCAATAACGCTGGTAGCGCCGCTGTCAGACGGCCTCAAAGCTACCGTTTGCCGGGCGGACGCGCTCCCTTGGCGATACCGAGGCCCTTCACCGGTGGGGCGGGCTTTTCGCTGTCGCCGTCCGCGGAAGGCTCAGGGGCAGCTTGTGATTCGGGCTCGGTGGTCGCCTCTGGCTGTGGCGCAGCGGGTTTCGGCGCCGCGGCCTTCTTGGCGCCCGGTCGCCGCGCACCCGGTGCGATGCCAAGGCCCTTGACCTCGGGTTCGGGTTCGGGTGCGGCGGTGCCGGTGTCGGCGCTCGGCGGCGTGGGGGCGGCCTTCTTGGCACCCGGTCGCTTGGCCCCCGCGGCGATGCCCAGCCCCTTGGCCGGCGCCGCCTTCGCGGGTGCGGCCGACTGTTCGGCGGCCTCGGCCGGCGCCGCAGCCTTCTTGGCACCTGGCCGCTTGGCCCCGCCCGCGATACCGAGCCCGGTGACCGGCTTGGTCTGCGAAGGCGTCTCCGCCGGCTTGGTTGCCGTCGCGGCCTGCGCGGTCGGTTCGGGTTTGGCCTGCGCCGTCTTCTCGGCCGGGGCGGAGGCGGCGATCTTGGCCGCGCGCTCCTCGGCTTCCTTTGCCGCCGTTCCCTTTTCGGGCAGCGTGACGGTGCTCTTGTCGAGTGAGCCCAGCAGCAGCTGCGCCACGTCGACAACCTCGGCCTTCTCCACCTCACGGGCGGCAGCGACCTCGTCGACACCGTCGGTGATCATCACCCGGCAGAACGGGCAGCCGGTGGCGATGGTCGAGGCGGTGTCCATGGCCTCTTCGGTGCGCTCGGTGTTGACGCGCTTGCCGATGTGCTCTTCCATCCACATCCGCGCACCGCCGGCGCCGCAGCACAGGCCACGGTCCGCATGGCGCGGCATCTCGGTCAGCTTGGCCCCCGACGCCCCGATCAGCTCACGCGGCGCCGCGTACTCCTTGTTGTGCCGGCCCAGGTAGCACGGATCGTGGTAGGTGATCTCGATCCCGCCGTCGGCGGGTTTGACCGGCACCAGCTTCTTGTCGCGGACCAGCCGGTTGAGCAGCTGGGTGTGGTGCAGCACCGTGTACGTGCCGCCGACCTGCGGATATTCCCGACCCAGTGTGTTGAAGCAGTGCGGGCAGGAGGTGACGATCTTGCGGTCCACCCGCTCGACGCCCTCGAACAGCTCGTTGAGGGTCTCCACGTTCTGGGCGGCCAGCTGCTGGAACAGGAACTCGTTGCCCGAGCGGCGGGCGGAGTCGCCGTTGCAGGTCTCGCCCTCGCCGAGCACCAGGAACTTCACCCCGGCGGTGGCCAGCAGCTCGGCGACGGCCTTGGTGGTCCGCTTTGCCCGGTCCTCGTAGGCGCCTGCGCAGCCCACCCAGAACAAATACTCATAGCCGTCGAACGACTCGACGTCCTTGCCGTAGACCGGGACGTCGAAGTCGACCTCGTCGATCCAGTTGGTGCGGTCCTTGGCGTTCTGCCCCCAGGGGTTGCCCTTGGTCTCCAGGTTCTTGAACAGCACGCCGAGCTCGCCGGGGAACTCCGACTCCATCATCACCTGGTAGCGGCGCATGTCGACGATGTGGTCGATGTGCTCGATGTCCACCGGGCACTGCTCCACGCAGGCGCCGCACGTGGTGCACGACCACAGCACGTCAGGGTCGATGACGCCGCCCTGTTCGGCGGTGCCGACCAGCGGGCGGGTGGCCTGCGCCGGGCCGGAACCGAGCACCCGGCCGAAGCCGGACTCGGGAACGTGATGCTCCTCGGCGTGCTTCTCGCCGCGCAGTTCCTCGCCGACACCGCCCTCGGGGGTGTTCTCCAGCGGGGATTCCTTGTCGCCCAGGATGTATGGCGCCTTGGCGAACATGTGGTCGCGCAGGTCCATGATCACCAGCTTGGGCGACAACGGCTTTCCGGTGTTCCACGCCGGGCACTGCGACTGGCAGCGGCCGCACTCGGTGCACGTGGTGAAGTCGAGGTAGGCCTTCCAGGTGAAGTCCTCGATCTTGCCGCGGCCGAGCACCGCGTCCTCCGGCGGATCCTCGAAGTCGATCGGCTTGCCGTCATATTCGACGGGCAGCAGCGGGCCGAGGCCGTCGGGCAGCCGCTTGAACGTGACGTTGATGGGTGCCAGGCCGATGTGCAGGTGCTTGGAGTGCAACACGATGAGCAGGAACACCAGCATGACCGCGATGTGGCCCAGCAGTGCGATGGTCTCGATCCACTCGTTGGCGGTGGTGCCGAGCGGGCTCATCACCCACCCCATGAACTGTGAGAAGAACGCTCCATTGCCGTAGGGCAGGGCGTCGGTGTTCACCGCGGCGCCGCGCACCAGCGCGTAGGTCCAGATGACGTTGAAGATCATGAACAGGATCAGCCAGGCGCCGCCGGTGTGGGAGCCGTAGAAGCGCGAATCGCGGCCGTGTTCCTTGGGTTCGGTGCGCATCCGGATGATCGCGAACGTGATGATGCCGAGCAGCACGGCGACGGCGAAGAAGTCCTGCAGGAAGCCCAGCGCGTCCCACTTGCCGATGAACGGGATGTGGAAGTCGTGGACGAACAGCAGGCCGTAGGCCTCGAGGTACACCGACGCGAGGATGAAGAAGCCCCACATCGTGAAGAAGTGCGCGAGGCCCGGAATCGACCACTTCAACAGCCGGGTCTGCCCGAACACCTCTTTGATCTGAATGGCGATGCGGGTACCGAGGTTGTCCTTGCGGTTGTTTTCCGGGCTGGTCGGCGCGCCCGCGCGGATCAGGTTCGTCAGCCACAACACCCGTTTGGCGGCGAAAACCAGCACGAGCGCCGTCATTCCGAGTCCGACGACGAGCCTGATCAGCATTTGGGTGTCCACCGCGTGCCTCCCGTTTTCAAGTTACTCAATGGTAACTTCCGGTAAGTTACCGACCGGTAACTATCGCTCAGGGCCTGTTCAAGCCGGGCTCATAGTTGCACCTCGCGGGGAAACAGCGCTACGAAGGCTGCCCTAACTAACCTCCCGCCCCGTTGCCGGGGTCGATGGGCGGGGTCTCGTCGTCCGCGCTGCCACCGTCACCGGGACCCGGGTCGATGGGCGGGGTGTCCGGCGTCGTCGGCTCCGTGGGTTCCTCGGTGGGTTCCTCGGACGGATCGGGTGGCGCCGGCGGTGGTGTCTGTTCGGGGGTGGACCCCCCGGTCGGCTCCACGGTGGGCTCGGGGGTCGGCGGTGGCGGGGTGTGCGGGGTTGGCTGGGCCGGTGGTGGTGCGGTCACCGGCGCCTGCGGACGCAGCGGGAGGCTGCGCTGCGCGGGCTGAACCACCACGGTGGTCACCTCGGGGGCCTGCGGCGCCGGGGGTGCGGGAGAAGAAGCCGGCGCCGCAGGCGTGGGGGAGGGCGCGACCGTGGTCGCCGCCTCGATCGGGCTGGAGGCGCTCGTCAACTGAAAGACGCCGTACACCGCCACGGTGAGCAGCGCCGCGGCCGACAACACGAACAGGGCCAGCGGGGCGCGCCGCGGCGGCTCCTGTGGTGCCTGCCGGTCGCCGGCACCGAACGCGAGGGCGGGCCGGGCGTCGGTCATGGGGATCAGGGGATCGACGTAGGGCAGCTCGTCCTCGGTCTCGTCCTGTGACCACGCGAGTTCCCCGACACCGGTGGTCGCGGCGGCGAGGCCGGGGGCCGGCGTGATCGTGGTTCCGGTCTCGACGACGCGGCTGCGCAGACCGATCAGGGCGGCGCCCTCGGCCGCGCACAGGTGCGGCCGGGGGGTGGTCACCACGGCCGTGCGCAGATGCTCCGAGAGCCGTTGAGTGACCCACGGGATACGTGCGCCCCCACCCACCGTGGCCACCGCCGTGACCGTCGTCGACGGGACGCCGTAGCGCTCGAGTATGTCGTCGAGCGCGGCCAGCAGCGCAGTCAGGGGTTCGTGCATCAGTTCTTCGAGTTCGGCGCGGGTGACGCGGACTTCGGTGCGGTGTGCGGCCCCCTCGGCGCTGACCGACGTCACGGTCTCCGAGGACAGCCGCTCCTTGGCGCGTCGGCACTCCTCGCGCAGCGCCGTCAGGGACCCGACCATCGCGGTGCCCGACGGGTCGGCCTGCGAGGTGTCGAGACCGCCGGACCCGGCGATGACGTGGCGCAACAGCGCCTGGTCGAGTTGGTCGCCGGAGAAGTCGGCGAACCGGACCGTCTCACCGACAAGGGCGTAGTTCGACGATGCGTTGGCCAGCGTGATGCTGGTGCCGCTGCCGCCGAAGTCGGCCAGCACGATCACGCCCCGGGTCGGCAGGCCGGGAGCTGCGCTCAGCGCCGTCAGTGCGGCAGTCGCATCCGAGACCACGGGCACGCCGCCACGCATGGCGCGGCGCATGACGTCGACGGCGGAGGCGCGCCAGTGTGCGGGCACCGCGACCGCCATGGCGGTGGCGAGCACGCCCGCCGTCAGCGACTGCGCGAGGTCGTCGAGCGCCTCGGCGAGCAGGAGTTCGGCGCGGTGAGCGCTGCCGTCGGCGGCCACCATGGGCACCGGATCTCCGACGCGGTCGACGAAGCCGCTGAGCCGCTGGCCCTGTCGCGTCGCCTCGCAGCGGCGGGTCAGCGCGGCCTGTCCGTTGCGGGTTCCCGCCAGGTTGGTGGCACCGACGGACAGACCCAAACAATGGCCGGGTGTGGCGTGCTGAGTGAACATGCGAACGAACTTATGGCCGCAAGCGGCTCCGCAAATCCGGTGCGGCGCCCCTGGCCGGACGGGCCCCTACGGGGGTCCGCGCATAGGGGCTCGGGTGTCGTTAGGGGTTAGGTGTTCGTCAGCATCGCCCGCAGCATCGAGAACATCTCCGAACGCGATTCCGCCCCGAGCCGTCGGCGGATGCGGGCGACGTGATGCTCGACGGTCTTGGCCGAGATGAACAACTGCGCGCCGATATCGCGGTACGGCATGCCCAGCAGCAGCAGTTCGGCGACCTCGCGCTCCCGGTCGGACAGCCGCGACGACGGCGGCCGGGCACCCTGGTCGACGGGCGTGGCCGCCGCCTGCTCGCCCGGGCCCGGCGTGTCGTCGACGAGGGCGCTCTGTTTGAGATCGCGGGCCAACTGAAGCATCGCCCCCGACACCCGCCCGTCGGGCGTTTGCAGCGCCGCCTGGCCCGCCAACCGGGTGGCGTCCCAGGTGAGACCCACCTGCGACAGCGCGCGCGCGGCCGCGGTGACGTCGTCGACGTCGACGTGGTTGGCCAGTACCCGCAACCAGGTGCGGCCCCCGGTGGACAGTGCCTTGGCGAAGGCGCTCTGGCCGGCGGCGGCGGTCAGCGCCTGCCCATGCGGGGCCACCGCATCCGGCGAATTGGCCAGGATTCCGGCGTGCACACCCGCCCAGTGCAGCGGCACCGACCACAGCGGCGGGTCGCCGAGGGCTCCGAGCAGTCCGAACGCCTCGTCGAGGGTGTGCTGCAGCCGGTCGACCTGACGCAGCCGGGCCGCGGCCACCCACAGTTCTCCCAGCGGCAGCAGGGAAAACAGGTCGATCGAATACTCGGCGAGCACCTCGACCGCCCGGTACCAATGTGTCTGCAGTGCGCCGCTGTCGCCGCTGCGCCTCGCGATCGCGGTCTGCAGTGCGGCCGCCCACAGTGCGTCGCGACGATGCAGCGCGGCGCCCCCGTCGGTGTCCGCCGTCGCTGCGGTGACGGCGGCGGTCGCGGCGGGCAGCTGACCGTCCTGCATCCGCACCCAGCCCAGCAGCAGCCGGTGCCGTCGCGTGACGAAGACCGCATCTCGGTTCTCGTCGACCGCCGCGCGCACCGCCAGGCCGATCACGCTGCGGGCCCGCACCGGATCGCCGCCGTGCAGGGCCACCAGCGTCACCAGCGCGGCCGGGGTGTCCGGTGCGACGCCGGCCGGCCCATGGTCGGTGGCGATCGACTGGCCCAGGCGTGCGACCGCGGCGGGGTATGGGCCCTCCAGCGACAGCAGCAGGCCTTCGGCCAGGCTGCGGGCCGACCGCGCGGTCGAGGTGGGCGGTCCCGCGCTCTCGGCGCTCAGCGCCGTGCGGGCCGCGGGCAGGTCGCCCGCGGCAAGCGACGAGATGGCCCCCGCGGCGCCGACGAATGCGTCCGGATACGGGCCGAGCCACCGGAACAGGTCGGCCGCCTGCGCGGCGCTGCCGTCGTGCATGGCGATGCTCGCCGCGATCCGCACCGCGGCCGCGCGTTCGGCGACGTCGTCGGAGCGCAGCAATTCGTCGGCCAACCGGCCGGCGGTGGCACAGTCACCGGTCAGTGCGAGCGCGTCGGCCAGCCGCGAGTGCAACTCGGTGGCGCCGGCGTCGGCGGCCGCCCGGTACATCCGCGCGGCCTGCGCGGGGTGTTGACGGCTTTGCGCCGCGAGATCAGCGAGTGCCTCGGCCAGCCGGTCGTCGCGCAGTCCGTGTTCTGCCAGCCGCAACGCCAGAGATGTTGACAGCGTGCCAGATTCGAGTTGGGACACCAGCAACGAGATCTCGACGTCATGGTGTCGCGCGGCGCCGATGATCTGGGCGATGCACCGGTGCACCAGGTTGGTGAAGGCCGGCGGATGCGACGGGTCGATCAGCCCGCTGGCGCGGGCGCGGTCCACAAGTGCCTGAGCCTGGTCGCCGTCGACCCGCAACGCCCCCGCGACGTCATCGGGTCCGAGGCCGGTGCCCAGCGACGACACCAGCAGCGTGTCGAGTACAGGTTCGTCGAGCCTGCGCAATCGGTCGATCAGTGCGAACTCCGCGGCCCGTGCCATCGCCGCGGCGGGCGCCTGATCGTCGGGTGACTCCGCGGCGCTCAGCGCCGGTTGCAGCAGGAACGGTAACCCGGCGGTCGCCATCATCAGCGATCTGACAATGTCCGAAGTCGCTGTGCCGCCGAGAGTTTCGGAGGCAACACGTCCGACGTCCGCAGGCCGAAGCGTGCCCAAGGCCACGATCGGGTTCTCGCGTTCGATGGCGGTTGCCAACGCGCGCAGGGCCGGTCGGTGCGCCAGCGGTTCAGCCGCCACCACCACCGTCGACTCCGGATCGGCCAACCGGTCGCCGAGTCGGCCGAGTTCGTCATCGCCGAGCAGGTGCGCGTCGTCGATGACCACCGCGGCCGAGGGATCGTCACCGTCGCGCGGCGTTCTGGTGAGCACCGGTACCTCTGCGGTGCGCAGGGCGTCACGCACCGCGGTCAGCACCGACGTCTTGCCTGTGCCGACGCCGCCGGAGACCAGCATTTTGACGGGTTCGGTGGGCGCGGCGATCAGCGCGGCCACGGCCTCGCGCGCTGGCGGCGGGATGTCGCGGGGCAGTTCCGACGCCGGGTTGGCCATGGGTCAGGGCTCGTCGATCGGCGCCAACGCCTCGGGCGATGTGGTGGTCGGCGGCTCCTCGGTGGTCGTCGGCGGCTGCGTCGTGGTGGTCGTGGTCGGCTGGGTGGTCGTCGTGGTCGTCGTCGTGGTGGTCGTGGTGGTGGTCGTCGTCGTGGTGGTCGTGGTGGTGGTCGGCGTTGTGGTCGTGGTCGTCGGCGGGGGTGGCGGCGGCACGACCGTCGTGCTCGGCTGTCCGTCGGAGCCCGTCACGGTGATCGTCTGCGGGGGTTCCGAAGTCGCGGGTTGCTCGGGTGACGGGCCGGTTTCCACGGTGGTCGCGGTCTCGGTCACCGGCTCCGAACTGCCGCTGGTGCCTGTCAGGGTGATCGCCAGCCCGCCGATGGCCAGCAGCGCGGCGGCCGCAGCCACCCCGAACAGAACGGTCGGACGCCGGTACCACGGCAGCGGCTCGTCCGGCGGCGGGTAGCCCTCCTCCTCGTGGGCGAATTCCATTGGTGGGCGGGCATCGCCGGTGCCGGGCGCGAACGTGTAGTCCTCGCCGGTGTAGGGCACGGGGTCACCCGGTGAGTCGTCCTGCGACCACGCCAACGCGCGGAACGTGGCCGACGCCGCCCCGTCGGAAGCCGACTCCGCGGCAGCCACACCGGCCGCACCCGCCGCCCACGCGCCGGGTGCCATTCCCGTGGGTGCGTCCGCGGCTTCGGCCATTCCCGTTGCCGCAGCTGCACTGTCGGCGACCAGCGCGGCACCGGCCGCCACGTTGAGTTGCGACTGCGGGGTGGTGACCACGGGCGCCCGCAACCGGGTGGACAGCTGCTGAGTGACCAGCGGGATGTTCGCGCCGCCGCCGACCGTCGCCACCGCGGAGATGTCGGCCGGTGAAATATTGTTGCGCTGCAACGCGTCTTCCACGGTATTGAGTAGGCCCGCGAGCGGCGTGGAGATGAGTTGCTCGAGTTCGGTCCGGGTCACCCGCACATCGGAGCGGAAGTCGGGCAGGTCCACGGGGATCACGCTCGCCGTTTCCGCGGACAACCGCTCCTTGGCCTGCCTGCACTCGTCTCGCAGCCGCGCCAACGAACCGACCGCCGCCGTACCCGCCGGATCGCGGTCGCCGGCCTGCGTCACACCGGCCAGCACGTGGTTGAGCAGCGCCTGGTCGATGCCGTCGCCGGAGAACTCCGGATAGCGCACGGTCTCGCCGATGGCGTCGAAGTTCGACCCCGCATCGGCCAACGTGACGCTGGTACCGCTGCCGCCGAAATCGCACAACACCACAACGCCGTCGGTCGGCAGGCCCGGTGCGGCCTGTAGCGCCGCCAGCGCCGCCACCGAGTCGGGGATGAGTGCGGGCGCTACGCCGTCGGGTGCCAGGGCGGGCGCGGCCCGCAACGCTCCGCGGAGCGCGCCGACGGTCGCGGGGCCCCAATGTGAGGGCACCGCGATCGCGATCGGTGCGCCGCCGCCGACCGTGTTGGCCATCGCGGCGAGGGCCTCGACCAGCACCCGTTCTCCGCGGTGGGGTGAGCCGTCGGCAGCGACCAGGGGCACCGGATCGCCGACCCGTTCGACGAATCCGCTCAGCACCAGACCGTGCTGGCCGGGGTCGGGCTGATAGTCGGTCAGATACTCGGCGGGGACCCCGACCACGGGGGGTCGGTTATCGAAAACGGTCAGGATGGACCGGCGCATGACCGGGGGACGGCCTATCCTGGCCGCCACCAGATTGGTCATCCCGATCGACAACCCGAGTGAGTCGCTCATCAATCCCCTCATTCGGCCGCTCCTCACGATAACGGCTGGCGTGGGTGGGCGAGGGCCAACCTACGGCACCTGCCCCTAATGCGGAGGAAACCCCTAATGCCGTGTCCCCTAATGCCATCGGCGCAGCGGTGGGTTCAGCACCGATCACCGCACCCGCGGGCGTCGATAACATCGGGTCAGATGATCTTCGACCGGGAAGGAGGGTTTTCATGGCTAACTCGTTGCTGGACTTCGTCATGTCGTTGGTACGCGACCCCGATGTCGCCGCCCGCTACGCCGAAAACCCCGACCAAGCCATCCTTGACGCCAATCTGACCAATGTCACCAGCGCGGACGTCAGCAACCTGATCCCAGTGGTGGCGGAGTCGTTGTCCACTACTGTGCCGACGGCGGGCGCTGACAGCCTGGTCGGTGACATGGCCGGCAACGTCTGGGCAAGTGGCGCGGCAACCGCGGCGTTCGACGCGTTCGACGCCCATGTGCCCGTCGCGTCTCTCGACGACGTGCCCTCGGTGATCAGCGACCTGTCCGAGCAGCAGGACCTGCAGTCGGGCCTCGATGTCCTCGCCGACGCCGGCGTGCCCGGTGCCGTCGGTGACGACGATGCGCCGCTGATCCTCGACCAACCGGTCGTCGACGATCTGCCCGCGGCCGGCGGCGACCCCGGCGATCTCGGCCCCACCGTCATCGAGGTCGACGACATGGATTCCAACGCCTCGGGCTTCGACATCTTCTAGGTGAGCGATCGACAGGTTCCTCCCCTAATCACAGAAACTGCGCGGTCGGCGACGACCGCGCAGTTTCTGTTTTCGCCGCTGGTCAGAGCGGCCCCCAAGCAATCCCCTAATCCCCTAATCGCCGACCCCGAACCACCCCGGGATACCCGACCGCAGGGAGGGGCTTCGACCCCGTTTCGCAGGGCCTGCGAGCTCCATAACGTAGTGACCAGATCGCCGGACAGCCCGGTGACAAGCTCCCCCACAACGCAAGCGAAAGGACCACCGAAATGACGAACGTAATCGACTGGATTCTCGACCTGTTCCGCGACCCGGTCCGGGCCCAGGAGTTCATCGCCGACCCCAGCCGCTCCATGGCCAGTGCAGGCGTCTCCAACGTCACCGCGGCCCAGGTGCAGTCCGTCGCGGCCACCGTGGCGCCCGCCGCGGTCGTGCACGGCGGCGGCGACCCCGTCCAGGGCCTGCAGCAGGCGGTCGCCCAGACCCACGGCATCGCCTTCACCCCGCAGCGCCAGACCGAGGTGCTGTCCAACAACGACACGCTCAGCCACAACGACACCCGTTTCCTGAGCCCCGAGTACGACGTGAACAACGTCGCCGGCGGGGATCAGCAGCAGGGCGCCGTCAACCTGGGCCTGGAGTTCGGGGACATCACCTTCGGTGACAAGACCACCAACACCGCCACCGACGGCGGCGTGGTCAACACCGGCACCGCGGGCGACATCGACGCCACCAACGTCGACGGGGACGGCAACGTCGTCGGCGACAACAACGACAACGTCAACACCGGTGACATCGACGACTCCAACGTCAACATCGGCGATGGCAACGAGATCGACGACAGCGGCGACATCACCGCCGGCGGCGACGTCATCAAGGACAACGAGGGTCCGGTCATCAACGACGTCGACATGAGCGGCGGCGACGGTGGCGGCGCGGTCGGCGGCGACGGCGGCGGCGGCCTGATCGGGGTCGGCAACGACGGTGGTGACGCGACTGGCGGCGCAGGCGGCGCAGGCGGCGTCATCGTCATCAACGACAACGACACCACCACCAACAACGTCGACGGCAACCAGACCACGGTCGGCGACATCGGTGGCGACATGTCCGGCAGCGTGTCCGGCGGCACCAGCGTCGAGGACAACTCCGTCGACAACTCGGTGGACAACTCGGTGGACAACTCCGGCCAGGACAACTCCGTCGACAACTCCGGGCAGGTCAACACCAGCGTCGACGTCGACACCACCGTCGACGCCGGCCTGTTCTGACCGACCGCATCCGCACTGGCGCAACTGGCGGGGATCGAAAAGCGATCCCCGCCAGTTCGCACGTCTACCGTTGGTAGACGCGCATCGACTCGAGGACTCCATGACCAAACCCAGCGACCCACGCAAGGTCATCGTCGAACTCATCGACCACACCAGCAAGATCGCCGACGCCCACGAGCGCGCCGACCTGGTCGACCGGATGGCCCGAGCCAAGGCCCGCATCACCGACCCGCAGATCCGGGTGGTGGTGGCCGGTCAGCTCAAGCAGGGCAAGAGCCAACTGCTCAACTCGCTGCTCAACGTGCCGGTGGCCCGGGTCGGCGACGACGAGAGCACGGTGCTGGCGACCGTGGTGTCCTACGGCGAGAACGCCACCGCGAAGCTCATCGTCGCGCGACCCGACGGCGAGGAGCCCGAGGCGATCGAGATCCCGATGGCCGACATCAAAAACGATCTGCGCCGGGCGCCGCAGGCCCGCGGCAGAGAGGTGCTGCGGGTAGAGGTCACCGCGGCCAGCCCACTGCTGAAGAACGGGCTGGCGTTCATCGACACCCCCGGCGTCGGAGGGCACGGCCAACCGCATCTGTCGTCGACGCTGGGCCTGCTGCCCGACGCCGACGCGGTGCTGATGTGCAGCGACACCAGCCAGGAGTTCACCGAGCCGGAAATGACGTTCATGCGGCAGGCCTTCGAAATCTGCCCTGTCGCAACGATCCTCGCCACCAAGACCGACCTGTATCCGCACTGGCGCCAGATCGTGGCGGCCAACGAGGCCCATCTGGACCGCGCCGGGCTGTCGATCCCGATCATCCCGACGTCATCGCTGCTGCGCAGCCACGCCATCCAGCTCAACGACAAGGAACTCAACGAGGAGTCGAACTTCCCGGCCATCGTGAAGTTCCTCAGCGAAGAGGTGTTGTCGCGCCAGAACGACCGCATCCGCGACCATGTCGTGGCCGAGGTGCGCTCGGCGGCCGAACATCTGACGTTCAAGGCCAGTGCCGAACTCTCGGCGCTGAACGACCCCGACACCCGCGACAGGCTCACCGAGGACCTCGAACGCCGCAAACAGGAGGCGCAGGACGCGCTGCAGCACACCGCGCTGTGGCAGCAGGTCCTCAACGACGGGATCGCCGACCTGACCGCCGATGTCGACCACGACCTGCGCGGCAGGTTCCGCATCATCACCCAGCACATCGAGAAGAAGATCGACTCGTGTGATCCGACCCATCACTGGGCCGAGATCGGCACCGAGTTGGAGAATGCGATCGCCACCGCCGTCGGCGACAACTTCGTCTGGGCCTATCAACGCGCCCAGGTGCTCGCCGAGGAAGTGGCGCGCACGTTCGTCGAGGCCGGCCTGGAAGCCGTCAAGATGCCCCACATCGACGCGCGCGACATGGGCGCCAGCCTCGGCGAGATCAAGTCGCTGGCCAACCTGGAGGCCAAACCGGTGGGCAAGGGGCGCAAGCTCACCATGGGCATGCAGGGGTCCTACGGCGGGGTGCTGATGTTCGGCATGATGACGTCGTTTGCCGGCCTGGGCATGTTCAACCCGCTGTCGATCGGTGCCGGGCTGCTGATGGGCCGCACCGCCTACCGGGAGAACATGGAGAACCGGATGATGCGGGTGCGAAACGAGGCGAAACTGAACGCGCGCCGGTTCATCGACGACGTGTCCTTCGTCGTCAACAAGGAATCCAGGGACCGGCTCAAGGGCATCCAGCGCCAACTACGCGACCACTACCGGGCCATCGCCAACCAGACCACCAGGTCGCTGAACGAATCTCTGCAGGCCACCATCATGGCGGCCAAACTCGAGGAAGCCGAACGCGATACGCGGGTCCGCGAACTCGAGCGCCAACTCAACATCCTCAAACAGGTGCTCGACCATGCGGTGAAACTGGCGACCGAGGGCCAGTCCGCGCGCGAGCCCGCGAAAGCCACGTGACGGCGATGTCGATCCTGGATTTCACCACCGAGCTCTTCCGTGAGCCCGCGACGTTGCGCGGGTTCGTCGACGACCCGCAGCAGGCGCTGGCGCAGGCCGGCTTTCCCGATGCCACGCCCGAGCAGATCTACGACCTGATGCCGCTGGTGGCCGAGTCCATGCCGCCGGACCACCCCCTGCAGGAGGTGGCGCACGCCGCTGATCCCGCGGCGGCGCTGCGGGCACTCGACATCGACGAGGTGATCGCCGACAGCCACGACCACCACCGTGACGTGGCCCAGATCGAGAAGGCGATCGGCACGCCGGAGACCCTCGGCGCAGTCGGGCGCACGGTCGTCTGCGGGCCCGGTGCGGATCCCGAGCCGTCGGTCAAGGCCATCTCGACGACCGACCTCGACACCGGCGCGACTCGGGAGAAGGCGCTCGGCGAGGAGGTCGCCGACGACCCGCTGACCCCGCAGATCGAGGGGGCGCCCGAACTGCCCGACGTGGAGTATCCGGACGTTGCGGTCGCCCACGAGCTCGTGGGGGACGGACTCGACGAGCCGCTGGACGAGCCCCAAGTGGATTCGGTGGTTTGGGGCAAGGCCCTCGAATGACGCGGCGGTGCCTAAGCTGAAACTCCGGTCACTGCCGTCGAGTGGGAGAACAGCCGAGGTAGCGCGAGATGAGCACGAGCGATCAGGTGCGCGCGATCCTGGGTGGCACCATTGCGGCCTATCGGGCCGATCCGGCCTACCGCCAGCGCCCCGACGTGCACAACGAGCTGGAGCGGATCGGCCGTCGACTCAACCAGCCCATCCGCATCGCGCTGGCCGGGACGCTCAAGGCGGGCAAGTCAACCTTGGTCAACGCGCTCGTCGGCGAGGACATCGCGCCCACGGACGCCACCGAGGCCACCCGCATCGTCACCTGGTTCCGGCATGGGCCGACGCCGAAGGTGACCGCCAACCACCGCGGCGGCCGACGGTCCAACGTGCCGATCGGCCGCGACGCGACCGAGGGCGGGTTGACGTTCGACTTCGCCAGCCTTGACCCCGAGGACGTGGTCGACCTCGAGGTGGAGTGGCCGGCCGCGGAGTTGATCGACACCACGATCATCGACACGCCGGGCACGTCGTCGCTGTCGCGCGACGTCTCCGAACGCACGCTGCGCCTGCTGGTGCCCGACGACGGGGTGCCCCGGGTCGACGCCGTGGTGTTCCTGCTGCGCACGCTCAACGCCGCCGACATCGCGCTGCTCAAGCAGATCGGCGAGTTGGTCGGCGGGTCGGCGGGGGCGCTGGGGGTGGTCGGCGTCGCGTCACGCGCCGACGAGATCGGCGCGGGCCGGATCGACGCCATGCTTTCGGCCAAGGACGTGGCCAAGAGGTTCACCAGCGAGATGGAGCAGACCGGCATCTGCCAGGCCGTGGTGCCGGTGTCCGGGTTGCTCGCGCTGACCGCGCGCACGCTGCGGCAGAGTGAGTTCGTCGCGCTGGAGAAGCTGGCCGGGGTGGACGCGGCCGAGTTGACGAAGGCGATGCTGTCGGCGGATCGGTTCGTGCGGGAGGACAGTGAGTTGCCGGTCGACGCGGCCACCCGCGCGGCGCTGCTGGACCGCTTCGGCATGTTCGGGATCCGGATTTCGATCGCGGTGTTGCGCGCCGGGGTCAGTGACTCGGTGGCGCTGGCCGACGAACTGCTGGAACGCAGTGGGCTGGTGGCGCTGCGCGAGGTCATCGACCAACAGTTCGCGCAGCGGTCTGATCTGCTCAAGTCGCACACCGCGCTGCTGTCGCTACGACGGTTCGTGCAGACCAACCCCATCTACGCTACACCGCACATCATCGCCGACATCGACCCGCTGCTCGCCGACACCCACGCCTTCGAAGAACTTCGCCTGCTGTCCCAATTGCGTTCCCGCCCAACGACCTTGAACGACGACGAGATGGCCTCGCTGCGCCGAATCATCGGCGGATCGGGGACCGACGCGGCCAGCAGGCTCGGGCTGCAGCCCGAGACGTTGCACGACGGGCCGCGTGCGGCGTTCGCGGCCGCTCAGCGCTGGCGGCGCCGGGCCGAGCATCCGCTCAACGACCCGTTCACCACTCGTGCGTGCCGGGCCGCGGTGCGCAGCGCCGAGGCGCTGGTTGCCGAGTACGCATCCCGCGGGATGCCCGGGCCCGTCCCCGGGCCGCGGGGTTAGCGGCCGCCGACCCGGATCATTCGGGGGGTGCGGTCACCGTTTCGGTCTCGGTCACCGTGCTGGTGCTGACGCTGGTGGTCGGTTCGACGGTGGTGGTCGTCGTGGTCGTGGTGGTCGGCTCGGTGGTCGTCGTCGTGGTGGTCGTGGTGGTGGTGGGCTCGGTGGCGGTCGGGGTGACCGTCTCGGTGACCGTCTGTGGCGGGGCAGTCGTGGTGAGGACCGCGCGCGACGTCGTGGTGAGCGGGGTGAGGGTGGTGGGCTCCGTCGGTGCGTCGTTGCCGGTGATCAGCTTGGCCAGGCCGTAGACGATCAGCGCGATGATCACCGCGCCGAGCGCGCCGAATGCGACCAGCGCCGCGGGCCGTCGGTACCACGGAACCGGTTCCTCGCCGGGCGGGCCGTAGTACTGCGTCGGTGCGTCGTCCGGGTAATAGGGGTCTTCGGGGGGTCCGTTGGGCGCCACGGGCACCGATCCTATGCGCTCAGGGCCGGGGATTGAATGTGCGCGTCACATTCGTGCGCGGGGTGCGGCGCGTGGTGCGCTCCGACGATCCGTCCCCGTCGTCGCGGCGGGTCGTGCGCGTGGTGGTCTCGGTGGTCTCGGTGGTGGTGTCGGTGGTCTCGCTCGTGGTGCTGGAGGTGATTTCGCTGGATGTGGTGCTGGCCCCGGGTTCGAGGTCGGTGGTCTGTGGGGGGCTGGTGCTGGTGATCGTCTGGGTGGTGGTGGTCGCCGAACTGGTGGCCGTCGCGGAGTAGCTGGGTTCGACGTAGTACAGCGGGGCCTGCTCCGGTTCGCTGAACTGGCGTGCCACATACGACAGCACGAGCACCACGATGCCGATCACCACGAGGCCGGCGATGCTGGCGCCGACGACCGCGGGAGTGCGGTGGTGCCAGGGTTCGTCCTGGTGCTCGTCGTCGAAGTCCGGTCGGGCCACGGCCACCGATAGTAGCCCGGTGTTGCTCGGCGGGGCCTGCTCAGCCGAGCTGCGGGATGACCTCACTCGCGAAGTACTCGACGTGATCGAGGTCCGACATGTCCAGAACTTGCAGGTATACGCGCTGCACACCGAGTTCCCGGTAGGCGCCGAGCCGGTCGGCGATCTCCGCGGCGGTGCCGACTGTGGGGGAGTTGCTGCGTAGTTCGTCGATGTCGCGACCGATGGCGTCGGCGCGCCGGTTGACCTCGTTGTCGTCGCGGCCCGCGCACACCACGAAGGCCGCCGAGTAGGTCAGCGAGTCGGCGGCGCGTCCGGCGTCGACCAGCGCCGCACCCACCCGCTCGAACTGCGTCTTGATGACCTCGGCCGGCGCGAACGGCACGTTGAACTCCGCGGCGAACTGCGCGGCCAGCGCCGGCGTGCGCTTGGCGCCCATACCGCCGATGATGACCGGCGGATGCGGCGACTGAACGGGTTTGGGCAGCGCGGGCGAATCGGTGAGCGTGTAGTGGTCGCCGTCGTGGTCGAACCTCTGGCCGGGCGGCGTCTGCCACAGGCCGGTGACGATCTGCAACTGCTCGGTGAGCCGGTCGAACCGCTCACCCAGCGGCGGGAACGGGATGCCGTAGGCGGTGTGCTCGGCTTCGTACCACCCCGAACCGATTCCGAATTCGACACGCCCGCCACTCATTTCGTCGACCTGGGCGACGGCGATCGCCAGCGGGCCCGGATAGCGGAAGGTGGCGGACGTGACCAGCGTGCCCAGTCGGATCGAGGTGGTCTCGCGGGCGATCGCACCCAGCGTCACCCAGGAGTCTGTCGGCCCGGGCAGGCCGTCGCCGCTCATCGCGGTGTAGTGGTCGGAGCGGAAGAATGCCGAGTAGCCTGCGGCTTCGGCGGCGCGGGCGACGGCGAGTTGGTCGGCGTAGGTCCCACCCTGCTGGGGTTCGACGAAGATACGGAAGTCCACGACGCTCAGGGTAATGCGCCGCGAGGGTCAAAGCCCGCGGCGAGCCTCGCGCACCGCCTGGACGGCCTGCGCGTCGGAGAACGTCAACCTGGCTTCGTCACGACCGGCGACGAACAGGGTCAGTTCCCCGACCTCGCCGGTGACCGTCAACTCCTGGCCGCGGCCGACGGTGGCGACCGTCTCGCCATCCGGGGTGCGCAGCGTCACCCTCGCCGGCGTCTTGCCCAGGGTCAACCGGGCCATCACCGGCAGCGGACGACGCAGCGCGGTGAGGGTACCGGCGTCCAGTGTTCTTGGTTCCCAGGATGATTGAGCACGACGGACGTCCTCGTGGTGGATGAACATCTCGTTCATGTTGGCCACCGAGTCCACGAGCCGGAAGGGCGAGTACAGCGGCGGACCGGAGGCGATCTTGCCCAACAGCTCCTCCCACTGCGCGGACTGCGCGGTCTGCCGCTGCACCTTGTCGGTGTAGCCGGCCAGCAGCGGGATCGTGATTCCGGGGGTGGCGTCGAGCCGGCGTTCCCGAACCACCAGATGTGCCGCGAGATCACGGGTGGTCCAGCCCTCGCACAGGGTCGGGGCATCGGGGCCGACCGCACGCATGCTGGCCACCAGTGCCGCGCGTTCCCGTTGTGAGGGGCTCATGCCGTCGCCATCGCGGCGTAGCCCTCGGCCAGCGACCGAAGCTGGGAAGCGCCGTCGCCGGTGAAGGCCGACCCGTGCATGATCGCCAGCGTGGTCGGGTTGAGCGCGGCGAGTTGCTCCAGGGTCGGGCCCAGGTTCGTGGTCAGGCCGGTGGCCCGGAAAATCGACTCGGCCTCCAACGCTGGTGCCACACAATCTGATTCGGTCAGCGCGGGACACTGGCCGGTGTGGCTGAGCAGGTCACCGGCCAGCAGCGTGGAGGTGGTCTCGTCAAACCACAGCGCCGCCTCCCAATTATGCGGCACGTGCGGGGTGGGCAGGAACCGCAATCGGTGCCCGCCGATGTCGTGCACGCCGTCGTCGGGCGCCACGACCGGCGGGCGGTCGCAGAGATCGATCAGCGACACCATGCATGCCAGCGCACCGTGGACGACCTCGGCCTGGGGTGCGGCGTCGAGCAGCAGGTTCACCGCGCCGCACTCGTCGGCTTCGACGTGACCGAAGGAGATCCAGCGCAGTTTCTCCAGTGGCACCACCCGGTTGATGGCCGCAGACACCGATCCGAACATCTGGCGGTGCCCACAGTGGAACAGCAGCGGCTCGTCACCGGTCAACAGGAACTGGTTGAAGGTGAAGCCTCGCTCGGTGACGTCGGGAACGTAGGTGGACAGGCGATATATATCCGTCCCGATCTCGTCGACGGTGGTCTCCATGGCCTCGATTCTGCGCCGATTTCTGCCAGTGAGTGGCGAAATTACCGCGGGGGCCATTACGCATGCGTAAATAGTTAAGGCGCAGGGTATTTCGCTGCAGCGGCTGATCGTTTTCCCACTCGTCGAAGTCTTTGCGTTGGTAACGTTGCGCTTTGATGACGTTCGCGAACCGAACGATTCAGCAACCGACGACGATGTTGGCGGTCCTCACCATGACCACGGGGATGGTCGAGGCGGTCAGCTTTGTCGGCCTCGGGTTCGTGTTCACCGCGATGATGACCGGCAACCTGCTGTTCATCGGATTCGGCATGGTGCACACCACGCAGGAAGTGTCGATGGCCGGGTCGTCCGTGGCGCTGCTGGCGTTCATGGCCGGGGCCGCTGCGGGAAACCGCGTCAACAGTGAACTGGTCGGGCGCCTCGCCGGGCGCTGGCTGGCGCCGGCCGTGTGCGGGGAGGCGCTGGTGATCCTGGCGGCGGCGCTGGCCGCGGTGGGGGTGGCCAGCCGGCCGGATCACCTGTCCGCGCGGCACCTGGTCGTCATCGCCGTGTTGGCCACGGCCATGGGGTGGCGCAACGCGACCATTCGACGGGTGGCCATGCCGGACATGCTCACGACGCTGGTCACCGGGTCACTGACCGCGGTACTGATGGGTCCGTTTCGGGGCCCGGTGCTGTGGCGGGCGGCCTCGGTGGTCGCGATAGTGGTCGGCGCCGTCATCGGCACATTGCTGCTCTGGCTCAATCCCACCGCTGCCCTGCTGGCCGTTGCGGGAATCGAACTGTGCGTCGCCACCCTGAGCCGCGGCATCGAGGTCAAGACCTGAGCCCGCAGCGGCTCACACGTTCCAGCGCACCATGTCCCGACCGGGGTGTGCCTGGTGCCAAGCCTCGATGGCGAGGTTCCACTCGTCGCCGTCCAGCGAGGTCAATGCGGCCGGGAAGATCCCGTCCTCCTCCTTCCTGATGTGCTCGAACAGGTCGTCGACCGCGTCGCGGATGGCTTGCTGGTGCGTGAGGTCAGTGAGGTTCACCCCGGCCAGCAGGTCTTCGAGCTCGCGGTGTTCGCGCACCAGCGGGGCGATGTGCTCGGCGAACAGGTCGTCCTTGCTCATGACCTTGAACAGACCGTTCTCTTCGGCCCGCCAGTGCGACCGCAGCTCGTCGGCCATCTCGGCCAGCAGGCGGTTCGCGGACTGCAGGTCGCCGCGGTCGATGGCGTGGACGGCCTCGCGACCGAGGTTGAGCGAAGTGGCGTGTTCGCTGATGTAGTCGCGGATCAGCGGCACGTCGCGGCAGCCGCAGTACTGGCACATGACCCGACCGTACTAACGATTGGCTGCATCGAGTGTGCGCGCACGGCGCCGAAACTCGAAAAATGCCGCCGCAGACGCACACTGGGCGCCGTCACCGCACATTCGGGCCCGCAGCGGCGAAACAAGGCCCCGGGACGGGAACAAATGGTGTGGGCGACCCGTTGTGAGCAGAGAACAGTTGAGTGGACTAGGCTCAAGTCTGGTTTGACAGGATGCCACCGGACGGAGCAGTCTTGAGTCCGGTGCACTCAGACCCGTAGCAGATTAATTCAGGAGGCAAACTATGGCTCGTGCGGTCGGAATCGACCTCGGGACCACCAACTCCGTCGTCGCGGTACTGGAGGGTGGCGACCCCGTCGTCGTCGCAAACTCCGAGGGCTCCCGCACCACGCCGTCGGTTGTCGCGTTCGCGCGCAACGGCGAGGTGCTGGTGGGCCAGCCCGCCAAGAACCAGGCGGTGACCAACGTCGACCGCACGATCCGGTCGGTCAAGCGTGAAATCGGCACCGACTGGTCGATCGAGATCGACGGCAAGAAGTACACGGCGCCGGAGATCAGCGCCCGCGTGCTGATGAAGCTCAAGCGGGACGCCGAGGCGTACCTGGGTGAGGACATCACTGACGCGGTCATCACCGTGCCCGCGTACTTCAACGACGCCCAGCGTCAGGCCACCAAGGACGCCGGCCAGATCGCCGGCCTCAACGTGCTGCGCATCGTCAACGAACCGACGGCGGCGGCGCTGGCCTACGGCCTGGACAAGGGCGAGAAGGAACAGACCATCCTGGTGTTCGACCTCGGTGGCGGCACGTTCGACGTCTCGTTGCTCGAGATCGGCGAGGGTGTCGTCGAGGTCCGCGCCACCTCGGGTGACAACCACCTCGGCGGTGACGACTGGGACGACCGCATCGTCGAATGGCTGGTGGAGAAGTTCAAGGCCACCTCGGGCATCGATCTCACCAAGGACAAGATGGCCATGCAGCGGCTGCGTGAGGCCGCCGAGAAGGCGAAGATCGAGCTCAGCTCCAGCCAGAGCACCTCCATCAACCTGCCCTACATCACCGTCGACGCGGACAAGAACCCGCTGTTCCTCGACGAGCAGCTGACTCGTGCCGAGTTCCAGCGCATCACCCAGGATCTGCTGGACCGCACGCGCAAGCCGTTCCAGTCGGTGATCGCCGACGCCGGCATCTCGGTGTCCGACATCGACCACGTCGTGCTGGTGGGCGGTTCCACCCGGATGCCCGCGGTCACCGAGCTGGTCAAGGAGATGACCGGCGGCCAGGAGCCCAACAAGGGCGTCAACCCCGACGAGGTTGTCGCGGTGGGCGCTGCGCTGCAGGCCGGTGTGCTCAAGGGTGAGGTGAAAGACGTTCTGCTGCTTGATGTCACGCCGCTGTCGCTCGGTATCGAGACCAAGGGTGGCGTGATGACCAAGCTGATCGAGCGCAACACCACGATCCCCACCAAGCGCAGCGAGACCTTCACCACCGCCGACGACAACCAGCCGTCGGTGCAGATCCAGGTCTATCAGGGTGAGCGTGAGATCGCCGCGCACAACAAGCTGCTCGGCAGCTTCGAGCTGACCGGTATCCCGCCGGCACCGCGCGGTGTGCCCCAGATCGAGGTGACGTTCGACATCGACGCCAACGGCATCGTGCACGTCACCGCCAAGGACAAGGGCACCGGCAAGGAGAACACCATCCGCATCCAGGAGGGCTCCGGCATCTCCAAGGAAGAGATCGACCGGATGGTCAAGGACGCCGAGGCGCACGCCGAGGAGGACCGCAAGCGGCGCGAGGAGGCCGACGTCCGCAACCAGGCGGAATCGCTGGTCTACCAGACCGAGAAGTTCGTCTCCGAGCAGCGTGAAGCCGAGGGTGGTTCCAAGGTCCCCGAGGACACCCTGACCAAGGTGGACGCGGCCATCGCCGATGCCAAGAAGGCGCTGGAGGGCACCGACATCGCCGAGATCAAGTCGGCGATGGAGAGGCTCGGCGTCGAGAGCCAGGCGCTCGGCCAGGCGATCTACGAAGCCACCCAGGCGCAGCAGGGTGACGCCGGTGGTGGCCCGGATGGCGGCGCTGCCGGGTCGTCGGCTGACGACGTGGTGGACGCCGAAGTTGTCGACGATGATCGGGAGAACAAGTGAACCAAAACGATTCGTACGAGCCGGTGACCGTCACCGACAAACGGCGTATCGATCCCGAGACCGGCGAACTGCGTGATCAGGCATCCGGGCCGGCCCCCAGTGGGCCGGCGCCGGACGCCGCCGAGGCACAAGCTTCGGACTCGGCTGCCGCGTCGGAGGAAGTCACCGAACTGAAATCGACGCTGCAACGCGTCAAGGCGGAGTACGACAACTACCGCAAGCGCACGCTGCGCGACCAGCAGGTCATCGCCGATCGGAGCAAGGCCGCGGTCATCACCGAGCTACTGCCGATCCTCGACGACCTCGACAGGGCGCGCAGCCACGGCGACCTGGAATCGGGCCCGCTGAAGGCGCTCGCCGACAAACTGGTCGACACCCTTGAAGGACTTGGTCTTTCGGGATTCGGTGAAGAGGGCGACGACTTCGACCCCGAACTGCACGAAGCCGTGCAGCACGAGGGGGAGGGCACACATCCCGTCGTGGGGCACGTGATGCGTCGCGGCTACAAGGTGGGCGAGATGGTGGTGCGCCACGCCATGGTCGGTGTCGTCGACACCGTGCCCGAGCCCGCCGAGGACGGTTCGGCCGATAACGAATCCGGCTGACCGCTGCACATCGAGAATGAGACTGCGATAGACCTACAAGCGCGGAAGGAGGTGACGCGGTATGGCCCAGCGTGAATGGGTCGAAAAGGACTTCTACAAGGAGCTCGGCGTCTCCTCCGACGCCAGCATCGACGAGATCAAGCGGGTCTCACGCAAACTGCAGGCCAAATACCACCCGGACCGCAACCCGGGGGACAAGGCCGCCGAGGACCGCTACAAGGCGGTCTCGGAGGCCAAGGCCGTCCTGACCGACGAGGCCAAGCGCAAGGAGTACGACGAGACGCGGCGGCTGTTCGCCAACGGCGGCTTCGGTCGGGGTCGGTTCAGCGGTGGCGGCGCCAACTTCGGCGGGTTCAGCGGGGACGGCGTCGAGTTCAACCTCAACGACCTGTTCGACGCGGCCGGCCAGACCGGCGGTGCCAACATCGGCGACCTGTTCGGTGGCCTGTTCGGTCGGGGCGCACAGCAGCCACGGCCGAGCCGACCGCGTCGCGGGAACGACCTGGAGACCGAGACCGAGCTGTCGTTCATGGAGGCCACCAAGGGTGTGATGATGCCGTTGCGGCTCACCAGCCCGGCGCCGTGCACCAATTGCCATGGCAGCGGCGCACGTCCGGGAACCAGTCCCAAGGTGTGCCCCAACTGCAACGGCGCCGGAGTGGTCAGCCGCAACCAGGGCGCGTTCGGCTTCTCCGAACCGTGTACCCAGTGCCGCGGCAGCGGCTCGATCATCGAGCACCCCTGCCAGGAGTGCAAGGGCACCGGAGTGACGACCAGGACGCGCACCATCAACGTGCGCATCCCGCCCGGTGTGGAGGACGGCCAGCGCATCCGGCTGGCCGGCCAGGGCGAGGCCGGGCTGCGCGGAGCGCCGTCCGGTGACCTGTACGTGACCGTACATGTGCGCCCGGACAAGGTATTTGGCCGCGACGGCGACGACCTGACCGTCACCGTTCCGGTCAGCTTCCACGAATTGGCGTTGGGCACCACGCTTTCGGTGCCGACGCTGGACGGCAAGGTCGGCGTCCGGGTGCCCAAGGGCACGTCGGACGGCCGCATCTTGCGGGTGCGTGGACGCGGCGTGCCCAAACGCGGAGGCGGAAGCGGCGACCTGCTCGTCACCGTGCGCGTTGCGGTACCGCCGAACCTCGAGGGGGAGGCCGAGGAGGCGTTGAAGGCCTACGCGAAAGCGGAGCGGGACAGCGGGTTCGACCCGCGGGCGAATTGGGCAGGTGCGTGATGGCCAAGCGACCTGAAGACGAAGCGCGCACCTTCATGATCTCGGTGGCCGCGGAGTTGGCGGGCATGCACGCCCAGACGCTGCGTACCTACGACCGGTTGGGCCTGGTGCGCCCACAGCGCACCTCCGGCGGCGGCCGACGCTACTCGACGCACGACGTGGAGTTGCTGCGCGAGGTGCAGCGGCTCTCCCAGGACGAGGGTGTGAACCTGGCCGGCATCAAGCGCATCATCGAGCTGACCAATCAGGTCGAGGCGCTGCAGAGCCGGGTCAAGGAACTTACCCGCGAGGTCGAGGAACTGCGGCGATCGCGACCGAAGAGCACCGCGCTGGTGGTGTGGCAGCCGCGCAAGGGCGCGCGCTGAGCCACCTCAGGTGACCGCGATCGAAAAGCGCAGCGTCTCGGGCTTGCCCGGCATCGCATACCGGTAGGAGCCGCGACGTAGTGCGTCCGTCGGTGCGGCCATCGGCTCGAACGCGACGACGTCGTCGTTGCGCGGCGCGAAGACCTGGGCGGCGGGATAGCCCTTCTCCAGCGTCACGTCGACGCGGCGGTCACCGCCGGCGATCGAGAACACCGCACCCTCGGGCACCTCGTCGAAGCCGTCGTCGTACTCCACGTTCTTGAGCGGTTCGGTGGTTCCCGTCCACGGTTCGTGCTGCCCGGTCGGGATGCCCCAGTTGTCCACCGGCAGGTGGCGCATCGTCGGTGTGGTGATCCGCCAGTGCTCGCGGGGCACCCCCGGAATCGTCAGATACGGGTGATAGCCGAAGCACAGCGGCACCGCCGCCGCCGTCGTCGGCATCACGGTGGTTTCGATGGTGAGTTTGCGGTCTTCGAGCGTGGCGTGCTGGGTGAGCAAGTGCGGGAACGGAAATGACGCGAGTAGCCGCGGTTTGCCGCCGAAGTCCAGCACCGCAGTCAGCGAGTTCTCCGAGCGTGCGGTGACCAGCCAGCCGGGATAGGCCGCGAGCACGCCATGGATGGGCACGCCGTGCTCGTCGGTGCGCACGCCGCCGGTGCCCGGTGTCAACGTGACGACGGCGCCGTGGATCCCGTACTTGCTCGCGCTCAACCGGTTCGCCCACGGGTACAGGATCGGGATGCCCATCGTCTTGCCGGTGGTCATGTAGGCGTTCAGCCCGCGGCGCTGGCCGAGGAACTCGTCGCCGCCGTCGGCGAACGAACTGCCCACCATGCCGGCCACCGGAACGAACGTCGCGGTCATCGACGAGGACGGGTCCTTCAGCGTGACGCTCTGAAAGTCGACCATGGCTGCCGATCCTGCCACCTCGGCGGTGCGCCACCGCGGATTCGGCGTGATTACCTGGTCACCGCAGGTTTTCACACCGAAATCGCCATCAGTTTGCCAGCGGATCGTGCTGAATCCGTTCGGCGGGTGCCCCTTTGGCGATCAGCGTGGCCTTGGTGGCCTCGACCATCGCGGGCCCGCCGCAGATCAGGATCTGCCGGTCGCCCCAGTTGCCGTATCGGGTCACCACCTCGGGCAGTCGGCCGGTCTGGCGTACATGCAGCCCGCGCGGCGGCTGTACGTCGGGATAGTCGCGGGCCCACGGTGGGTCGCTGTTGTACTCCGACACCGGCGTCACCGACAGCCACGGGTTCTGCGAGGCGATCTGCCACAGCGTGGGCAGATCGTAGAGATCGCAGGGATAGCGGCCGCCGAAGAACAGGTGTACCCGCGGGTTCACCCCCCACCGGGTGAGGTCCATGATCAGCGCGCGCAGCGGCGCCAGGCCGGTGCTGCCCGCAACCATCAGGACGTCTCCGCCGTCACGGTCGATCTTGAGCCCGCCGTGGGGGCTGGAGACCCGCCACCGATCGCCGGGTCTGGTCTCGTTGACGATCGCGGTGCTGACCATTCCGCCGGACACCGAGCGGATGTGGAACTCGATCCCGGCGCCGGCGTCGGCCGGAATGGCGGGGCTGAGGTAGCGCCAGCGGCGTGGCCACTGGGGCACCTGCACGGTGACGTACTGGCCGGGGTGATACGGCAGCGGACGATCCATCTGCACCCGCACCACCGAGACGTCGCGCGTGGCCCGGTGGTGTTCGATCACCGTGCCATCGCAGTACGCCGGGCCCTGCTCGGCCTCGGCGGCACCGCGCATCACGCCGATGATCAGCGCCACCGCGTCGTGGGTGGCCTCGGCGACCCGGTCGTCCCAACTGTCGGCCAGATGTCCCCGCAGCGTGTTGAACAGCGCGGCCTGCATGGTGTCGTAGTGCCGTTGCGTGACACCGTATTTTCGGTGGTCGCGGCCCAGTTGGGCGAGGAACGCCACCGGCTCGGTGGCCCGTTGTGCGACGAGTTCGGCGAACACCCAGGACATGGCGTGGGCGAACGCCTGCCGCTGCGCGTCCATATCGGGGGGAAACAGGTCGCGGGCCGAGAAGTCGATGGCGAACCAGTTGGTGTAGAACGCCCGGATCAGCTCGTCGGAGCCGCGCGCGGGGTCGACCGCGTCGAGCAGCAAGCGCAGCGCGTCACGGTCGTCGAGTCCCACGCCGTTCGATAGTAAGTCAGTCGACGACCGCCCTCCGCTGCCGAACCGCGGCGGCCACGACAAGTGCCGTTCCCAGCGCCACCCAGCAGGTCAGCACGACGATCGAGGCGGCGCCGCCGGCCCCGTCGAAGAAGGCCGCCGAGCGCAGCAGGGTGCCGTTGGCGCCCTGGGGCAGGTACTGGCCGAACGTGCCCCATCCACTCGGGAGCAGCTCGGGCGCGGTGTTCAGACCCGACAGCGGGTTGCCGACCAGCAGCGCGGTGAGCGCGCCCAGGGCAAGGCCGACGCGGCCGAACAGCGAACCGAGGCCCAGCAGGGTCAGCCCGGTGGCCAGCGCGCCGAGGGTCAACGCACCGGCGACGCCCAAGAAGTTCGCGTCGATGGAGCCCAGCACGTAGCGCAGCAGCGCGGCGATCGTCAGACCTGCGACACCGGCGAACACCACGGCCGCCGCAAACCGCGTCCACACCTCGCGCTTGAGCACCAGCACCAGCGCGACGGCCGGCAGCAGACCGGCCAGGGTGATCGGCAGCGCCGAGGCGGCCAGACCCGCGCCGCGGGGGTCGTCGGTGGTCGGCGGGGCGAGGTCCTCGACGCGCAACGGTGCCGCGCCGGTCTGCGCAGCGATGCCCTGCCCGATCTGGGTGAGCATCTGCGCGATCATCGGGCTGCCGCCGGTGGCGATCAGCAGGCTGGGCCCGCCGGGCCCGAATGCCAAGCCGCCGTATACCTCTCGGCTTTCGATGGCGTCGCGCAGCGCGGCTTCGCCGGGGTAGTAGGTGACGTCGAACGCGCCGGGCGCCCGCTCGTCGAGTTGCGCGGTGATCTGCCCGCCGGCGGCCTGCGGTCCGGCGATGCCGATCGGCACGTCGTGCGGCGCGGTGCGGGCGGCGGGCAGTGCGAAGGCGATCGAGACGACCGCGAGCACGATCGTCAGCACGACGACGACGCCCGCTGCGCGGATCGCTGCCGGGGGTTCGTGAGTCGCTGCGTGATCGTGGTGGCGCGGCACCATTTCCGTGGCCATGTTGAACTCTTTTCATTCACCGTTGAATTATTGCCAGGCGAGCGTAACGCCGGGGCGGATTGTTTTCAACAGTCATTGAAATGTTATTGTCGTCATATGCCCTCACCAGCCAGGACGCCGAAGAAGCGCGGCCGTCGCCTCGGGGAACCGGTGTCCCGCGATGCGGTATTGGCCGCCGCCAGGCGCCGGTTCGCGACCGAGGGCTACGAGAAGACGACGCTGCGGGCCATCGCGCGCGACGCTCACGTCGACCCGTCGATGGTGCTGTATCTGTTCGGCTCGAAGGCAGATCTGTTCCGCGAATCGCTGCGACTCATCCTCGATCCCGACATGCTGGTGGCCGCGCTCAGCGGCCGCGCGGACGGCGAGCCCGACATCGGCACCCGGATGGTGCGCACCTACCTGAGCATCTGGGAGTCGCCGGATTCGGGCCCGACCATGGTGGCGATGCTGCAGTCGGCGACGTCTAATTCCGATGCGCACGAAGCCTTTCGGGGCTTCATGCAGGACTACGTGCTGACGGCGGTGTCCGGGGTGCTCGGCGGTGACGAGCAGTCCCGGCTGCGCGCGATGCTGGCCGCCAGCCAGTTGGTGGGGACGGCGGTACTGCGTTACGTGATGAAGGTGGCGCCACTGGCCACCCTGTCCGGCGACGACCTGGTGCGGCTGATCGCACCTACGGTGACGCGGTATCTGACCGCCGACGCGGCCGAACTCGGGCTGCCCGAGTCATAGATTGTGGATTCCCTTGTAGGCCACCATCAGACCGATCACGATTAGGATCACCGCCATCAGCAGCGCATGCTGACGCTCCATCCAGTCCTTGAGCCGCGCCAACGGCGCGTCGAGGCGATCGCCCGAGACGGCGTAGCCCAGCACGGGTAGCGCGACGGTGGAGCCGGCCACCGCGACGAACCACACCACGGCCGCCCACACATCCGACCGGCCCAGCCCGGCGGTGCCGATTGCCAAACCGGCTGCGGCGCAGATGAACAGCACCTTGGGATTGACGACGGTGAGTGCGCCCGCCGCGCCGAACGCGCGAGCGGGGGTGAGCCGGCCCAGGCTCTGCATCCACTTCGGGGTGTGCGTGGACTTGTGCCGGGTGAGCCAGCGGTAGATGCCGAAGGCCACCAGCGCGGCGCCGACCGCGATGCGCAGCCACGACGCCCACTCGGGGGGCTTTCTGCCGAGCCCGCCGAGCAGGCTGGAGATGCCGAGGAAGGCCGTCGTCAACGCCGCGATGCCGATCAGCCAGCCGGCCAGAAACGCCAGGCCGGTCGGGCGCGGTCGCGGGGAGTGCAGAACCAGCACGGCCGGGATGATCGACAGCGGGGACAGCGCCACCACGAGCGCCAGCGGAATGAGTTCGGTCAGCACCGAGCTCGGCATATGACGTCCACCTCTCTCGATTCACACGGACTTACACGGTTCGGCCTGCGCGATACCGGCAGGCCTTCCATTCGGCGCCCTCACGGACGAACTCGACGTCCAGCGTCTTTGGCTGCTCGTGGTTGACGGCCTCGAAGCGGACGTTGGCGACGGCTACCGACGCCGGGTCGCCGGCGACGTTCACGGAGTTGACGGCGATTCGGGTGGGCCCGTCGGTTCGTCGACTCTGCTGCCAGTGAGCCTGGAAGCCCTCGACGCGCAGCACGTCGGTGCACAGGTAGGTGGCGAACGTCGCGAAGTCGAAGCGGTTGTAGGCGTCGTTCATCTCGACGAGCACGTCGCGGACCCGGTCCTGGTCGGTGGCCGCCCCGGCCGTGCCCGGCGCGAGCACGGTCAATGCGGCGGCAACCCCCAACGCGCACACCAGGCGGCCCATGGCATCAGCGTGGCCGATGACCGGCCGAAATCGGCGTGATGAGCGTTGGCGTGTCGCATGCCGCAAAATTGTCGAAGTTGAGCGGAACAGACTCAACCTTGACGACGTTGAGTATCACGACAAGCATTTTCCCCATGCCCGAAAATTGATCGGAGGAAGTCGTGGACTCGTTCAACCCGACGACCAAGACGCAGGCTGCGCTGACCGCGGCGTTGCAGGCGGCCAGCACCGCCGGCCACCCGCAGATCCTGCCTGCGCACTTGTTGATGGCACTGCTGACGCAGAACGACGGCATTGCCGCCCCGTTGCTCGAGGCCGTCGGGGTCAACCCCGCGAGCATTCGCACCGAGACGCAGCGCCTTCTCGACAAGCTCCCCAGCGTCAGCGGGGCCAGCGCGCAGCCACAGCTCAGTCGGGAATCGCTGGCCGCGATCACCACCGCCCAGAACCTGGCGACCGAGATGGACGACGAGTACGTCTCGACCGAGCATCTGATGGTCGGCCTGGCCACCGGTGACTCCGATGTCGCCAAGCTGCTGACCGGTCACGGCGCCTCCCCGCAGGCGCTGCGCGAGGCTTTCGTCAAGGTTCGCGGCAGCGCCCGGGTCACCACCCCCGATCCCGAGGGCAGCTATCAGGCGCTGGAGAAGTACTCCACCGACCTGACCGCCCGCGCGCGCGAGGGCAAGCTCGACCCGGTCATCGGGCGGGACAACGAGATTCGCCGCGTTGTGCAGGTGCTGAGCCGTCGTACCAAGAACAACCCGGTGCTCATCGGTGAGCCGGGCGTGGGTAAGACCGCGATCGTCGAGGGCCTGGCCCAGCGCATCGTCGCGGGCGACGTACCCGAGAGCCTGCGCGACAAGACCGTCGTCTCGCTGGATCTCGGTTCGATGGTCGCCGGCTCGAAGTACCGCGGCGAGTTCGAGGAGCGGCTCAAGGCCGTGCTCGACGAGATCAAGGAGTCGGCGGGCCAGATCATCACGTTCATCGACGAACTGCACACCATCGTCGGCGCGGGAGCGACCGGCGACGGTTCGATGGACGCGGGCAACATGATCAAGCCGATGTTGGCCCGTGGCGAACTGCGCCTGGTCGGCGCCACCACGCTCGACGAGTACCGCAAGTACATCGAGAAGGACGCCGCGTTGGAGCGCCGTTTCCAGCAGGTGTACGTCGGTGAGCCCTCGGTCGAGGACACCATCGGCATCCTGCGCGGGCTGAAGGACCGCTACGAGGTGCACCACGGCGTGCGCATCACCGACTCCGCGCTGGTGGCGGCGGCGACGCTGTCCGACCGCTACATCACCAGCCGGTTCCTGCCGGACAAGGCCATCGACCTGGTGGACGAGGCCGCGTCACGGCTGCGGATGGAGATCGACTCGCGGCCCGTCGAGATCGACGAGGTGGAGCGGCTGGTGCGTCGCCTCGAGATCGAGGAGATGGCGCTGTCCAAGGAAGAGGACGACGCATCCAAGGAGCGGCTGGAGAAGCTGCGCGCCGAGCTGGCCGACCAGAAGGAGAAGCTGGCGGAACTGACCACGCGTTGGCAGAACGAGAAGAACGCCATCGACGTGGTCCGCGAGCTCAAGGAACAGCTGGAGGCATTGCGCGGCGAGGCCGACCGTGCCGAGCGCGACGGAAACCTGGAGCGGGCCGCCGAGCTGCGCTACGGGCGCATCCCGGAGGTCGAGAAGAAGCTCGACGCCGCGTTGCCGCACGCCGAGGCGCGTGAGGACGTCATGCTCAAGGAAGAGGTCGGCCCCGACGACATCGCCGGCGTGGTCGAGGCGTGGACCGGTATTCCGGCCGGGCGGATGCTCGAGGGTGAGACCGCCAAGCTGCTGCGGATGGAAGACGAGCTGGGCAAGCGCGTCGTCGGCCAGAAGAACGCGGTGCAGGCGGTTTCCGACGCGGTGCGGCGCAGCCGGGCCGGTGTCGCTGATCCGAACCGGCCGACGGGTTCCTTCATGTTCCTCGGCCCGACCGGCGTCGGTAAGACGGAGCTGGCCAAGGCGTTGGCGGAGTTCCTGTTCGACGACGAGCGGGCGATGGTCCGCATCGACATGAGCGAGTACGGCGAGAAGCACTCGGTGGCTCGGTTGGTCGGTGCGCCCCCGGGCTACATCGGCTACGACCAGGGTGGTCAGCTGACCGAGGCCGTGCGTAGGCGCCCGTACACGGTGATCCTGTTCGACGAGATCGAGAAGGCACACCCGGACGTGTTCGACGTGCTGCTGCAGGTTCTCGACGAGGGCAGGTTGACCGACGGTCAGGGCCGCACCGTCGACTTCCGCAACACGCTGCTGATCTTGACGTCCAACCTGGGCGCTGGTGGCAGCGAGGAACAGGTGATGGCCGCGGTGCGCTCGGCGTTCAAGCCCGAGTTCATCAACCGGCTCGACGATGTGATCGTGTTCGACGGGCTCAACCCCGAGGAACTGGTCCACATCGTGGACATCCAGCTCGAGCAGCTGGCTAAGCGGTTAGCGCAGCGTCGATTGACGCTGGAGGTGTCCCAACCCGCGAAGAAGTGGCTCGCTGAGCGCGGGTTCGACCCGCAATACGGCGCCCGTCCGCTGCGTCGGTTGATCCAGAAGGCGATCGGCGATCAGCTGGCGAAGCTGCTGCTCGCGGGGACCGTGCACGACGGCGACGTGGTGCCGGTCAACGTCAGCCCGGACGGCGACTCGCTGGTCTTGGGCTGACCCGTGCGGGATGGCGCGCTTGAGATAGGACCGTGATCTGCTCGAGTTCGGGATTTGGTGGTCCGTGCCAGTAGGCTGACCGTAATGGTGCCGCTTTGGTTCACGCTGTCCGCACTCTGTTTCGTGGGTGCGGCGGTGCTCTTGTACGTGGATATCGACCGTCGACGCGGCTTGGGCCGCCGTCGTAAATCATGGGCGAAATCGCACGGCTTCGATTACGAACACGAATCCAGCGACATCCTCAGCCGCTGGAAGCGTGGCGTGATGTCGACCGTCGGCGACGTCACCGCCAAAAACGTCGTACTCGGCCAGATCCGCGGCGAGGCGGTGTTCATCTTCGACCTCGAGGACGTCGCGACTGTCATTGCGCTGCACCGCAAGGTGGGCACCAACGTCGTGGTCGACCTGCGCCTCAAGGGCATCAAGGAGCCCCGCGAGAACGACATCTGGCTGCTCGGGGCGATCGGCCCGCGCATGGTCTACTCCACCAACCTCGACGCGGCCCGACGCGCGTGCGACCGGCGGATGGTGACATTCGCCCACACCGCGCCCGACTGCGCCGAAATCATGTGGAACGAGGAGCACTGGACGCTGGTCTCGATGCCGGTCACCAGCACCCGGGCGCAATGGGACGAGGGCCTGCGCACCGTGCGCCAATTCAACGACTTGCTGCGGGTGCTTCCGCCGACGCCGCAGGCCATGGCGGGCCAGTCGGTGGCCAGGCGCAGCTCGTTGCCGGGCCGTCCGCTCAAGCCCGCGCCGTCGCGCGCAGAGGCGGCACCGCGGGCCGAGGCGCCCCCGGGCCGCGCCGATGCCCGCTACACCCCGCCGTCCCCCGGCCGCCGGGAAGCGGTCCGCAGGCAGCCGCCGCCGTCGCGAAACGGACGTCAGTCCCCGCACTATCAGCGGTAAGTACTCTCTAGGGCATGTCACGCCCTGTCGCACTGATCACCGGGCCGACGTCCGGGCTGGGCGCGGGATTCGCCCGCAGATACGCCGTCGACGGCTACGACCTGGTGCTGGTGGCCCGCGACGTCGCGCGGCTGGAGCGGCTCGCCGCCGAACTGCGCGACGAAGCCGGGGTCAACGCCGAGGTTCTGGTCGCCGATCTGGCGCAGGCCGGCGACCGCGCCAAGGTCTGCGACCGGCTCGCCGAGGGCGTCCGAGTGCTGGTCAACAACGCCGGCTTCGCCACCGCGGGCGAGTTCTGGAGCACCGACTACGCCGTGCTGCAGTCCCAACTCGACGTCAACGTCACCGCGGTCATGCAACTGACCCACGCCGCGCTGCCGTCGATGCTCGACGCCGGCGCGGGCACGGTGATCAACGTGGCGAGCGTCGCCGGCCTGCTGCCCGGGCGCGGGTCGACGTACTCGGCGTCGAAGGCGTGGGTGATCGCGTTCACCGAGGGGCTGGCCAACGGCCTGGGCGGCACCGGTGTCGGCGTGCACGCGCTGTGCCCGGGTTTCATCCGCACCGAGTTCCACGAACGCGCCGGCATCGAGATGAGTGGCACCCCTTCGTTTCTGTGGCTGCAGGTCGACGACGTGGTGCGCGACACCATGGCCGACGTCGCCAAGGGCAAGGTTCTCATCGTTCCGGGCGTGCAGTACAAGGCGCTGACCACCGGAGGCCGGCTGGTGCCGCGGAACCTGGTGCGGGCCATGACCAAAGTTGTCGGCCGCGGTCGCAACCGGACCTGAGCCACGGCAAGTGTCTGTGCGTTCAGTGATCGCGGGCCTGGCCGCGCTCGTCTTGATCGCGTCGGCGTGCGCCGGCGACGACGAGAACCTCCACCCGTACGCCGCCCAGACCGCTTCCGTCGGGGAGTCGCTGGCCATCCTCGGCTGGAACATGTCGGTGTCCAACCTGCGGTTCGACGGTGAGCACGTGCTCGTCGACGTCGACGCCTCGCCGTCCGAACACGGTGGCGGACACGCCGATCCCAAGGATTTGCGGTTCGGTCTCTACGGTGCGCTGGCCCATCCGATCGAGGCCGATGCGATCGGCGGTTGCCGCGACGTGACCGACCTCGCGGTACAGCCGCTGTCGGCGCCCTCACCCGACCGGCTCAGCGGCACAGTGTGTTTGGGGCCGCAGCGGGACCAGTCCCAGGTGCGTGGGGTGTACGTGTATTCGCCACGCGATCGGATCGCGGGCACCACCACCGCGTGGCCCGCGGCGTTTCCCGTTGGCCTGCCGTCGACGCGGGAGCACGACACCGGTCTGGCGCTCAAGACCACCAGCCTCGACGCGTTCCGGGCCGACGGCGCCATGCTCAGCCCGACGGCGCTCGGCGACCCCAACGCGTTCACCGGCGCGGGCTACATGCTGCTCGGTCTCGAAATCGACGGGCTGGCAGCGCAATACGGTGACGTCTCGACGGCCCGCGGCGGACCGACGATGGTGGCGGTGGCGCCCACCAGGCCGGCGCCGGGGCTGAGCCACGCCTGCGACGTCTACGGGGCGTCGGTGCTCGTGCTGCCTGACGCCTCGCGCGACGCGGTCGCGGTGAAAGTGACCCTGTGCACCCAGGGCGAGATCAACGCCGCACTGCTCTATCCCACGGTGTCGCTGATCGGCACCCACGCCGCATTGTGGACCACCCGTGAATGAGCCGGGCCCGACCGAATGGGGCGAGGGCCCCGGCGTGGGTCCGTGGCAGGGCCCGCCACCGGACGACGAGCGCTACGACCCCGCACTGTTGCGTGACGGGGACCGGCGCAATGTGGTTGACGCGTACCGCTATTGGATGCGGGAGGCGATCATCGCCGACATCGACACCCGCCGACACCCGCTGCACATCGCGATCGAGAACTTCGGCAACGACGCCAACATCGGTGCGGTGGTGCGCACGGCCAACGCCTTCGCCGTCGACACCGTGCACATCGTGGGCCGGCGACGCTGGAACCGACGCGGCGCGATGGTGACCGACCGCTACCAACGCCTGCGCCACCACGACACCACCGCCGAGTTGCTGACGTTCGCCGCGGGTGCTGGACTGACCGTCGTGGCGGTGGACAACGTGGCGGGCGCCGCGCGCATCGAACACACCGCGCTGCCACGCGAGTCCCTGCTGATCTTCGGCCAGGAGGGCCCCGGGATCACCGACGACGCCAAAGCGGGTGCGGCGCTCACGGTGTCGATCGCTCAATTCGGCTCCACCCGCAGCATCAACGCGGCGGTGGCCGCCGGTATCGCGATGCACACCTGGATCACGCAACACGGGGACATCGACAAGGCCTGGTAGGGCAGGATCGACACATGGATCAGGTATGGGCCAACAGGGCGGCCAGCGCAGAGGCGGCGATCACCCGCCGCCACCTGAAGAGGTTGTGGGGGCTGCCGGGCACCCAACTCGGCGTGGTGGCCTGGCCGGCGGCCCGTAACCACAAGTTGTTCGGGGTATGGCACTACTGGTGGCAGGCGCACCTGCTGGATTGTCTGGTCGACGCGCAGGTGCGCGATCCGCAACCCGAGCGCAGGTCCAGGATCGCCCGCCAGATTCGCGGTCATCGGTTGCGCAACACCATGCGGTGGACCAACGACTACTACGACGACATGGCGTGGCTGGCGCTGGCCCTCGAGCGCGCCGGGCGGCTGGCGGATGTGCCGCACACCAGGGCCCTGGACAAGCTCGCCGAGCAGTTCCTCAACGCGTGGGTGCCCGAGGACGGCGGCGGCATCCCGTGGCGCAAACAGGACCAGTTCTTCAACGCCCCCGCCAACGGTCCGGCGGCGATCTTCCTGGCCCGCCACGACCGGTTACGCCGCGCCCAGCAGATGGCCGACTGGATCGACGAGTTACTGATCGACCCGGAGACCCACCTGGTGTTCGACGGGATCAAGGGTGGCTCGATGGTGCGCGCGCAGTACACCTACTGCCAGGGTGTGGTGTTGGGGCTGGAAACCGAACTCGCCGTGCGCACCGACGACGCAGACCACGCCGGGCGGGTCCAACGGCTGGTGGCCGCGGTGCGCGACCACATGGTCACCAACGGTGTCATCCGGGGCGCGGGTGGCGGGGACGGCGGCCTGTTCAACGGGATACTGGCCCGCTATCTGGCCCTGGTGGCCACCGCGCTTCCGCAGGCCACCACCGAAGACGCCGAAGCCCGCGACACCGCGCGTTCGCTGGTGCTGCAGTCCGCCGAGTCGGCGTGGGAGAACAGACAGACCGTGGACGGGCTGCCGCTGTTCGCCGCGTTCTGGGACCGCACCGCCGAAATACCCACCGCGGCAGGCACGGAAGCGCAGTTCGTCGAGGGCGCGGTCAACGCTTCCGAGGTGGCCGAACGCGACCTGTCAGTGCAACTGTCGGGCTGGATGCTCATGGAGGCGGCTCACCACGTGGCCCGGACGTGACCTCAGAGGCAGATCCCGGCGCCGTTGCTCGGTTGCCTGCACGGTTCAGTCGCGACCCGAAGGCGGTCAAGACCAAGGAAAACGCCGCGGTGGCGGTGCTGCTGGCGTTCACCCTGGCCGCGCTGGTGTGGGCCAACAGCCCGTGGGCCCAACACTACTGGGGTCTACTGGACACCTACGTGGGCATCACGCTGGGCACCCACCACTTCGATCTGACCGTCAAGCATCTGATCAACGACGGCCTGATGACGTTCTTCTTCTTCATCGTCGGCCTCGAGGTGAAGCGCGAATTCGCCATCGGGGAACTCACCGACCGGTCGAGGGCGGCGGTGCCCGTGGTCGCCGCGGCCGCCGGTCTGGCGGTACCGGCCGTGGTGTTCTGGTTGTTCAACCCGTCCGGCGACAACGCTCACGCGTGGGGCGTGGTGATCTCCACCGACACCGCGTTCCTGGTCGGCGCGCTGGCCCTGGTCAAGCCCAAATTCCCGGGGCGACTGCGGACCTTCCTGCTCACCCTCGCAGTCGTCGACGACGTCGGCGCCCTGATCGTGATCGCCCTGTTCTACTCCGACGAGATCAGGGTCGTGCCGCTGGCGGTGTCGGTGCTGCTGTTCGTCGCGGTCATCCTGGTGCGGTTCCTGCCCGGCGCCCGCGGGCCCGCCTACGCGGTGCTCGGCTTCGCACTGTGGGTGACGATGTTCTTGGCGGGACTGCACCCGACACTGGCCGGGGTGGCCGTCGCGCTGCTGATCCCGGTCTTCGAACCCGAACGCCAACAGGTCGAACAGGCGGTCGAGGTCATCCGGGCATTTCGCCAGTCGCCCAACTCCACCTATGCGCGCACCGCCACCCGCCGTCTGCGCCAATCGATTTCGATCAACGAACGACTGCAGACCGACGTCGGACCGTACGTGTCCTTCCTGGTGTTGCCGTTGTTCGCGCTGGTCAACGCCGGCGTGCGGTTGGACGCGGCCAGCCTGACCGCCGCGGCGCGGTCGCCGCTGACGTGGGGCATCGTCGCGGGCCTGGTGATCGGGAAGTTCATCGGCATCAGCGGCGCGACGTGGTTCATGCAACGTACCGGCCTCGGGCAACTGGCGCCGGGGTTGACGCTGCGGCGGGTGACCGGCGGTGCGTGGCTGTCGGGCATCGGGTTCACCATTTCGCTGTTCATCGTCGACATCGCGATCAGTGACCCGGCGCGCCAGGATCAGGCCCGCATCGGCGTGATCGCCGCGTCGCTGATCGCCCTGCTCTTCGGGTGGGCGACGTTCCGCATCACGGATCTGATCAGTCCGCCGGAACCTGTCGGCGTCAAGCTCATTCGTCCCGTCGATCCCGACCGTGATCGCCTCCAGGGTGACCCGAACGCCCCGCTGACGCTGGTGGAGTACGGCGATTTCGAGTGTCCGTTCTGCAGCAGGGCCACCGGGGCGATCGAGGAAGTCCGCGCGCATTTCGGTGATGACCTCTGCTACGTGTGGCGCCACCTGCCCGTCGAGCGGGTGCATCCGAGGTCGTTCGACGCCGCCAGGGCCAGCGAGGCCGCGGCGCTGCAGGGCAAGTTCTGGGAGATGGAACGCGAACTGTTCGCCCACCAGGACGATCTGGAGTGGTCGGACATGTACCGGTACGCGGTGGCCAGCGGCTGCGACATCGAACGCTTCGACCAGGACGTGCGGGTGCACTCGGCCAAGGTGCTGCGTCGGGTGCAGGACGACGCGCAGGACGCCGAGGCGATGGACCTCAACTCCACGCCGACGTTCTTCGTCAACGGAAAGCGTCACACCGGCCCGTGGGACGCGGCCAACCTGATCCGCGCCCTGGAGGCGGGTCGGCGACGAACGGAGGCGCCCTAGGGCGTGTCGATGACCGGTTGGGCCAGTTGCGCGGCGGCGCGCTTCGCGGCGCGGCGGCGCTTGTACCACTCGATGAACATCGGCAACACCGACACCACCACGATCGCGATGACGATCGGCTCGAGGAGCTGCTGCACGGCCTCGAAACGGCCCAGCCAGTACCCGAGCAATGTCAGCCCGACGCCCCACACCACCGCGCCGAGGATGTTGAACAGCGCGAACACCGGGTAGCTCATCCGGGCGGCCCCGGCGGTGATCGGGGCCAGCGTGCGCACGATCGGCACGAACCGCGCGATCACGATCGCGAACGGTCCGCGCTGCTCGAAGAACACGTGCGCCTCGTCGAGATACTTCTGTTTGAGGAACCGGGCGTCGGGTTTGAACATCGCGGTGCCGATGTTGCGGCCGATCCAGTAGCCCACCTGACCACCGAGGATGGCGGCGACCGGGATGAAGATCAGCAGCTGCCAGAGCTGGAAGTTGATCGCGGTGCCGTCCTCGGCCAGCGCGGCGGTGCCCGCGGCCAACATGCCCGCCACGAACAGCAACGAATCGCCCGGCAGGACGGGGAACAGCACCCCGGACTCGACGAAGATCACGACCAGAAGGCCCACCAGAGCCCACCCTCCGAAGTACCCGAGAAGCGTCATCGGGTCCAGGAAATCCGGCATCAGCGCCAGCTGGTCGCCGGCCGCCGAGTAAAGGGTGGAGGTCACAAGGCCCAAAGATACCGCTCGTGGTCGCCGAACTGCGAAACGTCGATGTCGAGCGGCCGGGCGGGCCCGTCGTTACGCTCGGGTATGCCCACTCACCGAGCCGTTCTCGTCGACGCCGCGGGCGCCGCGCTACGGCTGGCCGACGTCGAAACCGCTCGGCCACCGTGCGACCACGTCCGCATCAAGGTGGCGGCCTGCGGCGTGTGCGGCACCGACCACGGCATCGTCAACGGTCAGTTTCCCGGGTTGACGTGGCCGGTGACCCCGGGGCACGAGATCGCGGGGACGATCGCCGAACTCGGCGAGATCACCGACGACTCCGGCGGCGGATTTCGGGTCGGCGACCGGGTCGCGGTCGGGTGGTTCGGTGGCAACTGCAACAGCTGCGTGCCCTGCCGCCGGGGCAGGTTCATGCAGTGCGCACGGATGCAGGTGCCCAGCTGGCATTACCCGGGCGGCTACGCCGAGTCGGTCACGGTGCCGACCACCGCGCTGGCGCGCATCCCGGACGGACTGTCCTTCGCCGAGGCCGCCCCGATGGGGTGTGCGGGCGTCACCACCTTCAACGCGCTGCGCAAGACGGCGGCGGTGGCCGGTGATCTGGTCGCGGTCCTCGGTATCGGCGGACTCGGCCATCTCGGGGTCCAGTGGGCCAGGGCGATGGGCTTCGAGACGGTGGCGATTGCGCGGGGCGCCGACAAGGCCGACGACGCTCGCGCGCTGGGCGCGCACCACTACATCGACTCGACCGCCGGGGATGTCGCGTCGGCTCTGCAGGCCGTCGGCGGCGCGGCGGTGGTGTTGGCCACCGCGGCCAACTCCGCGGCGATCGGCCAGACCGTGGGCGGGTTGGGCCCGGAGGGCGAACTGGTGGTCGTCGGGGTGTCTCCCGACCCGCTGCCGATCAGCCCGATGGACCTCATCACAGCCGGCCGCCGGGTGACCGGGCACCCCTCCGGCACAGCCCGCGATGTCGAGGAGACCATGGGTTTCGCCGTGCAGTCCGGGGTGCGTGCGCGTATCGAGGAACGACCGCTGGCCGAGGCCGCCGACGCCTACGCGGCGATGGAGGCAGGCCGGGTGCGCTACCGCGGCGTGCTGACCGTCTGAGAGGACCACTCATGGCCATCGCAACACCCGAGATCTACGCCGAGATGCTGGACCGGGCCAAGGCGCACGCTTTCGCGTTCCCGGCGATCAACTGCACGTCGACAGAGACCGTCAACGCCGCCATCAAGGGCTTCGCCGATGCGGGCAGTGACGGGATCATCCAATTTTCCACGGGCGGAGCGGAATTCGCCTCCGGCCTAGGAGTCAAGGACATGGTGACCGGTGCCGTCGGCCTCGCCGAGTTCGCCCACGTCGTCGCCGAGCGGTATCCGGTGAACGTGGCACTGCACACCGACCACTGTCCGAAGGACAAGCTCGACACCTACGTGCGCCCACTGCTGGCGATCTCGCGCGAGCGAGTCGCCGCCGGCGGGCGCCCGCTGTTCCAGTCGCACATGTGGGACGGTTCGGCGGTGCCGATCGACGAGAATCTGGCGATCGCGCGTCGACTGCTCGACGAGGCCGTGGCGGCCAGGATCGTGCTGGAGATCGAGATCGGGGTGGTCGGCGGCGAGGAGGACGGGGTGGCGCACGAGATCAACGACAAGCTCTACACCACCGCCGAGGATTTCGAGAAGACGGTCGAGGCGCTGGGCGCTGGCGAACACGGCCGGTACCTGCTGGCCGCGACGTTCGGCAACGTGCACGGCGTCTACAAGCCGGGCAACGTCAAGCTACGGCCCGACGTCCTTGACGAAGGGCAAAAGGTCGCCGCGGCAAAACTCGGGTTGCCTTCGGATGCAAAGCCTTTCGACTTCGTTTTCCATGGCGGCTCGGGTTCGCTGAAATCCGAGATCGAGGAGTCGCTGCGCTACGGCGTGGTGAAGATGAACGTCGACACCGACATGCAGTACGCTTTCACCCGGCCGGTCGCCGCGCACATGTTCGCCAACTATGACGGGGTGCTCAAGGTCGACGGTGAGGTCGGCGACAAGAAGACCTACGATCCGCGCAGCTATCTGAAGAAGGCCGAGGCGTCGATGGCCGAGCGCGTGGTGGAGGCCTGCCGCGACCTCAACAGTGCGGGCCGGTCGATCGCGCTCAGTTGACGGGTGCCTGACAGACCTTCCACTGCTCGTCGCGGAATTCCAGGTCGAAGCTGCGCGTCGAGCGGGTCTGCGGTGCATAGGCCATGAACGCGGTGACGTTGGCTTCGGCGTGATCGCCGTTGACCACCACCTGGTCGATGCTGGCGACCACCGGGTACCGCTTGGCGGCGGCCACCCGCTTGTGGATCTCGGCCCACGTCTTGTCGTCGTATCTGACGTAGCTGTCCCGTTTGGCGCCGCAGGTGATGCTGCGCAGCGTGGCCAGATCGCCGTTCTGGATCGCGGTGTCGAAGGTCTCGATGGTCTGGCGGACCTGGTCTTCCTGCGACACCTTGGGCGTCGAGGCGCGGGTCAGCAGCACGGTGCCGAGCACCGCGACGGCCACCAGCGCGGCGATCACCAGCAACAGCGCCACCACCCAGCCCCAGCTGCGACGGTGAGGCTGCGCTGGAGACGATTCGTCCCGAGGCGGAATATGCTGGGGAGCAACGGGTTTAACGGGGCCACCGGCTCCCGGCGGGGTGGCGAACACCTCGGTGGCCGGATCCGCGGGAGTGTCGATCCGCTGCGTCGAGCCGGCGTCGAACCCCGAGGGGGCGGTGAACCGGCGCTCGGGCGGTGGGGACTGTTCGTCGGGTTGCTGCTCGTGCGTCTGAGCCGGCGCCATCACTTCGGTCACCGGCTCGTGCTCGGGATCCGGTTGAATCGCCTCGGTGGGCGCTTCACCGGCGGCGGTGCCGTCGCCCAGCCTGTCGCCCCCCGTCTCGGCAACCGCGTCGGTGACGTCATCCGGCTGATCAGGCCCTGGTGGGTTCGTCATCCGTGCTGCAGTCCTCCCTTACGACGCTACCGCCGGAAGCTTAGCGATCCGCATGCCGCCGCGCCGTTGACGCACGGCACAATGGGGTCATGACGCGGATGGGAGATCTTCTGGGACCGGATCCCGTGCTGTTGCCCGGCAACCCCGGGGCCGAGCAGGAGTTGGCGGACGCCGAGAACCCGGCCATCGTGGCGGCCGCTCATCCGTCGGCCTCGGTGGCGTGGGCGGCGTTGGCCGAGGAGGCGTTGAGCGAGGACAAGGCGATCACCGCCTACGCGTACGCGCGCACCGGTTATCACCGCGGTCTCGATCAATTGCGCCGCAACGGCTGGAAGGGCTTCGGACCGGTGCCCTACAGCCACGAACCAAACCGCGGATTTCTGCGTTGCGTGGCCGCCCTGGCACGCGCCGCCGACGAGATCGGCGAAACCGACGAATATCAGCGCTGCGTGGATCTGCTCGACGACTGCGACCCCGAGGCGCGCGCGAAGCTCGGGCTTTCCTGACCCCGGCTCACTCCGCCTCACAGCGGCAGTCGGCGGTGCTGTCGGGGTGCTCCACCTGAACGGTCGAATGATCCAGGCCGCGCTCGGCGAGTACCGTGCGGGCGTCGTCGAGCACCAGCGCGGAATCGCGGGTGCTGGTCAGGTGCGCGGTGACCATGTCCTTGCCGGGAACCAACGTCCACACGTGCAGATCGTGCACCTCGGTGACGCCCTTGACGGCGCCCAGTGCGGTGCGTAACTCCTCGACGTCGATGTGGGCCGGGGAGGACTCCGACAGGATCCGAAGGGCCGCACGGGCCAGCGAGAGCGCGCGTGGCAGCACCCACAGCGCCACGAAGACCGCCACCACGACGTCGGCGTAGGGCCAGTGCGTCGTCACCGTCACGATGCCCGCGATGAGCACCCCGACACTGCCCACGGTGTCGGCGAGGACCTCCATGTAGGCGCCCTTGACCGCCAGGCTGTCCTTGGAGTGCGAGCGCAACAGCAGCACGACCACGCCGTTGGCGGCCAATCCGGCCAGCGCGACCACGATCATCGGCACACCGGGTATCTCCGGCGCATCGCCGAGTCGGCGGATCGCCTCGAAGAGGATGAAACCGGCCACACCGAACAGCAGCACGGCGTTGGCGACCGCGGTGAACACCTCGGCCCGGTGCCACCCGTAGGTACGGGCAGGTGACGTGCTGCCGCGGCGGGCCAGCAGCACCGCGGTCAGGCCCATGAACATCGCCACCAGGTCGGTCAGCATGTGGCCCGCGTCGGCGAGCAACGCGATCGAGTCGATGATCAGCGCGGTGGACAGTTCGACGATGAAGAAGACGGTCAGAATCGCCGCGGCGATGAGCATCCGGCTGACCCGGGCGTCCCGCTGGCTGTGATCGTGGCCGGCACCCATACCCAGCAATATATGCGTAAATTCGCATATGTTTCAAGTTCCTCGGGCCGAGCAGGGCACTTTTCCCGGCACTTTTCCCGGCGCTTTTCCCGGCGAGCAGACGCAAATTCAGCCGACACGCCGGTGAAAGTGCGGAGTTTCCGTCTGCTCGCGAGGGGCGCGAGGGGAGGGAACGGTCAGAACCAGGCGGACCAGAATCGCGTCAGCGCGTTACCGGCGCCCACCAGCTGACGGGGTACGCCGGAGATGTCGAAGAACCACAGCACGACGTCCCAGAACCACTGATTGAGCCCCGGGGTGAGCAGCAGGATCAGCAGGATGAAGAAGCCCCACTGCTTGGCCGGCTGCAACGCCCGCTGGGTCTGGGGGCTCAGGTGCGGCTCCAGGGCGCCGTAGCCGTCCAGGCCGGGGATCGGCAGCATGTTCAGCACGAATGCGGTCACCTGCAAAAACCCCAGGAACGCCACCCCCGACCAGAACACCGAGCGCTGCGGGTCGCGCATCAATGCGGTCAGGCCCAGCAGCGCGATGGCGAAGACCAGGTTGGTGGCCGGGCCCGCGAGGCTGACGAGTGTCTTCTGCCGTCGCGTCATGAACGAGGTTCGCACCCACACCGCTCCGCCGGGCAACCCGATGCCGCCGATCGCGATGATCAGGATCGGCAACCCGATCGACAGCAGCGGGTTGGAGTATTTCAACGGGTTCAGCGTCAGGTAGCCGCGGACCGGCACGTCGTGGTCGCCGAAGCGCCACGCGGTGAAGGCGTGGGCGAATTCGTGCAGGCACAGCGTCACCACCCAGCCGGCGATGACGAAGACGAACACCCCGACATATGCCAGCAGTCGCGGCGCGTCGGCGGCGACCCATGCCAGCGCCCCGCCGACCGCCGTGAGCGCGACGATCGCGATGAAGATCGGGCTGGGCCGCACCGACTGGCGCAGCGGATGGACGTTCACGGCTTGACGCTACCTCCCCGCGAGTGCGCCATTTCGTCGAGTTCGGTGGCGCGTCAGCTCACCCGCAACCAGCCCTCGGTGTGCCGGTAAAACGTCGACCGCTTGACCTGCCGCGGCGCCGCGACCCCGTCGCGCACCACCGTGGCGCCCGACGTGCCCAGCTGGGCGGCCCGTCCGACCGCCCAGCGCCGCGGCCGCCTGCCGATGACGGCCGCCCGCAGTCCCGGCATCGTCGAGGTCGGCTCGATCCGCACGCCGCTCACCTCACCGTCGAAGAGCACCGTGTCGTCGACGACGGCCTCACCGTGCAGCGGGTCGCCACGCCACTCGGCCGCCCCGACGATCACCGTGCCGGTGTCGTCGCGGATCAGCGGTACCCGCGTCGCGGTGCCGTTCAGGACCCGTCGCGCCTGCCAGCGTCGCCGCACGTGGCCCACCTCGACGTCGAGCCGGCCGGTGCGCATCAACCGGGTCAGCGTGGCGGCCAGATCGGCGTCCGAGCCCACCACCACCAGCCGTCGGCAGTCCGCATCGGCGGTGTCGACGACCGGCAGCCTGCGCAACACACGGGGCAATCGTCGACCGCCGCACAGCAACACCGCGACGTCGGCTGGGCTAGTGTGGGTCACCGGCTGCACACACTTACTCGAGCCATAGAGCGGGAGATTAAGCCATGCCGGCAATCGTGCTCATCGGCGCCCAGTGGGGCGACGAGGGCAAAGGAAAAGCGACCGATCTGCTCGGTGGTCGCGTGCAGTGGGTAGTGCGCTACCAGGGTGGCAACAACGCCGGGCACACCGTGGTGCTGCCCACCGGCGAGAACTTCGCCCTTCACCTGATCCCGTCGGGCATCCTCACCCCCGGAGTCACCAACGTCATCGGCAACGGCGTCGTGGTCGATCCCGGGGTGCTGCTCACCGAGCTGCAGGGCCTGCAGGACCGCGACGTGGACACCGAGCGGCTGTTGATCTCCGCCGACGCGCACCTGCTGATGCCCTACCACGTGGCGATCGACAAGGTCGTCGAGCGCTATGCGGGCAGCAAGAAGATCGGCACCACCGGCCGCGGCATCGGGCCCTGCTACCAGGACAAGATCGCCCGCATCGGGATCCGGGTCGCCGACGTGCTCGACCCCGGTCTGCTGGCCGAGAAGATCGAAGCCTCGCTCGAGCTCAAGAACCAGGTGCTCGTCAAGATCTACAACCGCAAGGCCATCGACGCCGCCGAGGTGGTCGACAACCTGCTGCAGCAGGCCGACGGGTTCCGCCACCGGATCGCCGACACCCGTTACCTGCTGAACACCGCCCTGGAACGGGGCGAGATCGTGCTGTTGGAGGGATCGCAGGGCACCCTGCTCGACGTCGACCACGGCACCTATCCCTATGTCACGTCGTCGAATCCGACGGCCGGGGGCGCCGCGGTGGGCTCCGGAATCGGCCCGACGCGCATCACCACGGTGCTGGGCATCCTCAAGGCCTACACCACCCGGGTCGGATCGGGACCGTTCCCCACCGAACTGTTCGACGAGAAGGGCGAATACCTGTCCAAGGCGGGCGGGGAGGTCGGGGTGACGACCGGCCGCCGCCGCCGCTGCGGCTGGTTCGACGCGGTCATCGCGCGCTACGCCACCCGCGTCAACGGCATCACCGACTACTTCCTCACCAAACTTGATGTGCTGTCCAGCCTGGAGACGGTGCCGGTATGCGTCGGCTACCGAATCGGCGGCCAGCGCGTCGACGACATGCCGATGACCCAGTCCGACATCGCCCGCGCCGAGCCGATCTACGAGGAGTTGCCGGGGTGGTGGGAAGACATCTCCGGCGCCCGGGAGTTCGACGACCTGCCCGCGAAAGCACGCGACTATGTGCTGCGACTGGAAGAGCTTGCCGGAGCATACGTTTCGTGTATCGGTGTGGGCCCGGGCCGGGATCAGACGATCGTTCGCCGCGACATCCTGGCCGGCCGGTCGTGACCGCGCCCGACGATCCGCATCAGCTCGACCCCGATTACGACAAGCACGGCGGCTTCCCGGAGTTCGAACCCGCCGACCCCGGCCCGGGGTTCGGGCGCTTCCTGGCCGCGATGCGACGCGTACAGGATCTGGCGGTGTCGGCGGCACCGGACAGTGAGACCTGGGAGCAGGCCGCCGACAAGGCCGAGGAACTGGCCAAGCTGCTCGGCCCGTTCGAAGCCCCCGAGCTCGTCGGGCCCGCCAACCGGGTGCCCGATTTGCCCGGCTCCGGCAGCTTGCTTATGCCTCCGTACCGGATCGTCGAATTCGGCGCTGACGGAGTGGAATTGACCGTCGAGTTCAGCCGGTTCTCGGTGGGCGGCAACAGTGCTGTACACGGTGGAGTGCTGCCGCTGCTGTTCGACGAGATATCCGGCATGGTCGTGCACACCGTCGGCCGACCGATCAGCCGCACCGCGTTTCTGCACGTCGACTACCGCAAGGTGACGCCGATCGACACCCCGCTGACGGCTCGCGGCTGGCTCCGGGAGACGCAGGGCCGCAAGGCTTTTGTGAACGCGGAGTTGCGTGACCCCGAGGGCAACGTGCTCGCCGAGGCCAACGCGTTGATGGTCCAGCTACTACCCGGACAGCCCTGACTCGTGCATCGGCTCGCGACGCCCAGGGCCGCCGCGGTGGCCGGTGTGCTGTTCGCGTTGTTCTTCGGCACGACGATCGTCCTCATCCGCACCGCCCTGCCCGACGGCGGTGAACCCGGGTCTCAGTGGATCGCGGGTGCCAGCGGACAATTTCGGGTCTCGGCGATCCTGGTGCCGTTCGCGGGCATCGCGTTCCTCTGGTTCATCGGCGTCATCCGCGACGGGTTCGGCCGCTACGAGGACAAGTTCTTCGCCACGGTGTTCATCGGCAGTGGCCTGCTCTTTCTGGCCATGATCTTCGCGGCGTCCGGGGTGGGGGCGGGCCTGGTCGCCATCAAGGACGAGGCCGACGTCACGGCCCGCGATCAGTTGGCCGGGTTCGGTCAGGCGATGCTCGAAGTCCTCAGCACCACATACGGATTGCGGATGGCGGCGGTGTTCATGATCTCGCTCGCGACCATCTGGCTGCGGACAGGTCTGATGCCGCGTTGGCTGGTGATCGTCACGTACCTGACCGCGGTGGGGCTGCTGGTCGCCGCCGACATCAGCTTGTGGCTGGTGTTGGCCTTTCCCCTTTGGGTGCTGGTGGTCAGCGTCTTGCTGCTGGTGCGGAACGCTTTACTCGACGACCAGCGTCAAAGCCTGTGATGGACACAGTTTCACCGCTTCGCGGACCCGGTCGGCCTCGTCGTCGGGCAACTCGCCGGCCAGCACCACCACGATGCCGTCGTCGTCCTGGTCGAAAACCGCATCGGCGACCATCACGCAGTTACCCGCCTGGATGCACACATCGCGGTCGGCTTGCACTCTCACCAGCTCACCTCCAATGACTTCAGACCGTAGATGAAGTGAAAGGAGCGGAACTGCACCTCGCCGAAATCCTCGGCCAGCGCCAGCGTGGGGAAGCGGCGCAGCACCGCCGGGAAGGCGATGCGCATCTCCATGCGGGCCAGCGGGGCGCCGAGGCAATGGTGGACGCCGTGGCCGAATCCGAGGTGGCCGATCGCGCCGCGGCCGATGTCCAGGGTCTCCGGCGAGTCGATGAAGTCCGGATCGCGGTTGGCCGACGGCAGCGACACGAACACCAATTCCCCGGCCGGGATGTGCACACCGGCGATCTCGACGTCGGTGGTGGTGATGCGCGGGATGGCGCTGTGCACGATCGACAGCCAGCGCAGCAGTTCCTCGACCGCTGGGCCGACGGCGGCGTCCTCGTCGCGGACCGCCGCCAACTGGTCGGGACGTCGCAGCAGCGCCAGCACACCCAAGCCGAGCATGTTCGACGTGGTTTCGTGCCCGGCGAGCAGCAACAGGCCGGCGATGCCGACGAGTTCGTCGTCGCCGAGTTCGGCGCCGTGTTCCCGTACCAGCATGCCCAGGATGTCCTCGCCGGGATGCCGCCGCGCCCGCTCGACCAGCGACTGCATGTATGCGCGGCCCTGACGCTGCAGGTCGAGGCGTTCGGGGATCGGGATGGACAGGTCGAGTTGGCGTGCACTGCGCCTCTGGAAGTCCGCGCGGTCGTCGTAGGGCACACCCAGCAACTCACAGATCACCAGCGAGGGGATCGGCAGCGCGAAGTGCTCCACCAGATCCACTGGCGGACCGGCGTTTTCCATTGCGTCGAGGTGCTGGTCGACGATCTCGACGATCCGCGGCTCCAGCCGCTTCATCCGGCGGATGGTGAACTCCGGAGTGAGCATGCGTCGCAGCCGCTGATGCTCGGGTGGGTCCAGGGCGAGCAGGTTGCCGGCCCGCGCGCTGGCCACTTCTTCGTCTGAAAGCGTTGGTGCCCCGGGGATCACGAATCCCGACGGCCTGGTGTTGGAGAACCGCTGGTGGTCCGACAGCACGGCCTTGATGTCGTCGTGGCGGGTGACGAGGTAAACCTGCATGCCGAACGAGTTGGTGGTGACGCGCACCCCGCCGCTCTCGCGGATCTCGCGCAGTTCGGGGGTGGGGTCGAACCCGTCGCGCCGCATGTGCAGCGGCGGAAGTTCGGCAGCCTGGGTCATCCTTTGACGTTACCCGCGGGTGGGCTCGCGCAGGGCGGGCCACCAGATGCGCGGTCCGATCAGCGTGAACAGCGCGGGAATGATCACCGTGCGCACGACGAAGGTGTCGAGCAGGATGCCCAGCCCCACGATGATGCCGACCTGGGTCAGCACGATCAGGGGCAGCACCCCGAGCACGCAGAACACCGAGGCCAGCACGATGCCGGCGCTGGTGATGACGGCCCCGGTGGCCGACACCGCGCGCACGATTCCGTTGCGGGTGCCGTGCCCGGGTGTCTCCTCGCGGGCGCGGGTGACCAGGAAAATGGTGTAGTCCACGCCGAGCGCCACCAGGAACAGGAACGCGAACAACGGCGCGGTGTTGTCCAGCGCGGGGAAGCCGAACAGGTGCACGCTGGCCCAACCGCCGAGGCCGAGCGCCGCCACCGAACTGAGCACCGTCACCGCCACCAGGAGCAGCGGTGCCAGCGCCGATCGCAGCAGCACGTAGAGCACCGCCAACACGACGGCAAGGATCGCGGGTATCACCACCGCCCGGTCGTGGCCTGCGGCGGCGCCGGCGTCGCGGGCGGTGGCGTCGCTTCCCCCGACCAACGCCGCGGAGTCCACGTCACGCACCGAATTCCGCAGTGCGTCAACGGTGTCGAACGCCTCGTCGGATGCGGGTTCGGCATCGAGGACCACCGACCACTGGACCAGACCGTCCGGGCTGCGGCCGGTCTGCGTGACAGACACCACCCCAGGGGTCTCGGCGATCGCACGCTCGATGTCGGCGGCGTCGCGGCCCAGCGCGATGACCCGGGTGGGATCGGTCAGACCGCTGGGAAAGTGCGCGGCCAGCGTCTCGTAGCCGCTGACGGACTCGGCCTGCACGCGAAACTGTTCGGTCTGCGACAGCCCGACCGGGGTGGACAGCAGCCCCGTGCACAACAGCGCCAGCGCTGCGATGGAGATCACCGCGACGCGGCCCGGTCGGCGGGCCACCGACTCGGCGATGCGGTGCCAAACGCCGCTGTCGGTGAGGGGTTTCGCCCCGACCTGAGGAACGAACGGCCAGAACAACCGTCTGCCGAACAACCCCAGCAGCGGCGGCAGCACCAACAGCACGTACACCGCGGCCACCACCAAACCGGCCGCCGCCTGCACGCCGAGACTGCGGACACTGGGTGAGGACGCCAGCAGCAACGTCAACAGCGCCAACACCACGGTGGCGTTGCTCGCGACGACCGCCGGCGCGGCGCGACGCACCGCGGTGCCCAAGGCGTCGCGGTGGTTGTCGTTGCGGCCCAGCTCTTCTCGATACCGGGAGATGAGCAGCAGGGCGTAGTTGGTGCCGGCCCCGAACACCAGGACGCTGGTGATGCCCGACGTCGAACCGTCGGGGCTCATGCCCAGCGCGCCGGCCGCGGTCGCGCCGATCACCGCGGCGACCCGGTCGGCGAAGCCGATCACCGCCAGCGGCACCAGCCACAACACCGGCGAGCGATAGGTGATGATCAGCAACAGCGCCACCACGGTCGCGGTCACCACCAACAGCGTGACGTTGGCGCCGGAGAACGAGTTCGCGATGTCGGCGCCGAACGCGGGCCCGCCGGTCACCTGGGTGCGCAGATCGCCGGGGAGGCCGTCGCCGACGCTGCGCCGGAGTTCCTTGATCGCGTCGTTGAGTTCGAAGCCGCTGAGGTCGCCGTCCAGCGGCGCCGCGGCCAGGGCGGCCTTGCCGTCGACGGAGATCTGGGCCGGCCACTTCTGCTCGATGGCCGCGCGGTCCGCGGGGTTGAGCACGCCACCGTCGTCGCGGGTGACCACGATGATCGCCGGGGTGCGGTCACCGCCGGGAAACTGAGCGGCCAGCGCCTCGACGCGGGCGGACTCCGCGTTGTCGGGTACCGGCACCGGTGAGCGCTGGCTGGAGTCGTCGCTGCCGATCACCGCCAGAAGCGCGGCCGAAACCGCGACCACCGCCAGTGCCAGAACCCCCGCCAACCGTCTGCCCATGCCTTCCACCTTTCAGCGACTTGACTAGTAACCGCAATCGGCGCCGCCTAAGCGGGCGCCGTAGCGGGCATCTGGCAGGCTGGTTGCGACATGAGCGAACCGACTGAGGGCCCGCAGGACTCCGCCGTGATGCTGCTGGGTGCCGGTGAGATGAGCCGTGAACTGGCGTTGGCGTTCCAACGGCTGGGTACCGAGGTGATCGCGGTGGACCGGGACGCCGAGGCGCCCGCGTACCGGGTGGCAGACCGGTCCGAAGTCGTCGACCTCGGCGACGCCGACGCGCTGACCGCGGTCATCGCGAAGGACAAGCCGCGCTATGTCCTGGCCGAAACCGGCCTGGTGGCCGCCGAGGCGCTGATCGCGGTCGCCGAGAGCGGGTCCGTCGAGGTGTTCCCCACGCCCCGCAGCACCCGGCTCTCGTCGGACCGGGAGGGCCTGCGGCGGCTGGCCGCCGACGAACTGGGCCTGCCCACCGCCCCGTTCTGGTTCGCCGGCTCGGTGGAGGAGCTCACGGCGGTGACCCAACATGCCGGCCTTCCGCTGGTCGTCAAGCCGATCTCGGCGTCCCCCGGCGAAGGGGAATCGGTACTGGTACGCCAGGAGGACGTCGAACCGGCGTGGCGCCGCGCCGTCACCGCCGGCCGCGTGCCGACCGCCAGGGTGATGGCCGAGACGGTCGTCGAGGTCGACTTCGAGATCACCCTGCTCACGGTGCGGACCACGGGTCCGACGGGGCCGACGGTGCACTTCTGCGAGCCGATCGGTCACCGCCGCGTCGACGGTGAAGTGCTGGAATCCTGGCAGCCGCAGCAGTTGACGCCCGCGGCGCGCGACGCCGCCAAGTCGATCGCTGCACGCATCGTGAACTCGCTGGGTGGGCGTGGTGTGTTCGGCGTCGAACTGCTGGTCCGCGGTGACGAGGTGTACTTCGACAATGTCCGTCCCCGGCCCTCTGACACCGGGCTGGTGACACTACGCTCGCAACGACTTTCGCAGTTCGAGTTGCACGCCCGCGCGATTCTGGGGCTGCCGGTCGACACCATCATGATCTCGCCCGCCGCCGCCGACATCACCTACGCCGATGCCGCCGATGCCGATGCCACGACCGGCGCCGAGGACCTCCGCGCGGTACTCGCCGAGGCCCTTGACGTCGCCGAGAGCGACGTCAGGCTGTTGCGCCGGCCAGAGGAGACCGAGACGCGGCGATGCCTGGGGGTGGCGCTGGCGACCGCGCCCGATCCGATCATCGCCCGGGACAGGGCACGGCGGGTCGCCGCCGCGTTGCGACGGCTCCGGTGACGCCGTGACCGAACCCAATCCGGATCCCGAACCCGTCGACCGGCCGACCGCCCTGCCGTTTCTGGTGGCCTTGGCGATATTTGGGATCGTCGTGATCGCAATCGGGCTGCTGAACATCTTCGGCGGCGACGACCGCCCCGCCGACCAACAGGTCGCGACCGCCATCGTCGGGCAGAACGACGCGCTGCAGCGGCAGAACTACTCCGACTTCCGCGAATTCACCTGTCGGTCAGAGCAGCGCTCCGAGGCCGAAGTGATGTCCACTCAACGTGATTCAGAGAACAAGAAGGGCGCGCGATTTGTCGACGACGTCACCGAGGTGGCCATCGACGGTGATCGTGCCACCGCCAAGGTGACGTTCCACTTCGACAAGGCCCCGGACGACAAGACCGAAGTCGGCATGACGTTCGTGCGCGAGGACGGAGCGTGGAAGGTCTGCTCACCGGGCCCCAAGTAGCTGTGGGACACTCACGTTCGTGAGCTACGCCGGAGACATCACTCCCGAGGAGGCCTGGAAGCTGCTGAGCGAGGACCCCGAGGCCGTCCTGGTCGACTGTCGCACCGACGCCGAATGGCGATTCGTCGGGGTACCCGATCTGTCGGCACTGCGACGCGATGTGGTGTTCATCGAATGGAGCCGTTCGGACGGCACGCACAACGAACGCTTCGTCGACGAGCTGAAATCCGCGGGCGTCACACCGGAGGTGGGCGGGCAGCGGCCGGTGGTGTTTCTGTGCCGCTCAGGCAACCGTTCGATCGGCGCCGCCGAGGCCGCCACCGAGGCTGGAATCGCCCCGTCCTACAACGTGCTCGACGGTTTCGAGGGCCACCTGGACGAGAGTGGTCACCGTGGCGCCAGCGGCTGGAAGGCCGTCGGACTTCCGTGGCGGCAATCATGAGTTCGCAGAAGCCCTCCATCCGTACGCCGATCGAGCTTCCCGACGGAGTGAGCCAGGCCACCATCGGCGCGCGCGGCGGGATTCTGCGCTCGGGCTTCGACGAGACCGCGGAGGCGATGTACCTCACCTCCGGCTACGTGTACTCGTCCGCGGCCGAAGCGGAGAAGGCGTTCACCGGGGACATCGACCGTTACGTGTATTCGCGCTACGGCAACCCGACCGTGTCGATGTTCGAGGAACGGTTGCGGCTCATCGAGGGCGCCCCGGCCTGTTTTGCCACCGCCACCGGAATGGCTGCGGTGTTCACCTCGCTCGGTGCGCTGCTGGCCGCCGGAGACCGACTGGTGGCCGCACGCAGCCTGTTCGGGTCGTGCTTCGTGGTGTGCAACGAGATACTGCCGCGCTGGGGTATCGAGACCGTGTTCGTCGACGGTGAGGATCTGGCGCAGTGGGAGGCGGCCCTGTCGGTGCCCACGCAGGCGGTGTTCTTCGAGACACCGTCCAACCCGATGCAGTCGCTGGTGGACATCACGGGCGTGTGCGAGATGGCCCACTCCGCAGGCGCGAAAGTGGTGCTGGACAACGTGTTTGCCACGCCGATCCTGCAGAGGGGGATTCCACTCGGTGCCGACGTGGTGGTGTATTCGGGCACCAAACACATCGACGGCCAGGGCCGGGTGCTCGGCGGAGCGATTCTCGGCGACGAGCAGTACATCGACGAGTCGGTGCAGAAACTGATGCGCCACACCGGTCCCGCGCTGAGTCCGTTCAACGCCTGGACGCTGCTGAAGGGATTGGAAACCCTTGCGGTGCGGATGGAGTATCAGAATGCCTCCGCGCAACGCATCGCCGAGTTCCTGGAGAGTCATCCGGCGGTGAGTTGGGTGCGTTATCCGTTCCTGCGGTCCCATCCGCAATACGACCTGGCCCGGCGGCAGATGACCGGCGGCGGGACCGTCGTGACGTTCGAACTCAAGGATGCGAGCAAGGCGCGGGTGTTCGAGGTGCTCGACAAGCTGACGATCATCGACATCTCCAACAACCTCGGGGACTCCAAGTCCCTGGTCACCCATCCGGCCACCACCACGCACCGGGCGATGGGCCCGGAGGGCCGCGCCGCGATCGGACTCGGTGACGCGGTGGTGCGGATCTCGGTGGGGCTGGAGGGCACCGAGGATTTGATCGCCGACATCGACCGGGCTCTGAGCTAGGTGTCCCGCCGGGATTCGGCGCAGGCCAGACGTCAGAAGGCGGAGGCCAAGAAAGCGCGCAGGCGTAAACGGCAGGCCGACCGCGACGCCCGGTGGATCCCCGATGAAGTGCTCGACGGGTTGTCCGGCGACATCGAGTTGGCCGCCGTGCTGGAATCCTTCGACGAGCGGATCACCGAGCGCGGCTGGGTCTTTGACGAGGACTCCTCCGACGACGAGTCCGCGTTGTGGTGCTTTCCGGACTCGGCGATCCAGACCGATGACGACGACGTCGTCGCGGCGACGACGGTAGTGCTGATCGCCGACGAGGGTGCCGAGATCGCGCACGTCGTGTTCGTCGGCACGACCGACGATTACCAGTTCAACCTCGACGAACTGTTCGAGTGTCTCGACGTCGTCGAGGCCTACCGGTTCGGCGACCCGGCGCCGACGTTCCAGGTCGCCTAGCCGCCTGCGGTCTCGGATGGCCCTTCGACGACGCCCTGGGCGGCCCGCGCCCGCTGTTCGTAGTTCTGCCGTGCTGTGGTGTCGAAGTCCAGGAACACCCGGTCGAGGCCCAGCTTCTTGTTCATCCAGCGACGTCCGCGCGGTCCGAGCAACTGCGCGGCCTGCGCGGTGAACCGCAGCGGCGCGGGCACCGACACATGAGTCTTCGGCTTCTCCAGCGTCCTGACGACGGCCTTGGCGATGTCCTCGGGCTCGACGGGTTTGATCGCCCCGCCGCTCGCGGTGCCCGAGATGAGTTCGGTGTTGGTGAACGGCGGCATCACCACCGAGACGTCGACGCCGTGCGGAGCGACCTCGTCGGCCAGCGCCGCGGACAACCCCACGACACCGAACTTCGCGCCCACATAGACCACCTGCCCGGGCACCGGGATCAGGCCCGACAGCGAGGCGATGTTGACGATGTGCCCACGGCGCCGCGCGATCATGTCGGGCAGCACCAACTGGCAACCGGTGATCACGCCGTAGAGGTTGACCTCGATCGAGGACCGGATGGCCTGCTCGGACTGGTCGAGGAACGGGCCGATGGGCATCACGCCCGCGTTGTTGATCAGCACGTCGATGTGCCCGCCACCATCGGTGCGCGCCTTGTCCAGGAAGGCCGCGAACGACTCCCGGTCGGTGACGTCGAGCGGATAACCCGACACCGGCCCCAGTTTGGTCAGTTGTGCCACCGCCGACTCCTGGAAGGCGACGTCGCGGTCCCCGATGACCACCCGGGCCCCGCGCGCCAACAGCGCTTTCGCGGTGGCGTAGCCGATGCCGCGGGCGGCGCCGGTGATCGCGACGGTCTTGCCGCTGATGTTGTCCATGGGGCCAAACTTTACACGTGTCAAGTTTGGTGTGGAATGCCTTGCGGACATCGGTGTTGGATCTCTACATGAAGGCACGTGACGGTGGCGCCGCGCTCGATCGGCTCAGGTTCGTGGCGGTCGGCCAGCACGACCCGCTCGTCGAACCCCTGCTGGCGGAGCTGGCGGTCGAATACGCGTCCCGGTACGGGGGCAGCGAGGAAGCGGTGTCTCGGTGGCTGCGCAACCATCCGCCCGAGGACTTCGCCGCGCCCGACGGTGGCCTGCTGATCGGGCTGTGGGACCACGAGCCCGTCACCGGCGGAGCGTTTCGCCGCTTCGATGCCGCCACCGCCGAACTCAAGCGCATCTGGACCGACAATCGCTACCGCAGAAGGGGATTCGCGAAGGCGCTGTTGGCCGAACTGGAGACCCGGATCGCGGCCCGCGGCTATCGGCAGGCGTATCTGACCACCGGTGACCGTCAACCCGAGGCGGAACTGCTCTATCTGTCCGCGGGCTACCGCCGGCTGCCCGAGCCGCTGCCCGCCGAGGGCGAGGTCTACCCCGTCGCATTCCAGAAGACCCTGTGAGCGCAGCCGATAGGCTGGCGGGATCGGCCTGGCGATGTCACAGATGACAGTGGGGTGGTTGCTGCTGGCAGCCGCCGTGCTGACGTTCGTGTTCGGCTTCGCGTCCCGGGCGTTCATCGGCAACCGCCGCGACACCAGGTTCGTGCGCGCACTCGTGCGGATCTTCCGAAAGACGGGGGTGGCGCGGGTGTTGTTCGGACAGTTCGAAGACGACGTGCTCAACGACGACGAACTCGACAGCATGATCCTGATGCCGACGGTGGTGCTGGCCTGCGGGTTGTGCCTGACCGCGATCTTCCTGCTCGGCTACGACACGCTGGCTTGACGTCGCGCCCGCTCTGCGGCCTCGCGGACCGGGCCCCGCCACACCGGGCCGTGACCCGGAAGCATCACGTCGGTGTCCAGCAGCGCCAGCGCGGCCAGGCTGCGCACGCAGCCGTCAGGGTCGTGGTTGAACAACCGCGGCAGCAGCTGCGGGCCGGTGCGCGGAGCCAGCGGGTGCCCTGTCACCAGTGCGTCACCGCTGACCAGCACCCCGTCGACGATGAACGAGCAGTGCCCGCCGGTGTGGCCGGGCGTGGGAATCGCCATCGGCGTGCCGGGCAACCCGGCGGCGACCTGTTCGGTCAGCGCCTGCGCGCTGGGAATGCCGTCGCGGGTCAGCGCGCCCTTGCGGGTGATCGCCAGCGACCACGCGAGATAGCGCGGCTGCCAGATGTGTTTGGCGATGTTGACGGGTGAGGCCTGCTCCAGGTACTCACGCTTGGAATGGCCGACCTCCGAGGCGTGGCAATACACCGGTGTGCCATGGTTTTTCGCAAACCAGATGGCCGAACCGAGATGGTCGACGTGTGCGTGGGTCAACAGGATCGCCCGCAGGTCGTCGACACCGAAGCCGAGCCGGCCCATGGTGGCCAACACGTCGTCGCGGCTGCCGGGGAAGCCGGCGTCGATCAGCATGACGCCGTCGCCGTCGGCGACCAGGGTCCAGTTGACCAGGTCGGTGTGGGCGAAATGGACGGCGTCGGTGATCCGAACGAGCTCGGGCATGGTCGGTGCCATCCGGCGAGTGTAGGAGCGGTGGGGTAGAAACGAACACGTGGCTGAACTCAAACTCGGATACAAGGCGTCGGCGGAGCAGTTCGCGCCTCGCGAACTCGTCGAACTCGGCGTCGCGGCCGAAGAGCACGGCATGGACAGCGCGACGGTCAGCGACCATTTCCAGCCGTGGCGCCACGAAGGGGGTCATGCGCCGTTCTCGCTGGCCTGGATGACCGCGGTGGGTGAACGCACGAAACGGCTGATCCTGGGCACGTCGGTGCTGACGCCGACGTTTCGCTACAACCCCGCCGTGATCGCCCAGGCGTTCGCGACGATGGGGTGTCTGTATCCGGACCGGGTCTTCCTCGGGGTGGGCACCGGTGAGGCGCTCAACGAGATCGCCACGGGCTACGAGGGCGACTGGCCCGAGTTCAAGGAACGGTTCGCCCGGCTGCGCGAGTCGGTCAGGCTGATGCGGGAGTTGTGGCTCGGTGACCGGGTGGACTTCGACGGCGAGTACTACCGCACCAAGGGCGCCTCCATCTACGACGTGCCCGAGGGTGGCATCCCGGTGTACATCGCCGCGGGCGGGCCCGTGGTGGCCAAGTACGCCGGCCGCGCGGGCGACGGCTTCATCTGCACCAGCGGCAAGGGCCCGGAGCTCTACCAGGACAAGCTGATCCCGGCGGTCAAAGAAGGCGCCGAGGGCGCAGGCAAATCCGTCGATGACATCGACAAGATGATCGAGATCAAGATCTCCTTCGATCCCGACCCGAACCTGGCGCTGGAGAACACCCGGTTCTGGGCGCCGCTGTCGCTGACCGCCCAACAGAAGCACAGCATCGACGACCCGATCGAGATGGAGAAGGCCGCCGACGAGCTGCCCATCGAGCAGGTCGCCAAGCGGTGGATCGTCGCCTCCGATCCCGACGAGGCGGTGGAGAAGGTCGGCCAGTACGTCGACTGGGGCCTCAACCATCTGGTGTTCCACGCCCCCGGGCACGACCAACGCCGTTTCCTCGAGCTGTTCAAGAAGGACCTGGCGCCCCGGCTGCGCAGGCTCGGCTGACCGGCGCCGTTGCCTTAGGCTGACACGCGTGGCTGAGCGCTACTCGGGGATCTACGTCGCCTCGCCGGAGGGCGACACCGGCAAGTCGACGATCGCGCTAGGCATCCTGCACCGGCTGGTGGCCACCGTCGCCAGGGTCGGCGTCTTCCGTCCGATCACCCGTCGCGGCGAGAAGCGCGACTACATCCTGGAGCTGCTGTTGTCGCAGGCCGCCACGGACCTCTCCTACGAGGACTGCGTCGGCGTCACCTACCAGCAGTTGCACGAGGATCCCGAGGCGGCCATCGGTGAGATCGTCGACCGATATCACCGCGTGGCCGACCAGTGCGATGCGGTGCTGATCGTGGGTAGCGACTACACCGACGTCGCCGCGCCCAGCGAGCTGTCGACCAACGCGCGTATCGCGGCCAACCTGGGAGCGCCGGTCGTGCTGGCGGTCAAGGCCAAGGGCCGCAGCCCGGAGCAAGTGGCGGAGATCGTCGACATCTGCCTGGCGGAAATCGCCGCGCAGCACGCACACACGGCGGCGGTGGTGGTCAACCGGGCCGACCCGGACGCGATGGGAGCCGTGGCCGCCGCGCTGGAGCAAGTCGCACCGAAGTCGTATGTGGTACCAGAAGAGCCGCTGCTGGTTGCCGCATCGGTGGCCGAGCTGCAGGACGCGGTGGAGGGCACGCTGCTCAGCGGTGATCCGGCGCTGCTCTCGCGTGAGGCGATGGACCTCATGGTCGCGGGTATGACAGCCGAGAGGGTCCTCGAGCGGCTGTCGGAGGGGGTGGCCGTCATCGCCGCCGGTGACCGCTCCGATGTGGTACTAGCATTGGCCAGTGCCCATGCCGCCGAAGGCTTTCCGTCATTGTCCTGCATCATCCTCAACGGCGGTCTGGAACTTCACCCGTCGATCGCCGCTCTGGTGGAGGGTCTGGGGTTGCGGCTGCCGATCATCGCCACCGGGTTGCGTACCTTCGAGACCGCCAGCCGCGTGGCCTCTGCGCGTGGCCGGGTGACGGTGACCTCGATACGCAAGATCGACACCGCGATAGCGCTGATGGAGGAACACGTCGACGTCGCGGATCTGTTGGACCACTTGGCGATCCCCATCCCCGCGGTGGTCACCCCACAGATGTTCACCTACCAACTGCTGGACTGGGCGCGGTCGGACCGCAAGCGCATCGTGTTGCCCGAAGGTGAGGACGACCGGATCCTCACCGCGGCAGGCCGACTCCTGCACCGTGGGGTGGCCGACCTGACGATCCTGGGCGACGAGACGCTGATCCGCTCCCGGGCAGCCGAACTCGGTGTGGACCTGTCGGCCGCCCAGGTGCTCGACCCGAAGACGAGCGAGCTGTGCGACAAGTTCGCCGAGCAGTACGCGGAGTTGCGAAAGCACAAGGGCATCACCGTCGAACAGGCCCGCGAGGTCATCCACGACGTGTCCTATTTCGGCACCATGATGGTGCACAACGACATGGTCGACGGCATGGTGTCGGGGGCGCGGCATACCACCGCCCACACCGTGCGACCCGCGTTCGAGATCATCAAGACCCTGCCCGATGTGTCGACGGTGTCCAGCATCTTCCTGATGCTTTTGGCAGACCGGGTGCTGGCCTACGGTGACTGCGCGATCGTGCCGGACCCGACGGCCGAGCAGTTGGCCGACATCGCGATCTCCTCGGCGCGCACCGCAGCCACTTTCGGCATCGAACCCCGGGTGGCCATGCTGTCGTACTCGACCGGGACCAGTGGCACCGGTGCCGACGTCGACAAGGTCAGGGCGGCAACGGAGTTGGTGCGCGAGCGGGAACCCGACCTGCTGGTCGACGGACCCATCCAGTATGACGCGGCGGTGGAACCGTCGGTCGCGAAGACGAAGATGCCCGATTCCAAGGTCGCCGGTCGGGCCACCGTGCTGATCTTCCCCGACCTCAACACGGGCAACAACACGTACAAAGCGGTGCAGCGCAGTGCCGCTGCGATCGCGATCGGGCCGGTGTTGCAGGGGCTGAACAAACCGGTCAACGACCTGTCGCGGGGAGCGCTTGTCGAGGACATCGTCAACACCGTGGCGATCACCGCGATCCAGGCGCAGGGGGATAACCGTTGACCGGGCGACCGCGCACGGTGCTGGTGGTCAATTCGGGCTCGTCGTCGTTGAAATGTCAACTCATCGACCCTGATTCGGGTGTATCGCTGGCCGACGGCACGGTGGAGCGGATTGGCGAGGACTCCTCGCTGGCGGGGATGACCGTCGGTGAGCGCGAGACCAGGCGCGACGGCCCGGCCATCGCCGATCATGAGCACGCGCTGCGCACCGCTTTCGATCTGCTCGACGAAGCCGGCGCGAGCCTGGACACGTTCAACCTGGTTGCGGTGGGCCACCGCGCGGTACACGGCGGGCGTGCCTTCTATGAGCCGACCCCGGTGACCGACGAACTGATCGCGAAGATGCGCGAACTGGCCCCGCTGGCGCCGCTGCACAATCCTCCCGGTGTGCTCGGCATGGAGGTGGCGCGCAAGATCCTGCCCGGTCTGCCCCACATCGCGGTATTCGACACGGCCTTCTTCCACGACCTGCCCGCTGCGGCCGCCACCTACGCCATGGATCGGAAAGTAGCCGAGCAGTGGCACATTCGCCGCTATGGGTTTCACGGCACGTCGCACAAATTCGTCAGCGAGCAGGCGGCGGAATTCCTCGACGCCCCGCTGGGATCGCTGAACCAGATCGTGCTGCATCTCGGCAACGGCGCTTCGGCGTCGGCGATCGTCGGAGGGCGGCCAGTGGACACCTCGATGGGGTTGACCCCACTGGAAGGCCTGGTGATGGGTACCCGCCCAGGTGACATCGACGCCGGCATCATCTTCTATCTGACCCGCACCGCGGGCATGACCGTCGACGAGATTGACACCATGCTCAACCGCCGTTCTGGGGTGTTCGGGCTCGGCGGCGAGATCGACTTTCGCGAATTGCACGCGCAGATCGACAACGGCGACGCCGCAGCGCGGTTGGCCTACGACGTGTATATCCACCGGCTGCGCAAGTACATCGGCGCATACCTGGCGGTGCTCGGGCATACCGATGTCATCGTCTTCACCGCCGGCGTGGGTGAGAACGACGCGGTCGTGCGCCGCGACGCGCTGACCGGTCTGACGGGCCTGGGTGTCGAACTCGACGAGCACCTCAACGACAGTCCTGCTCGTATCGCGCGGCGCATCTCTGCCGAGAAGTCGCCGACGGCGGTGCTGGTGATCCCCACCAACGAGGAACTGGCGATCGCCCGCGAGTGCATTACGGTGCTGGCTTCCTAGGCGCCGCGTCGAGTGTGCGCCCACGGCGGGAAATCCGGCGAAAACCCGCCGCCTGTGCACAGTCAGAGCCCTAGACGCACAGTGGACCTCTGACTGTCGGATTCACATGCCAGTGTCGCGGCATGGGGGGCTTGAAGATACCGTTCGTCGGCAGTGAGGCTCTTGTTGCCTGCGCCGTCAACCGACATCAATTGCGGACGCGATATCGCGCGCTGTTTCCGGATGTCTACGTGCCGCGGCCAAGCCGTCGCTTCGGGAGCGCATCGCGGCGGCATGGCTGTGGTCACATCGACAAGCGACGATCGCCGGCCTGGCCGCTGCGGCGCTGCACGGGACCAAATGGATCGACGCGGACACACGAGTAGAACTTGTCCACACCAACGCGCGGACGCCGGCGGGCATCCTCGTTCGTCGCGATGCGCCGCTCGATGACGAAGTCATGATGATCGACGGCCGCGCGGTCACGACGCCCGAGCGCACCGCCTTCGATCTCGGTAGGCGGGGAAAGCTGCGCTCCGCGGTCGCCCGGTTGGATGCACTGGCTCGCGCCACCGATTTCAAAGTCGCAGACGTCCTTGCCATCGCGGAGCGACACCCCGGTGTCCGCGGACTGCGCCAGCTTGAAACCGCACTGGATTTGATGGACGCCGGCGCCCAGTCGCCGAAGGAAACCTGGGTGCGCCTGGTCCTCATCGAGGCGGGGTTTCCGCGCCCGCAGACCCAGATTCCGGTGTTCGGGCCAGACGGATGTCCGATCTATTACCTCGACATGGGCTGGGCGGAGTTGATGTTGGCCGTGGAGTACGAGGGCCGCGACCACCAGACCGACCGACCACGGTATGTCCGCGACATCAAGCGTCTGGAGTACGTGGAACGGGAGCGGGGGTGGACGATGGTGCGGATTGTCGCCGAGGACCGCGACCGCGATGTCATCGAACGGGTCGGTCGCGCCTACGCCATTCAGACATCGGTTGTGCGGTGACGGCGTTCAGTGTGCGCGTAGGGCGCGATTTCGCCGCCAGACCCGCCGTGGACGCACACTCGAGGCTAGCTTCTCACGGGCTTCGCCCCGCCGTGGTGGACGAAAATCTGTTGGTCCCCCTGGTCGGGCACGTGGTTGTGTCGGCAGTGGCCCGAGGTGATGCTGATGGGGTGTTTCGGTCGACCCCGGTCGCTCTATGTTGCCGTGTGAGCCCGCAGGCTAGCTTGGGGTGGAGGGCACATCTTGTCCACGGGAACCGTGGAATGTTGCCAGCGAGCACGAGTGTCAGTTTCCTGTTTCACTCCCGCCCTCCCCGAAACACCCTCCACAACAACGAATTACGGCACATCAGATTGAGGTGATGGGTGATGGATGTGATGCACCCGCGGTGCGCGGGGATCGACTGTTCGAAGAAGGACGCCAAGGTCTGCCTCCGGGTGCAGGGCCAAGGCCGACCACAGGCCACGTCCGCGACGGTGACGACGTGGGGTGCGGTGACCAGCCAGATCCTGGCGCTACGTGAGCACCTACTAGCGGCGAAGGTCACCTGTGTGGTCATCGAATCCACCAGTGACTATTGGAAACCGTTTTACTATCTGCTCGACGACGGACTGGACGTGGTGCTGGTCAACGCCGCCTCGGTGCGCAACCTGCCCGGCCGTAAGACTGACGTCTCTGATGCCGCGTGGCTGGCCGATCTGGGCGCCCATGGGCTGGTGAAAGCGTCGTTTGTTCCTCCGCCTCCGATCCGGGCGTTGCGGGATCTGACGCGCACCCGCACCGTGATCACCCGCGAGCGCACCCGCGAAGTGCAGCGACTGGAGAAACTGCTCGAAGACGCCGGGATCAAGTTGTCCTCGGTGGCCTCCAACATCACCGGCGTTTCCGGGCGCGCCATGCTGGAGGCGTTGATCGCCGGGCAACGCGATCCTGCCGTGCTCGCCGAGCTGGCCCAACGCCGGATGCGGTCGAAGATCCCAGCCTTGACCCAAGCCCTGACCGGACGATTCAACGACCACCACGCGTTCATGGCGCGACTGTTCTTGGACCGCATCGACGCCCACACCACCGACATCAGTCGACTCGATGAGCGGATCGAGGAGGCGATGGAACCTTTTCGCCCCGCCCGGGAGCTGCTGATGAGCATCCCGGGATTCTCCCGGATCGTGGCTGAGGTGTTCATCGCCGAAACCGGCGGTGACATGAGCGTGTTTCCCACCGCCGGACACCTGGCTTCCTGGGCGGGAGTCTCACCCGGTTCCCACGAGTCCGCCGGTCGAGTGAAGTCGACCAAGACCCGGCCTGGCAATCGCTACCTCAAAGGCGTCCTCGGAATCGCTGCGCTCTCCGCCGCCCGCTCCAAAAACACCTACTTCGCCGCCAAATACAAACGGATCGCCACACGCCGCGGCCCGATGCGCGCCATCGTCGCCATCGAACACGCCATGATCATCGCCGCCCACAACATGCTCACCAACGGTGACTTCTACCGCGACCCCGGCGCCGATTACTACACCAAACACGTCCCCGCCAAGACCAAGGCCCGCGCGGTCAGTCAACTCCAAGCTCTCGGCTACCGAGTCACCCTGCAACCACTCACCCAATCCGCATAACCCCACCACACAGCCGGGTCACCGGTTGTGGTCACCCAATTTTCGTGTCAGGCGAGCGTGCCTACCTCGTCGAGCACCGACCGCGACTCCTCCACCGGGAGCACACCGTCGTGATCGCACACCATCAACAGCCGGCGGACCTGTCGTCCCGCGCGCACCGTCCACGTCATCCCGTAGCGACTGCAGGTCATGTTGATGTTGTGCAGCGCGGCGAACCCGTCGGTGCCGAAGAAGTCCACCAGCCGAAGGTCGAGCACCAGATGCGACGATCCGGCGACCTGGCGTTCGATGTAGCCGCACAGCATGCGGCTGTTGGTGGCGTCGATCTCGCCTTCGACGGTGACCACGACCGTGGACGGCATCGGATGATGCGCGCAGAACACCCCTCGCTGGTGGGTTTCCCGGACATCAAGAGCGCGGGGATCCGGCCGGAAAACCCGACAGGTAGTAGAAACAGCCATTGCTGGCCTCCCTCAGCCGAACACACATTCGTACCGTGGTGGCTGTGAACTCAACCTGACGAGAACGCTACTACGGAATCCGCGGCTCCACCATGACTACAGCGGATCTTCGTAATGGCCGCTGACCTCGGATTATTGCGGGCGCACAGACTTTCGGCGTCGACACACTGCCTCGTGTCGATCCGGCAGCTACGGATTCCGTCGTTGCTGCGTTGCCGGTGCCGTGTCCACTCGGTGAGGTCAGAACGTGCTCGTGGGACGCACGCTGTTCGCCAGGTCCACCAGTGCATAGCGATGCGACTGAGTCGGCGCCACCCGCGCGAGGCTGCGCAGCGCAGCTTCGACCCCCAATTGCAGACCGTGCTCGGTGAAGGGGAACCCGAGGATGTGGTTGGTGCTCGCGGTGTTGTCGGCCAGCCAGTCCATCGCGGTGCCCAACACCAGCGCCCGGATCTGCAGCACCCGCGGTTCGGTGTCGGGTAACGCCTCCACCCTGCGGGCGGCGTCGCGGATGTGCTGCTCGGTGATCTCGCTGGTCGAGCGGCCGGACAGCAGGGTGACCGCGCTGGTCAGCCGCGCCGTGGTGAAATGCCGCGACATGGCGGGCACCTGGTCGAGTGTGCGCACCGCGGCGTCGCGGTCACCGGCCGCCGACTGCGCGCGGGCCAATCCGAAGCCCGCCGAGATGATGCCGTTGTCCGTCGACCACACCGTCTCGTAGAACTTGCGTTGCAGGCCCTCGTTGGAACCGGCCAGTTCGGCGGTGGCGGCCAACGCCAGCTTCGGAGCCAACTCGCCCGGCAGAGTGTCGAGCACCTCGGTGAAATGCTTTATCGCCGAGTCATAGTCGGCGGTCAGCACCTCCGACACCGCACGGAACCACGCCAGCCGCCAGCTCCATCCCACCCGGTCGGCCAGCTCGTCGAGCTTGCGGGTGGCCTTGGCGACGTCGCCGAGATCGAGCAGCGCGCGCACCTCCATCAGCGGCAACTCCACCGACTCCGACAGGTCGATGCCCTCGGAGTCCAGTGCGCCGTGTCGGGCCGCGCGTAACTGGTCCAGGGTCTGGACGGGCTGGCTCAGTACGCTGGCCGACAACACCGCCGCCCCCACATCGGTGGGATCGACCAGCGGCACCTGCAGCGCCCTGACGATCTCCTGCGCAGTCAGCTTCTCCGAATGCACCTGCCCGTCGAGGTACACATCGGTGTGCGCGACCAGTAGATCGATCCCGAACGTCGAGCGGGTGGGCGAGAACACCGTCGACAAGCCGGGTCGCGGAACCCCGGTGTCCTGGGCGACGACTTCGCGCAGCACACCGAGCAACTGGCTCGACATCTCGTCGGTGGTGGCGAACCGCCGCCGGGGATCGGGATCGATGGCGCGGCGCAACAGCCTGCCGAACGAGTCGTACTGTGCGAGCACCGGATCGTCCTCGGGCAGACCGTCGACGTAGCGGCCCCTGCGGGTCCGCAGATTCAACGTCAGCGCCGCGAGCGTGCGGCCCACCGTGTAGATGTCGGTGGCCACCGTCGGTCCGGTGCGCACGATCTCGGGTGCCTGATATCCCGGTGTGCCGTAGAGGTAGCCGAACGAGTTGATCGTCGACACCGCCCCGAGGTCGATCAGCTTGAGCTGCTCCTCGGTGATCATGATGTTCTCGGGCTTGAGGTCGTTGTAGGTCAGACCGATCGAGTGCAGATACCCCAGCGCGGGCAGGATTTCCAGCATGTAGCCGATGGCCTGAGCGACAGGCAGTTTCGTACCCTTGGCCTGTTTGAGTGAGGTACCGCCGACGTACTCCATCACGATGTAGCCGACGGGGTTGGCGTGCTTGTCCTCGTGCTCGACGAAGTTGTAGATCTTGACGATCCCCGGGTGGGTCACCTCGGCGAGGAACTGCCGCTCGGCCATCGCGATCTTCTGCGCTTCGGCGTCGCCGGAATGCACCAAACCCTTGAGCACGACCGGACGTTGGTTGACGTTGTGGTCCAACGCCAGATACACCCAACCCAAACCGCCGTGGGCGATGCAGCCCTTGATCTCGTACTGGTCGGCAACCATGTCGCCCGGATTCAGTTGCGGCAGGAAGGAATACGCGCTTCCGCAATTGGGGCACCAGCCCTCCGACTGCGCTGGGGCGTCGTCAGACGACCGACCGACCGGGCGGCCGCAGTTCCAGCAGAAGCGTTTGGACTCGGCGACCACCGGGTTGGTCATCAACGCCTCGAGCGGATCCTTGGCGGGCACGCGGGGGATCTCCACCAGGCCACCGCCGAGGCGGCGGGTCCGCGACAACGCCCGGGTGACCGTGGTGTGGTCGTGGGGTTCGGTGTCGCCGGTGCCCGCCGAGGTGCTGTCGAGGTCGTCGTCGTCGAACTGCGGACGGTAGACCGCTTGGGTGGCCATCGGCCGCACCGTGGAGGCCGAATCCATGGTGAGCTCGTCGAGGTCGGCCGGCTGGGTCCCGGCCGTCGGCTCCTCCTGCATGTCCGACATCAGCCCGAATACCTCGGGACCGGGGGCGCGGGCGCCGGACCCAGCACCGTTAACCACTTGCGGTACAGCGCGTTCCACGTCCCGTCCCGCCGAATGCGCTCCAGGGTCCCGTTGACGAAGCGGACCAACCCGGTGTTCTGCAGGTTGATGCCGATCCCGTACGGCTCCTGGTTGAGGCTGGGACCCACGATGTGCAGGTAGGGATCCTGGGCCATCAGGCCGGCCAGTATCGAGTCGTCGGTGCTGACCGCGTCGACCTGCAACTGCTGCAACGCGACCAGGCAGTCCGCCCACGTCACGACGCCGACGATGATCGGCGGCGGGGTGATCTGGCGCATCCGTTCCAGCGAGGTGGTGCCCTTGGCGACGCATACCCGCTTGCCGGACAGGTCCGACGGCTGCGAGATCGCCGAATCGCGCGGTGCCAGGATCCGCTGGTTGGCGGTCAGGTACACGGTGGAGAAGTTGACCAGCTTCTTGCGCTCGCAGGTGATCGTCATGGTCTTGACGACGACGTCGACCTGGTTGTTCTGCAGCGCCGCGATGCGGTCGGCCGACGACAGGATGCGGTATTCCACCTGGGAGGGCGTGCCGAAGATGTCGCGGGCGATCTCGCCCGCGATGTCGACGTCGAAGCCGGTGATCTGGCCGGTGATCGGGTCGCGGAAGGAGAACAGGTTGCTGCCGATGTCCAGGCCGACGATGAGCCGTCCGCGCGCGCGGATGTTGTGGACGGCGGCGTCGGCCTCGGTCTGGTTGGTGAACGGGCGCAGGCTGGCGGTGCGATTGCAGTCGTCATCGTCGTCGAGGGCGCGCGCCGGTTCCGGTGGCAGTTCCTCCATGCCCTCCGGCGTCGGCGGCGCCAGGGCGACGCCGGGCATCGGTGTCGTCGCCGCCACCTGGGCGCAGCCCGCCAGCATCGCGGCGACCAGCAGGGCCGCGAGCTTGCCGGGTAGGTGACCCACGATTCTCATCCGTATTCACTCAACCTCGGCCACAGGCCCAGCGCCAGCGCGACGGCGGCCACGACGCTGAGTACCGCGGCGCCGACGGTCGCGCCCGAGAGCACCCGGTAGGCGCTGACGATGTTGTTGCGGAGCTGGCTGCGGCTCTCCTCGATGCCTTCGGTCAGCGCCTCGTCGAGGCGGTCGAACGCGGGGGTGGAGTCGTCGTCCCCGGTGCCCAACGCGACCTGTGTGGCGGCCTGGTAGTTACCCACGCTGATGTAGGCGTTGATGCGATCGTCCGCGGCGCGCCACCGCTTGAGCAATTGCTCGGCGTCGGCGAGGTCGCTCTTGTCGATCGCGTCGTCGCGCGCGAGATACTCCGAAAGTTGTTCTTGCATCATGTCGATGCGTTGGTAGTAGGACTGCTTGCGGACCTCTTCGTCACCGCGCCGGATCAGCGACAGCGTCTCGTCGGCTCGCGCCTGCTGGGCGGTGATGGCCAGGTTGGTGATGGTCTTGAGGGATTGGGCCGCGGTGTCTTTGGCACTGCGGCTGTCGGCGGTGGAGACGATCAGCGCGGTGCCCACCCACACCAACATGATCAGCACTGCCAGACCCCCGGCGACCAATCCGATGTTGATGCGCCTGCGGGTGCGGCGGGCCAGCCAGCGGTTGGCGAACACGCCGAACAACAACGTGGCCAGTACCACCAGGATCACCGGCCCGGGGATGCGCGCCGACGCCGTCGTCTCGGCGTCCACTCGCGACGACGTCGCCTCGTAGAGACGCTCGGCGCGCGGCAGTATCTCGCTCTGCATCAGCGCCGACGCCTCCGACAGATACGACGAGCCGACGGGATTTCCGGCCCGGTTGTTGGTGCGCGCGGTCTCGATCAACCCGGTATACACGGAAAGTTCGGCGTTGACGCGGCCGAGGAGTTGCACCAGCTCTTCGTCGGTCAGACCGCTGGAGGCGCGGGTGACGGCGACCGACGCGTCGGTGATGGCCTGTTCGTAACGGTGGCGCACCGGACGCGGTTCGGCCCCGGCGATGAACGCGGTGGCGGCCGCGGCATCGGCCACCGACAGCGTCGTGTACAGCTGTCCGGCGGCGAACGCCAGCGGCTCGGTGTGGTTGAGAACGGTGGTCAGCGCCTGTTGGCGGTCATTGATCGTGGTCGAGGTGGCGAACGCGCTGGCGATCACCAGAGCGGTGAGGACGAAACCGATGGTCAGGATGCGGCCGGGGGTGGTCCAAAAGAACCACCAGCGCGGGTGCGCCGGTGTGGTGGGCGATCGCGACGCGAGCGGCTCGGTCGACGGGTGCGCCAACTCCACAGTCAATGCGCGCGGACCTCATCTCGGTGCTTCCGGGCGGTCGTTCCGGCCGGTGTCAACTCTATAAAAGAATCCTAAGAGTTTCACGGAGCACGCGCGTCCGTATCCTGAAGCCGTGCGTGGCGACGGTGATGGCTGGGTCATGTCCAATGGTGTGGCGTTCTGGGGAAGGCACGGTGCGGCGGGTCTGCTGTTGCGGGCGCCGCGTCCGGACGGCATGACCGCGGTGCTGTTGCAGCACCGCGCGCCGTGGAGCCACCAGGGCGGCACCTGGGGATTGCCCGGCGGCGCGCGTGACAGCCACGAAACGGCCGAGCAGGCCGCGGTTCGCGAGGCCCACGAAGAAGCCGGCCTGGTGGCCGAGCAGATCACGGTGCGCAAGATCGAGGTCACCAAGGAGATTCAGGGATCCGGCGGCGTCGTCGAGTGGACCTACACGACCGTCATCGCCGATGCCCCCGAACTGCTGGCCACCACACCCAACCGGGAGAGCGCCGAATTGCGGTGGGTGGGCCTCGACGACGTGTCGGCGTTACCGCTACATCCCGGTTTCGCGGACAGCTGGCGGCGACTTCGCGAGCTGACGGCCTCCATCCCGCTGCTGGTCAACCGGCAGGGTTGAGCGCTTCCTTCAGGCGGCGGGCCGCCGCGCGTGGGTCGTCGGCGGCGGTGATCGCCCGCACCACCACGATCCGGCGGGCACCGGCGGCCAGAACGTCTGTAACCCGTTCGGTATCGATGCCGCCGATCGCGAACCACGGCTTGTCGGTGTGCATTTCGGCGGTGGCGCGCACCAGGTCGAGACCCGGCGCGGGGCGGCCGGGTTTGGTCGGGGTGGGCCAGCACGGGCCGACACAGAAGTAGTCGACGTCCTCAGCGATGGCCGCGGCCACTTGGTCCCGGTCGTGGGTGGAGCGTCCGATCACCACGTCGGGTCCCACGATGCCCCGCGCGACCGGCAGCGGCAGGTCGTCTTGACCGAGGTGCAGCACGTCGGCGCCGGCGGCCAGGGCGATGTCTGCCCTGTCGTTGACGGCCAGCAGCGCATGGTGGCGTCGGGTCGCGTCGGCGATCGTGGCCAGCGCCTGCAGTTCCTCGCGGGCCTCCAACGGGCCGAACTGGCGCTCGCCAGGCGAACCCTTGTCCCGTAACTGGACGATGTCGACGCCGCCTGCGAGCGCCGCGTCGACGAATTCCGCGAGGTCACCGCGCTCCCGTCGGGCGTCGGTGCACAGATACAGCGAAGCGGTGGCGAGGCGTTGAGGGGCTTTGTGCACACCGTGACGCTAGCGACTACGGTGGGTAACTGACACGGGAGTCCCGGGATCGAGGACTGAGAGTGGGCACGTCCTGCCCTTACCGTCACACCTGATCCGGATCATGCCGGCGAAGGGAGGGGTTTTGGTCAAGGGATCACTAGCGGTTGTCGGTGGTGGCGTCATCGGCTTGTCGGTCGCGCGCCGTGCGGCATTGGACGGATGGGCCGTTCGGGTGCACCGCAGCGATGTCCGTGGCGCGTCGTGGGTGGCCGGCGGCATGCTGGCACCCCACAGTGAGGGCTGGCCAGGCGAAGAAGGGCTTCTGCAACTCGGCCTGGCGTCGCTTGCGCTGTGGCGCGGGCCGTTTCTGGACGGCCTGCCCGAAAGTGTCGTGACGGCCCGCGAGTCGTTGGTGGTCGCTGTGGACAGGGCCGATGCCACCGACTTGAAGACCGTCGGCGAATGGCTGGCCGCACAGGGGCATCCGGTTGAGTTGACCAACACCGCGCGCGATATCGAACCGCTGCTCGCGCAGGGCATTCGGCACGGATTTCGCGCGGAAACGGAGCTGGCAGTAGACAACCGGGCGGTCGTCGAAGCGCTCGTCTCGCACTGTGACCGGCTCGGCGTGCAGTGGGCGCCACCGGTATCCGATCTCGCCGACGTCAACGCCGACACCGTCGTCATCGCCAACGGCGTCGACGCACCGACACTGTGGCCGGGTCTGCAGATCCGGCCGGTCAAGGGCGAGGTTCTTCGCCTACGCTGGCGACGAGGATGTATGCCGGTGCCGCAACGGGTGATTCGGGCTCGTGTCCACGGCCGTCAGGTGTACCTGGTACCTCGCCGCGACGGGGTGGTCGTCGGCGCGACGCAATACGAACACGGTCGTGACACGGCGCCGGCGGTCACCGGTGTGCGTGAGCTGCTCGACGACGCGTGTGCCGTGATGCCCTCGCTGGGTGAGTATGAATTCGCCGAGTGTGCAGCAGGTTTGCGGCCGATGACGCCGGACGGCCTGCCTCTTGTCGGACGCCTCGACGAGCGGACGCTGGTGGCCGCGGGGCACGGGCGCAACGGCTTCCTGTTGTCGGCATGGACGGCCGAGGCCATCGTGGGGGAACTGAATGGCGTACCGGTGCCCGAGGCGGGCTTGGTGGGGGTGAGCGCGGATGCGAAGAGTGGAGGCTTTCGATGAAGGTCACTGTGAACGACGAACCTGTCGAAGTGGACGATCAGACGACAGTCGCGATGTTGTTGGAGAACATGGGCTTTCCGGAGAAGGGGATTGCGGTGGCGGTGGACTGGTCGGTGCTGCCGCGCTCGGAGTGGGACACGCCGCTGTCCGACGGTGTGCGGGTGGAAGTGGTGACGGCGGTGCAAGGTGGCTGATTCGAAATTGACCATCGGGGGCCGCGAGTTCGGCTCCCGGCTGATCCTGGGCACCGGCGGCGCGGCGAACCTCGCGGTGCTCGAGGAGGCGCTCATCGCATCCGGGACGGAGCTGACCACCGTGGCGATGCGCCGCGTCGACCATGAGGGCGGCACGGGTGTGCTCGACCTGTTGAACCGGCTGGGCATCACGCCATTGCCGAATACGGCCGGGTGTCGCGGCGCAGCAGAGGCGGTACTGACCGCTCAACTGGCGCGCGAGGCGTTGGGCACGGAGTGGGTGAAGCTGGAAGTGATCGCCGACGAGCGCACGCTGCTGCCCGACGCAGTCGAGTTGGTCAGGGCTGCTGAGCAGTTGGTCGACGACGGGTTTATCGTGTTGCCCTACACCAACGACGACCCGGTGTTGGCCCGCCGCCTCGAAGACACCGGTTGTGCGGCGGTGATGCCGTTGGGCTCGCCGATCGGGACGGGTCTGGGTATCGCCAACCCACACAACATCGAGATGATCGTCGATCAGGCGTCGGTACCGGTGATCCTCGACGCCGGCATAGGTACGGCCAGCGATGCCGCCATGGCGATGGAATTGGGTTGCGATGCAGTTCTTTTGGCTAGTGCGGTGACGCGATCTGCCAACCCGCCGATGATGGCAGCAGCGATGGCGGCCGCCATCACCGCCGGATATCTGGCCCGGCGTGCCGGCCGAATCCCGAAGCGGTTCTGGGCACAGGCGTCCAGCCCGTCGCTGTAAGGCCTATGACGTCGGGTTTGGCCGAAGCCACCCACGTTTGCCGAGTTCGGGATGCAAGACGTCGTCGTGCCACAGCACGCATCCGGTGGTGACGGCGGGATCGGCGAGTGCCACCCGCACGGTGGCTTCGGCGAAATCATCTGCATTGGCCCAGTCGGTCTCATCTGGAATTGCCACCAGATTGCCAGGTGTCAGTATCGGTGCCGACGGCAGCAAGGCGTTGACCGCGATGCCGTGATGGTGCATTTCCACTGCGACCGATTGGGTCAGGTGTTGCAGCGCAGCCTTGTTCGCGCCGTAAGCGATCGGACCAGCCGCGTCGGACTGGGTGTACGGACCTTCACCCGGTACGAATGCGGCCTGAGATCCGATGTTCACGATGCCGCCGCGGCCCGATTCGATCATGTCCGGAATCACAAGTTGCATCAGTCGGTATGAGGCGAACACACCGATTTCGAAGTGCAAGCGAAACGCCTTGAGTGGCAGGTCAACGAATGCGGCCGGACGTATGACGTCCGCGGCTTGTGTCGATGCGGGTGATGCCGGCGGGCGCGTTGAGCGCTGGCCTTCCGGTGTCGGTCGGCCCGGCGTGGTGAGGGCGGCGTTGTTGACCAACAGGTCGACCGGACCCAATTCGCTTCGCGCGGTTTCGTACACGCGCTCAATGTCTTCGGGACGCGACAAATCCGCCGCGACGGCGATTGCCTTCCCGCCCGCACGCGTGATGTCGTCCACGACTTCGTGGATCGTCCCCGGATGCAGCGGACTCCACTCGGTTTCGGTTCTGGCCACCACCGCGACCGCGGCGCCTTCACGGGCGAACGTGACGGCGATCGCCTTGCCCATTCCGCGACTGGCGCCCGTCACGATCGCGACACGACCGTCCAGTCGCCGGGATTGCGTCATTGCACAGCCTCCATTTGCTTGGTGACGACCGTCGTCAGCCGAGGGGGTTCCAGTGGGGTTGGCGCTTCTCGGCGAAGGCGGTCAGTGCCTCTTGGGTGTCGCCCGTTTGCGAGCACATGATCTGCGTACGATTCTCGAGGTCGATCGCGTGCCGAAGCGATGGAGCGTCGACGTTCTGCCAGAAGGTTTGCTTCGTCATCCAGACCGACATCGGCGAATTCTTGGAGATGTCGCGGCAGATCTCGACCGCGCGGTCCACGACGCTGCCGTCGTCGACGACCTCGAGGACGAGGCCGATGTCTTTGGCCTCCTGTGCCTCAAAGATGCGGCCGGTCAACATCAGTTCTGCCGCTCGTGACGCTCCCACAAGTCGCGGCAGGAAATAGCTGGTACCCATGTCGCATGCCGAGATACCGATGGTGATGAACACGGCGCCAAAACGGGCGGCCGGCGTCGCCAGTCGAATATCGCTCGCGAGCGACAGCGAGAATCCGCCACCGACGGCAACACCGTTGATCGCGGCCACTACCGGCGGTCGAAGATTGTGGATCTTCTCGTGCAGCGACGCGATCTTCTCCTGTAAAGCGAACATTCCGCTGACGTCATCGACGGCAAGACTCGTATCGGTGAGGTCGGCCCCCGAACAGAAGCCGCGCCCGGCGCCGGTGAGCACGATAGCCCGCACAGACTTCGAGGAGTTCAATTCGGTTAGAGCCGCGTGCATCTCGTCGATCATGCCCACAGCCAGCGCGTTGAGCTTTTGTGGCCGGTTCATGGTCATGACCATGATTCCCGGTTCGGCTTCCTCGACGTTGAGTTCAGACACCGGCGGTTCCTCTCCTGATGCGTCTAGGGCCGCACTATAGGCGGCGGGCACCGGACTGTCCGGGCGGCCGCCGAAGCGTGTCATCATGGCCGGATGATCGAGTTGGCTGGGCTGACCAAGGTGTTCGGTCGAACTCGCGCGGTCGACGGACTGACCTGCTCGATCGAGCCAGGTGTCGTCACCGGGTTCCTGGGGCCCAACGGGGCGGGGAAGACCACCACGATGCGGCTGATCCTGGGACTGGATCGACCGACGGCGGGCACGGCCACGATCGACGGACAGCCCTACCGTCGGCTGAACAATCCGTTGCGCACAGTCGGGGCTTTACTCGACGCGCGGCAGGCCCATCCCAACCGTTCTGCTCGAAACCATCTGCGCTGGATGGCGGCGACAAACCGGATTCCGGGAAAACGGGTTGACCGGGTCCTGGAGATGGTCGGTCTGGAGTCCGTCGCTGACAAGAAGGCGGGCACACTGTCGTTGGGCATGAGCCAGCGGCTCGGCATAGCGGGGGCGCTGCTCGGTGATCCGGCGGTGTTGCTGTTCGACGAACCGGTCAACGGGCTGGACCCCGAAGGGGTCCGATGGGTGCGCACGCTGATGCGATCGCTGGCGGGTGAGGGGCGGACGGTGTTCGTCTCCAGCCACTTACTTGCCGAGATGGCCAATACCGCTGACCGTTTGGTGGTGATCGGAAAGGGCAGGTTGATCGCGTCGACGACGGTCACCGAGTTCATCAGCAGATCGGGTGCCGATGTCGTCCGGGTGCGCAGCCCGCAGATGGCCGCGCTCCACGGTGTTCTCGTGCAGGCGGGTTTGACCGCCCAGCAGGCACCGGGCGACTCCGCCCTGCTGGTGCGTGGCGCGCGGATCGAGGTTGTCGGTGAACTGGCGGCTCGTCACGGAATAACCCTGCACGAGTTGAGCGCTCAACAGGCTTCACTCGAAGAGGCATACATGAAGATGACCGACGACGCCGTCGAGTATCGGACGGCGAAGCCATGAGCATGGTTGGCCTTCTCAACGCCGAGCGGATCAAGATGCTGACCACGCGATCCACGCTGTGGATCGCCGCCACGGTCGCTGCGCTCAGCCTGGTGCTGGCGGCAGCCCAGGGGGCACTCGCCCATACCGAGTCGCCGCTGCCACCAGAACGCACGGCAATCGGCATTGCGGTGTTCGGGGTGCCGGTGTTGATGGTGTTGGCCTCGATGACCATGACGGCCGAGTACCGGAGCGGAATGATCCGCACCACGTTCATCGCCGCCCCGGCGCGCACAATGGTGCTCGTCGGTAAAGCGACCGTGGTGGCGGTGTTTTCGGCCGTCTACGCCGGCCTCATGGCGATCGGGTCCGTGGTGATCGCACGGCTCTTCGCCACATCACGGGCGGCCACCGTGTCCTTGGCGTCGCCCGACGCCCAGCGGGTGGTTGTCGTCATCGCTGTTTACGCAGCACTGGCCGCGGTGCTGGGGGTCGCTGTCGGCGCAATTCTGCGTGCAGCGCCCGGCGCCGTCGCGGTGCTGTTGCTGTGGCCGTTGGTCGTCGAACCGATGCTGGCCAACTTGCCCGACGTTGGTACCGCGGTCGGGCCTTACCTGCCGTTCGGGAACGTCTTCATCGCTGCCGACGTGCCGTGGCTGTATCCGGTGTACGACATGCCGTGGGGTCCGGGCGGTTCGCTGCTCTACTTCGCGGCGTTGGTCGCGGCGGTTCTCGGGGCTGCGATCGTCGTGTTGAACGCCCGAGACGCCTGACGCCGCCCCTCAGCAGCGCGTCCGCGGATTGCGCTGATCGGCGTCATCACCTATGCCACAGCGGGTCTGGGGCAAAGTCACGCCTGAGGCGTCCGTGACGCAAGGGTCGCGAGAAGACCACTCTGAGGTCGGCGTGAAGCAGGGGTACCAAGGCTCTTGCACCCGCAAGTATCTGCGGGTTCGTCAATTTACCCACCCCGTCCGGGGCGGTGTCCCGAAGTTGCAATCGGAAAATTCTGAGGATGAGTCAGCAAACTATCTAGTTCTTTAGCGTAACGAAACAGAGTGTTTGCTGGTTTAGGGATCTGTGAACCACGGTGACCGGGAATGCTGAACGCCGTGGCGGGTGCAGTGATCTTGACGGCACACGGGGAAGGCCGGTAGTGCACTGAAACTATGCGCCATTTTTACAGTTAGCGCCGTTTTGAGCGATAGATATCCAACCATACGGTCGGGTTTCCGGCCCTCAAGATCGCGGTATGGCACTGGGTCGTCCGGCCTGAATGGGCGATCTGGCGGCCAGCGTTGGGTGTGGTTTCTAGCTTCGCTAGCCCATTGAGTGGCGCAAACCACATTGCGTGTGGCAAAATCCCGCGGTGGGACAGAACTCCCGAAATTGGGAGATCTTTTCCAGCGCCGACAGTGCGGGCAGGCAGGTCTTTCAACGAAGAGAGGTCGGGTCAATGGGTGAGCGGAAGCCGCGGGGTAGACATCGGGCACCGAGTCGACGGCAATCAATGTTCGAGTTGCCTCAGGGCGGACGTCGTGTTGCCCCGTCAAAGCAGAACCCGTTGATAAAGAGCCGAGGTATCGGCGCGACGCTTTTCGCCGGTGGCATGGCCATCGCGCTGGGGGCTTCGACTCTGGCGGTGCCGACGCCCGTGCAACTCATGTATGCAGAAGCACAGTTGCCGAGCGGTTCCTGGTTCGCGCCGAGGATGCCCGAAACCTTGATGACCGAGGGCGTGTCGGAAGTCCGGTTCCCCGAAAACCGCCCCGGAAGCTCCTCAGATGGTTCGTCGTCGGGTTCATCCTCTGGTTCGTCGTCCGATGGCGACTCGGACTCGGACGTGGGCTCTGACTCAGATTCGGAGACCTCCTCCGGAGGTGGATTGATCGGTGGCGCCCGGACGGGGGGAGGGGGCGTTTCCACCAACAACCTGATCGGTGGCGTTCTGGACGGAACTTTGGGCGACGTTCTGGACGGGACTGTTGGTGATGTTCTTGATGGGACGTTAGGTGATGTTCTTGATGGGACGTTGGGTGACGTTGTTGACGGCACGCT